>JBQTHV010000109.1:0-71449 GCA_052389555.1 Gemmatimonadales bacterium | reverse complement strand
ATTTCGGCCGGGTGTGGAACGAGCGACTCGCCCAGCACGCCCGCCGCCCAGACCGGCGGACTCACGATCACGATCAGCGGGTTGCCGGCCCAGGTTCCTGCTGTCGTAACGGTCACCGGCCCGGCCGGGCTTGCTCGAACGGTCCGTGCGACGGAGACGCTCGCCAATCTCGTTCCTGGTACCTACGCCATTGTCGCCGCCAATGCCAGGACCGACCTCACCAGCTACCTCCCCAGCCCAGCCACCCAGTCGATTGAGATCAGGGTTGGAACCCTCGCGAGTGTCGGCATCACGTACACCATGTCGGGAGGGCTCGCGATCACGATTACGGGCCTTTCTACCCAGACCAGTGCCGACGTGACGGTCAGCGGTCCCGAGGGCTTCAGTCGCACGGTGTCCGCAACGCAGACACTCACCGACCTGCAACCTGGCAGTTACGCCGTCGTTGCAACGGATGCACGCGGGTCCGATGGCCTCTACGTGCCGGCGCCGGACAGTCAGTCGGTGACGGTGGATGGCGGCGCCGTGGCCAGCATCGCCATCAGCTACTCATTGGTTGTCCTGAACTTCCGCATCGAGGCGGTCCATCTCACCCAGGGAATCCAGACTCTCGAAGGCGCTGTTCCCCTCGTCGCGGGGCGTGACGCGTACGTGCGGGTGTTCGTGACTGCGAATCGGCGGAGCAGGGCAGCACCCCCGGTCCGAGTTCGCCTCTACCGGGCCGGCGCACTGACGGGAACGATCATGATTCCCACGCCTCTGGGACTGGTACCGCTCGCGGTGAAGGAGGGGGTTGCCTCTTCGTCCTGGAATGCGGCGATCCCCGGTTCCCTCATTCAGGCTGACTTGGCGGTCCTCGCCGACGTCGATCCGGAGAACGCAACGCCGGAGGAGGACGAGACGGACAACCAGTTCCCCCGTTCCGGGGCGCCGCACCCGCTTGAGACGCGCGTAGTGCCCGTCCTGAACCTGCGCCTGGTCCCCATTCTCCTGAGGGTCAACGAGCGCACCGGCGACGTGAACGCGCAGAACCAGGGGGACTACCTGTCCTTGGTGCGGAAGATCAGCCCGATCCCGGCCGTGGACGCGGAGGTGCGAACTGCTTTCCAGACCTCTGTGGACGTACCGAACCAGCAGGAAGTAGGATGGGAGGTGCTCCTTTCGGAGCTCGCCGCGCTGCGGGTCGCCGACGGGAGCTCCGCCTACTATTACGGCGTGGTGGACGCCCGATCCAGTGGGTGGTTCGTCGCCGGCATAGCGGAGCTGCCCGGCTGGTCGGCGTTGGGCTGGGACGATCCCATCACCCGGGCCGACGTCGCGGCCCACGAGCTCGGGCATAATTGGGGACGCTTTCATGCTCCGTGCGGGAATCCCGATGGAACCGATCCCAGCTATCCCTGGGAGGGTGGGATCATCGGTGCCTACGGGTTCGATCTCGTGACCGGTATGGTGATCGATCGGCGATACCGCGACTTCATGACCTACTGCTACCCGAAGTGGATCAGCGTCTACAACTACCTCGGTATCCTGAACTACCTCACCTCGCCGGAGGTGAGTTCCGTTCTTACGGCAGCCGGTCCCACCTCGTACCAACCGACCCTCCTGGTTTGGGGGAGGGTTTCGAGTCGCGGCCTCGAGCTCGAGCCCGCCCTGGCAATGGTGACCCGGCCGTCCCTTCCCACGCGGGCAGGTCCTTACCAGCTCCAGGGCCTCGATGCAGCGGGGGCCCAGCTCTTTACCATCTCCTTCTCGGGCGAGGCTGTTGCCCACGCCAGGGATCTCGAGGCTCGGCACTTCGCGTTCGCCCTCCCGCTGGCTCCGGCCGCGCTTGCGCGCCTGGCGACGTTGCGTCTCTCGGACCGGCGTCGGCAACGCTCGATCACCGGAACGAGTCCGATGGGGGTGGGGCCCGCCCAACCCGCTGCGGTACGCGTGCAATCGCTGGGCGGCGGCCGGGTGCGCCTGGGTTGGGATGCGACGGCCTACCCAATGGTGATGGTGCGGGACGGCACGACTGCTGAGGTGCTTGCTTTCGCGCGCGGTGGCTCCGTGATTCTGCGAACCCAGAACCCCGAGCTCGAGTTGTCCTTGTCGAACGGGGTGCGGACGTCGGTCCGGCGCTTCCCAATCCCGAGGGAGTAGCAATGGTGCGCACGACGGCTGTCCCACCGCCGGCAGATTCCTATCTCCACTCGACGGTCACCCCACCCAACGCCGAACTGACCACCACGTCCAGTTTCCGCGCCGTGCGCTCGTAACCCGCAGAGGTATAGAGAAACGAGTGACTCGCCCCATGCGCCCGGCGCCCTGACCGGCGGGCTCACGGTCACGATCAGTGGGCTGGGCATCGTCGAGAACATGGGGCCTTACACCGATCCGGCCACCGGCGCGCGGGCGGTTGCTTTGCCCGTCATTCATCAGTGATTGGGAGCTTCAGTCTTCAGTCTTCAGTCTTCAGTCTTGACATAGACTGTCGACCGAAGACTGTCGACTGAAGGCTGATCACCACCACTCTACCCGCACCCCACCCACTGCCGCACTCACCTCCACGTCGAGCTTCCGGCTCGCGCCCTCATAACCCGCCGACGTATGGAAAGGCCCGGCCTTGGTGAACCCTTCGCCATCGAAGCCGGCCAGGAACCCGTCCACCCTCACCCGCAGACCCAGGTCGCGCGGGGCTCGGAGCGTCACCGCGCCGACCGCCTGATTGAGCCTGATTCGCGCCCCGGCCGGCCAGGCTCCCGAGAGATCGAGAGTGACCTTGCCGAGGCCGCCGTCGAACCGCCATTCGGCACAGCCGCTGTTCCCGGCCCGGACGACTTCCACCGTTCCCGCGCCCAAGGTCACCGAGCCCAGGCGGCACTGCCCCGGGTTAGGTTCGGCGAACCCCAGCGTGGCAGGGCCCGCCCCCGCGGTTACTGTGAGCGCGGCCAGCCGGAGCCCCCCGAGCTCGAGCGAGGCCTCGCCGGCACCCAGCCGGACCTCGAGATCCAGCTCGGGCCGGTCCGACAAGGTGACGCGTGCCTCTTGCGGTCGCCGTCCTCGCCCGATCCGAAACCCGCCATCCCCGTTGTCCCCCTGGCCGATCCTCTCCGTGCCGAGGCGCAACACCCCCTCAGGGTCCAGGGTGCCGATCGGACGGGATCGCAGCGCGTCGTAGCGGAGCGCCAGGGTGGCCAGGTCCTCCGGTCGAGCTTGACCGACCGTGAGGTGACCCGCGCCCATCTCGATCTGAGCGCGCAGCGCGCCCTCACCCGCGTAGGGTCGCGCGTAGGTGAACTCCCCTAAAACGGGGGCCCGTCCGCATCCCAGGAGCCATACGGCAAGGGCTGCCGATACGAGAATCGAGTTTTTGAACCACAGATTACCCAGATTACACCGATTGGCTCGATGAGCTGCGTCCATCGTCGACCGAATCTGTGTAATCCGTGTAATCTGTGGGCGCTTTTTTCTCATGACCGAGTGGGGCGCTTCACCGCATCGACCCCGAAGCGCGGCGTGGCCCAGAGATACTCGTCGGTCACCGCTTCGGGCGGAATCACCCTTCCCGTGAACGCCGGGCGGGTGCCGCCGCGAGACAGCAGAAACGCACCGAACCCTGCGGTCACCACAACCCACGTGGCGATGAGGCTGCACCAGAGAATCAGGGTGCCGGCCACCGGAACCCAGCCGAACCCGACCCACGCAAGCCAGATCGCGGCAAGGGTCGCGAGCCCCGTCAGCAAATAGCGGAAGCTGTTGGGACTCCCGATCGGTACCCCGGCCGCCATCCGCCGCCGAACGTAGGTCTCTCCCATCGCGTGGGCCACCGCGATGGTCCCGGTGAGAATCGCGGCTGCGCAGAGCAGCACCAACGCAAGCGCGACGAACGGAATCAGCAGGATGCCCACGATGCTCAGGACCAGCCCGGCGATGAGCAACGCCGTCGTGGGAAGCGCAACGATTTCGGCCAGGAGGCCGGCCAGGAACGACCGCACCAGACTGTTGGCGGCCGTGTCAGAGATCACTTCGAGCCGTTGCCGGGCAAACAGCACCAGGGCGAACCCGAGGAGCGTGAGAGAAAGCAGAACCCCGGCCAGCCCCGCGAGCCGCACCCCGAAGGAGGGTCTCCCATCGCCGTTCGACAGCGATTGGGCGAGCGCTGCATGCAGGGCTCGCCGCTCGCCCTCGACTCTTCCGCCTTCGCGCTGGACGATGCGCCCTCCGAGCACGAGCGCGTTGCCCGACACAACCGCCCCGCGCTCGAGGGTGAGATCGCCGTCGAGCACTACCACATTTCCCTGGACCTGGCCCGAGAGCTCGGCGTCGCCGTTCAACACCAGGAGATGTCCGGGAACGGTCGCGCCTGGGGCGAGCTGGAAGTCCCCCTGCTCGACCCGCCCGTTGGGCACCAGGACCTGCGCCCCCTCGGACCGAAGCGCCGACCGAAGTTGCCGCTCCAGTCCCGCGGGGTCACTCAGCCGATCCAGCTCGATCCGGCTCGGAGTCTGTGCCGGGAGTCGGGAAAACGGACTGGAGGCAAGAAACCCCGAACTGCCGAGAAGGGCGAGCGCAATCCTAACCCGCCTATCGGCCGGCATCGAGCGCAGGCTGGGCCATAGCGGGCAGCGCGAGCAGGCGGCGCAGCGCCACCATCGCCCCGACGTAGCCGACCAGCAGCAACGCGGCGAAGAGCGCGAGCAGCCCGGTCGAGAATCCGAGATTGCCCAACCCGGCAACCAGAGGTTGCTGGGCGATACTCTGGGCGACTCTGGTCACTCCATCCCAAACCAGCCGGCTCACTTCCCCAGGAGCCGAATCGGCCCAGCCGCGCAACGTCGCCCAGTTCAGGGCGGACCATCCAATGCTGGCGCCGAGCCCGATCATGACCGACGCGGCCAGCGCGAGTCGGGTTCGGCGCCGGATTGGAACAACGGCCGGGACAGGTCGGGCAATTCCGGCCAGGACCCGGCCGGCAAAGCCATCCGCGGGATCGAAACCCGGAAGACTTTCCAGGGCATGAACGAGGGCGCGGTCCCGCTCCACGAGTTCGCGACATTCTGCGCAGGACTCGAGGTGCAAAGACGCTTCTCGACTCAACGACGCAGAATGAAACGCGTCGAGATCGACTGCAGTGAGATGCGGAGTAGGCCAAGTCATACGAGGTGCTTTACGAGAGAGGTTCGTCTCGGGTTTCTAACGTATAAAGTTGAAACGTGGCGATTGGGGCTATTAGCTATTGGTCATTGGCTATTGGTAAAACAGCCCTATGGGTGAAGGCAGTTTCCAATAGCCAATAGCCAATAGCCATCAATAGCCAATAGCTATTCATTGCGCAGATGTTCCAGCACGCGCCGCAGCTCGTGTCGCGCGCGGTGGATGTAGGTCTTCACGGTTCCCAACGGGAGATCGAGAATCTCCGCGATCTCCTCGTAGGGTCTCCCTTCGACGTGGCGCAGCAGAATGCAGGCCCGGTATTCGGGCCTCAGCTTCGCGATCGCGCGTTCGATCGTGCCGCCGAGCTCGCGGTTCGCCACCTCGTCGAGTGCGTTTTCCCCCGGTTCGGCGACTTCCAGCGACGTCGCTTCGATCCGATCCTGCGTGGTCGCGTGAGGTGATCCTTCCAGCGAAAGGGTATCGAGCTCGCGGCGGCGCAGCTGATCGATCGCGACGTTGTTGGCGATCTTGAACACCCACGACGAGAACTTGAACTCGGGCCGGTAACTGCTCAGAGCGTTGATCACTTTGACGAACGTGTCCTGCGCCAGGTCTTCGGCCAGCTCCCGGTCGCGAACCATGCGATAGATGAGCGAGAACACTGGGCGCTGATACCGGCGGATCAGCTCGCGGTACGCCGCTTCGCTTCCCTCGCGCGCGAGCCGCACGATCTCCTGATCGGGCGCGTGCTGGAGATTCACTGGCCCTGAGGGATCGCTCATCTCAGGTTGCGACGAGGCTTCCGAGCGGGGTACATTCGGCGGCTATGTTCGCCACCGGGCGGGACTTACCGGTCACAGGCGGGGTGACCAAGCGGGCCTATGTCCAGGAAATCTTCGGAGCGATCGCGCCGCGCTACGACCTGCTGAATCACCTGCTGAGCGCGAATCTGGACCGCCGCTGGCGCAAGCGGGCAATCGATCGGCTCAACTGGGAAGCGCGACCCGACGGGCGGTATCTCGATCTCTGCGCCGGCACGATGGATCTCGCGGCCGAGCTGGGGAATCGGCCGGCTTTCGGCGGGCGCGTGATCGCGCTCGATTTCGTGCAGGCGATGCTGGTGCGCGGGCGCGGAAAATCCCCCCGGGCGGTACCCGCCAACGGCGATGCCCTGGCGCTCCCCTTCGGTCCTGCGGTTTTCGATGGGGCGACCGTCGGCTTCGGTATCCGGAACCTGATGGACCTCGATGCGGGCCTCCGGGAAGCGGCGCGGGTCCTCAAGCCGGGCGCGCGCCTGGTCATCCTCGAGTTCAGCACGCCGCCTCATAACCCGCTCCGCGGCCTGTACCTCTGGTATCTGCGGCACCTCTTGCCGAGGATCGGACGGCTGATCTCGAAACATAGAAACGCCTATCAGTGGCTGCCAGCATCGGTCGGCGTGTTTGCGACTGCGGACGAGCTCGCCCACCGGATGCGGGCCGCCGGGTTTACCACGGTAACCTGGGAGCTGCTCGCGGGCGGGATTTGTGCGATCCACGTCGGGACTCGGGACTCGGGACTCGGCACTCGGCACTCGGGGGTTCCCGGGCAGATTCCCGAATCCCGAGTCCCGAATCCCGAGTCCCGAGTGGCGGAGTCCTGAATGGTCCACGACAACCTCCCGGACTTCATCGCTGCGCTGGAGCGATCCGGCGAGCTCGTGCGGGTTAGGGAGCCGGTCGCCACCCGCCTGGAGATCGCCGAGATCGCCGACCGCTGCATGAAATCGCCGGGCGGCGGGCCGGCGCTGCTCTTCGAGCGCCCGGTCGGGGAAGACGGCTCGGCAAGTCCCATCCCCGTCGCCATCAATCTGTTCGGCTCGATGCGGCGGATCTGTCTTGCTCTCGGCACCGAGCGGCTCGATGACATCGGAGGCCGGATTGCCGAGCTCGTCGAAATGAAGGTGCCGAAGGGGCTCATGGAAAAACTGGCCATGCTGCCCAAGCTCGCCGAGCTCGCCAAGTTTCCGCCCAGGACCCGGGGTGGACGCGCTCCCTGTCAGGAGGTCGTGCTCGAGGGTGACGAGGTCGATCTCGATCGGTTCCCCTTCCTGGTCACCTGGCCCGGTGATGGCGGCCGCTATCTCACGCTGCCGCTCGTGATCACCGAGGATCCCGAGCGCGGGATTCGCAACGTCGGCCTCTACCGGATCCAGGTGCTCTCGAAGAATGAGCTGGCCATGCACTGGCAGCGCCATAAGGTGGGGGCCGCACACTGGCGCGCGATGGCGGAGCGCAAGGAGCGCATGCCGGTGGTGATCGCCCTGGGGGGCGACCCGGCGAGCATCTATGCAGGCTCGGCGCCGCTCCCGCCGACTATCGACGAGTTTCTCTTTGCGGGCTTCCTGCGAAGGCGGCCGGTGGAGCTGGCGCGCGCCGTCACCTCCGATCTGGCGGTGCCCGCGGAAGCGGAGATGGTGATCGAGGGATATATCGATCCAGCCGAGCCGCTGGTCCTCGAGGGACCCTTCGGAGACCATACCGGCTTCTATTCGTTGGCCGACTACTACCCGAAGGTGCACGTCACCGCGGTGACGACGCGCCGGAATCCGGTCTATCCCGCGACCCTGGTGGGCCGGCCGCCGATGGAGGACTACTATCTCGGTCACGCGACCGAGCGAATCTTCCTCCCGCTGCTTCGGCTTACCGTGCCCGAGATCGCGGATTACCACATGCCGGCGTACGGGATCTTCCACAACCTGGTGTTCGTTTCGATCGATAAGCAGTTCCCCGGCCAGGCCTACAAGGTGATGAACGCGCTGTGGGGCCAGGGGCTCATGTCGCTGGCCAAGGTGATCGTGGTGGTCGATCGCGACGTGAACGTGCAGGACCCCGAGGAGGCGTGGTGGGTGGCGCTCAACCACATTGACCCCGAGCGGGATGTGCGGTTCACCATGGGACCGATCGACGTGCTCGATCACGCGAGCCGCGGGTTTACCTATGGCAGCAAGATGGGGATCGACGCCACCCGGAAGTGGCCTGAGGAAGGGTTTACTCGCGAGTGGCCGCAGAAGATCGAGATGGACGCCGCGACCAGGCGGAGGGTGGACGAAATGTGGGAACGGCTCGGCATCAGACTCGGTGAGAGGTGAGAGGTGAGACGTGAGAGGTTAGAGCCGCAAACCTTTGCCGGCGACTCACTGCTCGCGCGCTTCGCGAGTTTCGTCAAGCTTCCCCACACCGCCTTCGCGCTCCCTTTTGCCCTCCTTGGCGTATTAGGGGCGTCGCCTCGGTTTCCGGTAACCTGGCGGATCGTGGCGCTGGTGGTCGTGGCCTTCTCCGCCGCGCGCTGGGTGGCGATGGGTTTCAACCGGATCGCGGACCGGGAATTCGACGCCCGTAACCCGCGTACCCGGAATCGCGAGCTGCCGCAGGGCCGGCTGACCCTCGGGCAGGCCTGGGCGTCGGTGATCGTGGCGGGTGCCCTCTTCTTCGCCGCGGGTGCCGGCCTTAACCCGCTCTGCCTGGCGCTGGCTCCGGTTGCCCTGGCCTGGATCATGACCTACAGCCTGTCGAAGCGCTTCACCTGGTGGTCGCATCTCTGGCTGGGCGCTTCGCTCGCGATCGCGCCGGCGGGGGGCTACCTGGCGGTGGCGGGGCAATGGAGTGAGCCGGGGTGGTTGCTCCCGGTGATCGGGCTCGCGGTGGCAACCTGGGTGGCAGGCTTCGACATCTTCTACGCCCTCCCCGACGAGGCCTTTGATCGGGCCGAGGGGCTCCGGAGCGCCGTCGTGCGGTTCGGCCTAACCCGGAGCATAAGGCTCGCCAAGCTGCTGCACGGGATCACCATTCCCGCCCTCGTGCTGTTCGGCTGGGGAGCCGGGTTCGGGGCGTGGTACTACGCGGGCCTGGTGGTGGCCGCGGGAATCCTGCTCTATGAGCACCGCCTGGTGCGGCCCGACGATCTTTCCCGCCTCGACGCGGCGTTCTTCACCATGAACGGGATCATGAGTGTCACGGTGTTCGGGTTCGCGCTGCTCGACCGCCTGCTCGCGGCATAATCGAGTCGCACCGCCCGGTCGCCTACTTCAGCCGGAACGCCACGCCCGCCGACAACGTGAACGGGTTGCCGCTGTCGTTGATGACCGTGTACTGGCTGTGCAGAAACGGCCGCAACTTGGACTCCTCGTTCAACACCAGCTCGAACCCGGCGGCGAAATTGAGCCCGACATCGGTCTCCGACCCGCCTTCGAACGATTGCCGCACGACTGCCCCTCCCACTCCAGCATAGAGCCGGAACTTCCCGTCATAGTTGGGCCGGTACAGCACGTTCCCGTCGAACCCGAGGGCCGAGCCGCCCTCATAAGGATTGATCCAGACGCGGGGCTGGACGACGAAGGGCTTGTCTTCCTTGACCTGCCAGCGGACCTCTCCGCCGAACAGCAGCCAGTCTTCCGAAGTGTCGTAGACCTGGCCGACGAACCCGCCCACAGTCAACTGCTGCGCGTGAGTGGGAGCGGCATATGCCGTTCCGAGCAGCAGACCAGCCAACAGCATCGCGGTCCTACGCATGGTCACCTCTTGGCTTGAGGACGAGGGATCGAGCTTCCGCCGATATGCTACGACGCGCGCCGGATCTCGGCAAGCCGGGTTAGCTGCGGGTACATTGGTGGAATGAAGAAGAGCTCCCGAAAGGGGGATGCGCCGCCCAAGCAGCGCGTACCTCCCAGGCCCCCGCCCAAGCATCCCGTGCGGTTGCCAACCCCCAACCGGCGCGGCAAGTGACTCCGCGAGCGCAACGCGGCCCGGCCCGCGGGCGCCCGCTCGTGTTTGCGATTACCGGCGCATCGGGAGCGCCCTATGCGGTGCGCCTCCTTGCCATCCTGGCTCAGCATCAGGTCCCGCTCTGGCTGATCGTCTCGAGTCACGGTTGGCGCTTGCTCAGGGAAGAGACCAGGATCGGTTCGCTCGCTCAATTGCGGCGCGCGACGGGCGGGAACTGGCCGAGCGTCACGGTATTCGATGACGACGACCGCGGCGCCAAACCCGCGAGCGGCTCACAGCCCACCGCCGGCATGGTGATCTGTCCCTGTTCCATGGGAACCGTCTCGGCAATCGCCCAGGGATCGAGCCGCTCGCTGATCGAGCGGGCCGCGGACGTAACACTCAAAGAACGGCGCAAGCTGATCCTGGTGCCGCGCGAAACGCCCCTCTCACTGGTCCATCTCCGGAACCTGGTCCAGGTGACCGAGACGGGAGCTGTGGTTATTCCCGCCGCGCCCGGCTTCTATCATCGCCCAACCCGAATCGAGGAGCTCGTGGATTTCGTGGTACAGCGGATTGTGGATCAGTTGGAGCTCGATATTCAGGTGGCGAGGAGATGGGAAGGTTGAGCTATCAGCTATCAGCTATCAGCTATCAGTCCGGCCGGTCTGCTGAGTGCAGCAAGCTGATAGCTGATAGCTGATGGCTGATACCTGGTAGCTCCGATGCGCATCGGCCTCATTTCCGATACCCACAACCTGCTCCGTCCCGCGGTGTTCGAGGTCTTCGGCGGCGTGGACCGCATCCTTCACGCGGGCGACGTCGGTGAGCCGGACCTTCTCACCGCCCTCGAAACGATCGCACCGGTCACGGCGGTGTGGGGGAATACCGACGGCTTCGACCTCCGCCACCGCCTTCCCGAGATCATCGAAGAGCGGATCGAAGGATTCGCGTTCCTGTTGATCCACGGTCACCAGCTCGGGGTGCCTACGCCCGAGAGGCTCAATCGCGCCCACCCCGACGCCGAGGTGATCGTGTACGGTCACACTCACAAACCGCTCCTCACCGTGGTGGATCAGGTGGTGACGGTGATGAACCCGGGTGCTGCGGGTCCCTTTCGGTTCGGGCTTCCTGCTTCAGTGGGCATCATGGAGCTCGAGCCCGGGATTCCGCCCCGGGCTCGGCTGGTTGCGCTGGACGAAACCGAGTAGGACTACTCTGAGGTTTCCCGCTCGACCTCGAACACGCCAAACGACGCGCTTGGGCCTGCGGGGACCGGAGGGCGAAGTTGGAGGATGACTTCCTGCGTTTGCTTGCGATAGGTGATCACCCGGCGGGCGGCTTTGCGGGCGAGGCGCGACCAGTAGAACCGGGCCACACCCCAGAGCACCACCCCCGCCGCGACGCCTAACCCGACGACCCACAGGGGCGACGCCCCGCTCATGTTCACGCCGGCCGCGACCAGCACCACAACCAACACGACGCCCAGAGCCGCGGCGGCGAACGGGCCCAGCTTCCAGTAGTCGAAGTCGCCGAACACCCGGACCATCGTCTCGGGGCCGCGGGGGACCACCGTGATCGCGACGTCGCTGGTGTCGCGATGGTCGCGCCACTCGACGCTTCCCGTGAGCTCACCCACTTGCCCGTCTCGCCCGGTGAACCGCCGAATTCCCTCAATCACGTCCGGGAACGACTCCGGCGCGAGCCGGTACCCGACCACGGCGTTGGTGCTGAAGGAGGAGCTCCGGCCGAACAGGAACCGCCACATCCGGGCGCGGGCGCGTCGAGGCAACGCGCTCGCGGCGCGCTCGACGAGATGGGGAGGGATCCCAAGCTGCTGGGCCACGAGCTGAATGTCTTCCAGCGAATGCCGGGGCTCCTCGCCCTCGCCACCCCAGCGAAGGGCAGCAGCCTGGCGAAGGATCAGGGCCAGCTCGTGATCGGTGTACTGAGTCGGCATTGGCTCGCTATCGCAGTACCACGGCTTCTTTCAGAACCCAGACCTTCGTAGCGAAGAATAATCGAATCATGTCCGCATGGTTGTCCGGCGCGACCAGCGCCACCAGCGCGTCCTGATCGGTGCCCTTGGTCGCCTTGACCGTCCCTTTGCGCCGAAGGGTGAGACCGCGGAACCATCCGGGCAGCCGGTTGCGCTCATCGTGGCGGGCCACGACCCGGGATTTCTCGCCGGTCGGATCGGCCAGCGCCACGGGACAATACCACCGCCCGCGCGACGCTCCCCGGGTCGCCTGAGTAAAGGTGAGTGAGCGGTCCGGCAGCTCTTCCCACGCTCGATGCAAGGGGATGGTGCGGGGTCTTACCTCGATGCGACCCTTCGGATCGCCCGGCACCCGCACCAGGAACTCCCAACTATTCTTGCCGGTGAGATTCCGGTCGATCGCGACGTAGCTCCACTCGATCCCGCGAACGGCCTCTCCGGCGAAGGTCCAGGAGGCGGGGCGGGATCCCAAGGCTGCCACTTCGATCCGGTCGAGCCGATAGCGCACAGGCATGGTGCCTCCTGGAAGGGGCCAGGGGCCGGGGGCCGGAGCCGGGGGGCCGGAGCCGGTGACTCAGAAACATAACCCCAACGATCCCCAGGGATTGGGCGTATGGTTAGGGCTGACAAGGCTATTGGCTATTAGCTATTGGCTATTGGTCAACAGCCTTACGGCTCGGTGCCCGAGGCTATTGGCTATTAGCTATTGGCTTTTGGTCAACAGCCTTACAGGTCGGTGCAGTTTCCAATAGCCCATAGCCCATAGCCCATAGCCCATAGCCAATAGCCAATAGCCAATAGCCAATAGCCCTATCCCCTGAGGTCCCAATGACCCGCACTCTGTCCCGATCCCCATGGCTCCTCGTAGCAGCCGTGGCACTGAGCGCCCTCCCCGCAGTTGCCCAGCAGAAGATCGACGAAGAGTACACCAGGAAGATCAAGGAGCATCTCCGGGATTCCCGTATCACGACCGAGCTGGTCGACTATCTCCCGGCCTCGAGCACGGTGCCGACGCCACTCAAATTCCTGGGCCGTATCGTGGGCACCCCGGGCGAGCTCACCTACGCGAAGGACATCCACCGGTACTATGCCGCGCTGGATCAGGCCTCGCCCCGGGCCACGCTCTGGACCATCGGGAAGACCGAAGAGGGCCGCGAGATTGTGCTGCTGGTAATCGCCGACGAAGCGACGATTCGCGGGCTCGATCGCTACCGGGGGATGCTGACCGAGCTCACCGATCCCCGGAAGACGTCGGAGAGCCGAGCCCGGCAGCTCATCGGCGCCGCTAAGCCGATCTACTACGTGACCAGCGGGATGCACTCGCCGGAGAACGGCGGTCCCGAGATGCTGATGGAGCTGGCCTACCGGCTGATCGTGGATGAGTCGCCCACGATCCGGAACATCCGGGAAAACCTGATCACGTTCATCACCCCGGTCCTCGAGGTGGACGGGCGCGAGAAGCAGGTCGATACCTACTACTTCAACAAGAAGCGGCCCCAGGGCGAGGCCCGGCTCCCGCTCATGTACTGGGGGAAGTACGTGGCCCACGACAACAACCGGGACGGGATGGGCCAGTTCCTGGAGCTGACTCGGGCGGTGACCCGCACGGTGCTGGAGTGGAAGCCGACCGTGCTGCACGATCTGCACGAGCAGTCCACCTATCTCTATTCCTCGACGGGGACCGGGCCGTACAACGAATCGCTCGACCCGATCACCGTGAACGAGTGGTGGATGCTGGCCCAGAACGACGTGATGGAGATGACCAAGCGGGGCGTGCCGGGCGTGTGGACCTACGGGTTCTACGACGGGTGGACCCCGAACTACATGTTCTTCATCGCCCACTCCCACAATGCGATCGGGCGGTTCTACGAAGTCATGGGGTACGGGCCCGAGAACCGGGTCGTCAACGCGGGACCCACGACCACCAGCCGGGAGTGGTTCCGTCCTAACCCGCCGCTCCCCTCGATCAATTGGGGCCCTCGCAATAACACCAACATCCAGCAGTCCGCTCTGGTGCTGTCCTTGCGCCACGTGGCCGACCACCGGACCCTGTACCTCGAGAACTACTGGCTCAAGAACAAGCGCTCGGTGGAAAAGGGAAAGAACGGCCCGGTATACGGCTGGGTGATCCCTGCGGCACAGCGGCGTAAGGCGGATGCCGCCCAGGCCGTGAACGATCTGATGCAGCAGGGACTCGAAGTGCACAGCGCAGCGGCGCCGTTCACGGCGGCCGGCCTATCCATCGCGGCGGGCGACTTCATCATCCGGGCGGACCAGCCCTACCGCACGCTCGCCGACATGTACCTCTCGCTCCAGAACTTCGCGCCCGCCAACCCGTCGCCCTATGACGACACCGGCTGGACTTTCCAGTTGATGCGCAACCTCGTCATCACTCCGGTGACCGACCAGGCACTGCTGGATCAGCGCATGACGCTGGTAACGTCGCCGGCCAGGGCCAATGGCCGGATCACCGGCAATGGTTCGGTGCTGGTGGTGGACCATACCACGGATAACAGCCTGGTGACGTTCCGGTTCCGGCTCGCCAACGTCCCGATGCGCGCGGCGGAGCAGGACTTCGACGCGGCCGGGCGCAAGTTCCGAGCGGGGGCGATCATCGTCGCGAACGCGGACCGTGCCCGGATCGAGCCGGTGTTGCGCGAGCTCGGCCTTTCCGCCTGGGCGATGGAGGCGGCTCCGACGGTTCCCTCGCATGAGCTCGATGTGCCGAGAATCGGGTACGTTCACAGCTGGCAGCGGACTCAGGATGAAGGGTGGGTCCGGGCGGCGCTCGACACCTACGGCGTACCCTATACCTACTTTGCCGACCAGAAGCTGCGGGAAGGAAACCTCCGCGCGAAGTACGACGTGATCGTCTTTCCGCACGTAGGTGGCACCGCGCCATCGCAGGTGAACGGGATCGCGAGGACGGGGAACCAGCCCCTTCCGTACCGGAAGACCGAGGCAACTCCGAATCTGGGCGCGCTCGATCAGAGCGACGACATTCGCGGCGGCATGGGTCTCGAAGGGCTGCTCGAGCTCTACAAGTTCGTGCAGGAAGGCGGCACCCTCCTCACTGAAGGTTCGACCGCGATCATCTTTCCCGAATACAACCTGACCACCGGCGTCAACGTCGAGACTCCAACCGGACTCTTCGCACGAGGCACGATTCTTCGCGGGATCATCGCCGATCCCAAGAGCCCGCTGGTGTATGGATACGAGGACACTCAGCTGCCGATCTACTTCAACCAGGGCCCGGTCCTCAACGCGGGTGGCATCCTGGGCGGCGGTTTCGCCGGCTTTGGGGGAGGCGGGGGTGACCGGATCTCGCAGAACATCACCCCGATGGCCAACCGGCTGCGGCTTTCGCCTTACGGCACCACCAGTGAGCCGGTTGCGCAGCCCGGGGGCGGCGGACCGGGTGGACCAGGCGGGCAGGGCGGTCGCGGCGGTGGGTTTGGCGGGTTAGGGCAGCTCGCGGCAGCCGAGCGGCCGCGGGTCGTCCTGCAATTCCCGTCCAATCCCGATGAGATGCTGCTCTCCGGTACCCTGTCGGGTGGTCAGGCCCTGGCCGGCCGGGCGCAGGTGGTAGATGCGCCGATCGGGAAGGGCCACGTCGTGATGTTCGCGATTCGTCCGTTCTGGCGCTGGCAAACCCAGGGAACGTTCATGCTCGGGTTCAACGCGATTCTGAACTGGAACGACCTGAATGCCGGCCGGGCGACTACGGCGACGGCACCGGTGGGAAACGGGCAACCTCAGTAGACAGGAGCTAGCGGGTAGGAGGTAGCGAGTAGCGAGTCGAGGGCCCAGGCAGACGGTCCAGCCTGGTAGCTCCCTACTCGCTATTCGCTACCTCCTCGTCAGGCTGATAGCGTCCTACCGCTCTCTCCCATACAACCTTCGCAACTCCCGCTTCGCCGCCTCGAGCTTCCTCCGCCGAGTGGGAGGGAGCTGCTTGCCGGCGCGATTGATGTACAGGTTGAGCATCGACATGGCGGACTGGAAGGGAGGAGACTTGCGACGGCTACTTCGCTCGGCAGATCGCTTGAGCGATCGCGCGATGCTTTTGGCGTCCCGCGTGAAGACTCCCCGTTCCAGATCGAGGGCGTTACTGGTGCGGGTGATTCGTTGCGACCAGCGGCGTGCGCGCTTCGGCATGAGCGGCCTCCTCCCCGGGGCGGACTGAGCCAATCCACAGATTACGCAGATTACCCAGATCGGATTGTCGAATTGCAGAACTCCGGAGAACGAGTCGATCTAATCTGGGCAATCTGGGTAATCTGTGGATCAAGTCATCGGCGAAAATCGGTGGATCACAGGTTGATCGTTATACCGTCCCATGCAATGCGGGCCTCCACGCCATGCATGCGGCCTAACCCGCGCACCTTGCGGCGGGCTCCCGCCGGATCACGATAGAACCAGCTTCCCAGGTGGGTCACTATGATCCGGGGGGTGAGCCGGGCCAACTGCCTGACCAGGTCGGCCAGGCCGGCGTGGCCGAACCGCCGGCCGGTTCGAGGGTCTCGGCGCACCAGGCCGCCCCGCCGGAAGAAGCTCCCCTCCGTGATTACCAGATCGACCCGGCCGACCCGCGCCAGCGCACCGGAAGCGAAGTCCACCAGGTCGCCGGTGTAGAGCAGCGACTTCCCGCTCCGAGTCACCCGGTAGGCGACGGACCGGAGGTGCTGGCTGTGCACCGTGGGGATCGCCATAACCCGCCAGCCATCGAGCTGGAACCGCCGCCAGGGTTTTACCGGGGTCGTCCGGGCGCCTGGATGGGGATCCGGGGCCATGACCTCCGGCCGGGTTGGCAGGGGCGCGCTCACGAAGCAGGCATGATCCGGGTGCAGGTGGGTGAGCAGGATCCATCGCGGGTTATGCCGGGCATAGGCTCCCTCACCGAAATCCAGCAGGAGCTCGTTATTCAGCAGCACCCCGGAGTGGCGCGTATGTCGGGGCGCGGTGGGTTTGATGTTACCTCGGGTGCCCAGGATCTTGACGATCATACTTGCATCCTAGCTGGGAGGTCAGGGCGGTCAGGCGTTCGGGCGTTCCAGCGTTCAGAGTCTCGTCGCCCACCCGGCGGCCCGACCGCCGACCGTCCGACCACCTGACCGCCTGACCGCTCAAGTCTCGACTCCCGACACCCGATTCCCGATTCCCGATTAACTTTCTCGGTAGGCCCCTCCCCGAGCGGCATGCAACCGACCGACGTCACCAATCCCGCCTACTACCACAAAGTGGTGGATTGCCAGTGGGCCTGCCCGGCGCACACCAATGTGCCCGAGTATCTGCGGCTCATTGCCCAGGGACGCTACACCGAATCCTATCTCCTCAATCGCGAGTCCAATGTCTTTCCCGGGATCCTGGGACGGACCTGCGACCGGCCCTGCGAGCCGGCCTGCCGGCGGACCCGGGTCGATGGGAAGCCTGTCGCGATCTGCCGGCTCAAGCGGGTCGCGGCGGATCTGCGAGACGACATTCGGGACCGCCTCCCCACGGCGCCCGCCGACAAGAACGGGAAGCGGATCGCGCTGGTCGGGGCCGGCCCCGCCTCGCTTACCGTGTGCAACGACCTGGTACCGCTGGGGTATGACTGCGTGATCTACGAGAAGCTCTCGCGACCGGGCGGGCTCATGCGCACCAACATCCCGGCGTTCCGCCTCCCCGCCAGCGTGCTGGAGGAGGAAATCAATTACATCCTCGACATGGGCGTCGAGGTGCGCTATGGCACCTCGATCACCAGCATGAAGGCGCTGCGTGCCGAGGGATACGACGCCATCTTCGTCGGGAGCGGAGCCCCGAAGGGGAAGGAGCTCGATCTCCCCGGGCGCTACGACACCGATCGCATTCAGATCGGCATCGAGTTCCTGGAAGCGGTCCATTTCGGGCACGTCGAGGCCATTGGCGAACGCGTCTTGATCATCGGGGTCGGTAACACCGCGATGGACTGCTGCCGCACCTCACGCCGCCTCGGGGGCCGGGACATCAAGGTCATTGCGCGACGCTCCCGACCGTACTTCAAGGCGTCGCCCTGGGAACTGGAAGATGCCGTAGAGGAAGGCGTCCAGATCATCGAGAATCACGCCCCGAAGCGATTTGTGATCGAGAACGGGCGGCTCATCGGAATGGAATTCGAGCGGCTCCGCTGGTCCGAGAGCAAGGGACGCCAGAAGAGTGAAGTCATCGATACCGTGGTGCTGCCCTGCGACGACGTGATTCTCGCGATCGGCCAGGAGAATGCGTTCCCCTGGATCGAGCGCGACATCGGGATTGCCTTTAACGAACAGGACATGCCGGTGGTGGACCGGGTGACCATGCAGGGCACGCTGCCGGACGTGTTCTTCGGCGGCGATGCCGCCTGGGGCCCCGAGAACATCATCTGGGCGGTCGCGCACGGCCATCAGGCGGCAATCTCGATCCACAACTGGTGCCGGGCGATTCCGGTCACCGAGCGCCCGCCCGAGGGCATGACGCTGGTGAGCGCCAAGGCAGGCATGCATGCCTGGAGCTACAGTAACGACTACAACCCGTCCCCGCGGGCCCAGATGCAGCACGCCGAGCTGGTGGAGCGGTTCAGCAACCTCGCGGTGGAGGTTGAGCTCGGGTTCACGCCGGAGCAAACCGCCCGCGAGGTGGAACGCTGTCTCAACTGCGACATCCAGACCCACTTCACGGCGCCGCTCTGCATCGAGTGCGATGCCTGCGTGGACGTATGCCCGGTGAATTGCCTCACCATCGCGCCGAACGGGCCGGAGGAGGCGGTGCGGCAGCAGCTCTCCGCCCCGGCGGTGAACCCGGCCCAGGCACTCTATGCTTCGGCGCCGCTCCCGCAGACTGGCCGGATCATGCTCAAAGACGAGGACGTCTGCCTCCATTGCGGGTTGTGCGCGGAGCGGTGCCCGACGGCCGCGTGGGATATGGCGAGGTTTGACTTGCTGATTCCCTACGCCGGGCAGCCGGTGGCCACGAGGGGCCAGGGGCCGGGGGCCAGGGGCATGGTGGGAGCGGCGGCATGAAAACGCGGGTGAACGATTTCGCGTTCAAGATCGCCACGGTGAACGGTACCGGCTCGGCCAGCGCGAACACGCTGCTCATGCAGGCGATCTTCCGGATGGGCATTCCCGTCTCGGGCAAGAATCTCTTTCCATCCAACATCCAGGGCCTGCCGACCTGGTACGAAATCCGGGTGAACAAGGACGCCTACACGGCCCGGCCCGCTGCGGTCGATTTGGTCGTCGCGATGAATCCGGCCACCCATGCCCAGGATGCCGCGTCGGTGCGGCCGGGCGGCTACTTGCTCTACGATTCCTCCTGGCCCCAGGATCAGGTTCTCGCGCGCGAGGGCATCACGGTCCTCGGCGCGCCGCTGGGCCGGCTTTGCGTCGAGAACTTCCAAGGCGACCGGGAGCGGACCCTGCTCAGGAACGTCGTGTACGCCGGCGTCATCGCCGCGCTGATCGAGATCGATCCCGGCATCATGGAGACCTCGTTGCGGGAGAGCTTCGGCCGGAAGCCCAAGCTCCTCAATGCCAACTTCCGCGCCTTGCGGCTGGGCTACGATTACGCCAGGAAGCACTTCGAGTGCCCCCTGCCGTTCCGGCTCGAGCCGATGGATGCGACGGCGAACCACATCCTGATCGACGGCAACATGGCGGCCGCGTTAGGGTGCCTCTATGCCGGCGCTACCGTGGGCGCCTGGTATCCCATCACGCCAGCGAGCTCGCTGATGGAATCCTTCAAGGGATTGTGTGAGCGCTACCGGATCGATCCCGCGACCGGGGGGAAGCGATTCCTCATCGTGCAAGCGGAAGACGAGCTCGCCGCCGCCGGCATCGTGATCGGCGCGGGGTGGGCAGGCGCGCGCGCGTTCACGCCGACCGCCGGCCCGGGGATCTCGCTCATGCAGGAGTTCATCGGGCTCGGCTACTACACCGAGGTCCCGTCGGTGTTCCTCGACGTGCAGCGCGCCGGACCTTCGACCGGCATGCCGACCCGGACCCAGCAAGCCGACCTCCTGTCGCTGGCGTACGCGTCCCACGGCGATACCAAGCACCTGATCCTGTTCCCTGCGAACCCCGAGGAGTGTTTCCGCTTTGCGGTGCAGGCCTTCGATCTGGCCGACCGGTTCCAGACCCCGGTGTTCGTGGCGTCCGATCTGGATATCGGGATGAACGACTGGATGTGTCCCCGGCTGTCCTGGGACGATGCCTACCGGCCGGACCGCGGGAAGGTCCTCGGGGCGGAGGAGCTGGTGCAGCTGGACCGGTTCTACCGCTACGTCGAGAGCAACGGCGACGGGATCGCGGCCCGCACCATCCCGGGGGTCGACCCCAAGGGCTCCTACTTTGTGCGCGGGTCAGGCCACGATAAATATGGGGCCTACACCGAAGACCCCGCGGCCTACACCGAGGTGATGGAGCGGCTGGCGCGGAAGATCGCCGGAGCGGCCGAGGCGGTTCCCGCTCCGGAGCTCCGGCGGCGGGACGGGGCCGAGCTGGGGATCATCTCGGTGGGCGGCTGTCACGCGGCGGTCCGCGAGGCGGTGGACCGGCTGGCGGAGCAGGGGACCCCGCTCGACTACCTGCGGGTTAGGGGTTTCCCGTTCAGCCGCGCGATCGGCGACTTCCTCGAGGCGCACGAGCGCTGCTTCGTGGTGGAGCAGAACCGGGACGCCCAGCTCCGCACTCTGCTTGCGGCGGAGACCGGCGTGGCGCGGGACCGGATGATCCCGGTGCTCGAGTATGGCGGCCTGCCGATGACCGCCGAGCATGTGGTGCACAGCGTGGCGGCCCGGCTGGCGGAGGCCTCGGTATGAGCTCGATTCCCAAGCCGGCGGTCCACCACCCCGGGCTTCCCAAGAACGCCCTTGGCCTAACCCGCAGGGATTACGAAGGCGCGATGTCCACGCTCTGCGCCGGGTGCGGGCATGACTCGATCACCGCGGCGGTGGTGCAGGCCTTCTTCGAGCTGGATCTCCCCCCGCACCGCGCGATCAAGCTGAGCGGAATCGGCTGCTCCTCCAAGACGACGGCCTACTTCCTCAGACAGTCGCACGGGTTCAACGCGGTGCACGGCCGGATGCCGGCGGTCGCGACTGGCGCCAACGCCGCCAACCACGAGCTGCTCGCCATCGGGGTTTCGGGCGACGGAGACTCGCTGTCGATCGGGTTGGGCCAGTTCTGCCACGCGATCCGCCGGAACGTGAACCTGCTCTACGTCCTGGAGAACAATGGCGTCTACGGGCTCACCAAGGGCCAGTTTTCGGCCTCCGCCGACGTGGGCTCGAAGTCCAAGCGAGGTGAGCCCAATGCCCAGCGGCCGATCGATCCGGTCCTCCTCGCGCTCACGCTGGGCGCCACCTTCGTGGCGCGGAGCTTCTCGGGCGATAAGGCCCAGCTCGTCCCGATTCTCAAGGCGGGACTCATGCACCGGGGGTTTGCCTTCGTGGATGTGATCTCGCCCTGCGTCACCTTCAACGACCACGAGGGCTCAACCAAGAGCTATCGGTTCACCCGGGAGCACTACCGGGAAACCGCGCCGGTGGACTTCACCCCGATGCGCACCGAGATCACCGCCCCGACCGAGGGGTGTGCGGCGGACCGCGGTACGATGGAAGTGGCGATGCACGATGGAAGCGTGGTCCGCTTCCGGCAGGTGGACCGCTCCTACGATCCGACCAATCGGGAAGCGGCGTATGGCTACGTGCGAGCGCGCCAGGACGCCGGGGAGGTGGTCACCGGACTCCTGTATCTCGAGGAGGGCGCACCCGACATGCACGGCATCAACGGCACAGTGGCCACGCCCCTCAGTGGCCTCCCCTACGGCGAGCTGTGCCCCGGCAACGCCGCGTTGCAGGCGCTGCTGGAAGAATTCCGGTAAGAGCGGGTTACTTCTTGCCGCGCCGGCCGCCGCCATGGCTCTTCAGCCATCGCTCGGCGGCACGCTTGGCCTTCTCCGCTCCGCCGTACACGGCGTCGGAGAACAGCTTGCTCCGGAACCTCCGGCTCTTCGTATCCGGATTCACCTTGCCGTAGGGGATCCGGGCCTGCCATCCCTTGGTGTTCGATTGCTTAGAGCGAACGCGGACGATCCAGCTCAAGTTGGGCCTCCCGGTCGGAAAGTTCGCTGCCGGTAAGATAAGCGAAAGCGGGCGTCGCAACAGCCTTGCGGTTTAGGGTCCCGGTTCAGGGGACGGGGAACGGGCTCGGGCCGTCACATCCACTGCTCGATCGGGGTGGTGCGGCGGAGTGCTTCGGGATGCCGGCGGAACCAGCGCATCACGAGCAGCATTTCCTCGATGCTCTCCGAGGAGGAGCGGGTTGGGATGGCGCCGGCCAGCGCGTTCTGGGCCACCGCGCGGAAGGCCTCCCGCTCGATGGGCGTCGTCGGCCAGGGGTAGACGGCCCGCACGACGCCGGCCTGGATGAGATAGGCGCGGTCATCGCCGTGCGAGCCCGGCTGCCGGTACACGAACGTCAGGAGCTCCACCGCTGCGCGAGCCCGGGTCGTCGCGGCGAGCAGCCATTCCAGCGCCTCGAAGCGTTCCCGCCAGCGCGCCGCGAGCTCGTAGGCCGAGCGATCCGCTGCCTCGCCCATGGCCGCAATCACGCGGTCCAGGGGAGCCAGCGCCCGGCCCTCGAGAAACGCCACCGCCGTCTCGAGCCGCTCGGCATAACCCGCTATGGATACCAGACCGGCGCAAGGGCCGCTGCAGCGGTCGAGCTCATAACCCGCGCAGCCAGCCTGCCGCGGCGCCGCGAAGAGATCCCCCTGCTCGGCAAACACCATGGGCATCCGCTCGGCGCAATCGCGCAGGCCGAGGAGGTCATTGAGGACCCGAATGGCCTCGAGCGTTCGTCCCGGCGACGACAGGGGGCCATAGTAGCGCCCGCCGTCGTCCCCCGGGCGGGCCACCGTCGTGAGCCGCGGAGCGGGAGTCGCGGAGACCCGCACGAAGACCGCTCCCCGGTGGCGGTTCATCTGGACGTTCCAGGGCGGCCGCCACTTCCGGATTTCCCGCAACTCGGCAAGGTGGGCGGCAAATTCGCTGGGGTGATACTCCCAGGCGATGTCGCTGGCCGAGTCCAGAATGCGGCCTGCCTTGTCATCCCCCGGTCGCGCCTGGAAGTAGGAGAGCAAGCGCGCCTTTACCCGCTTGGCCTTGCCGATGTAGAGCACCCGGCCCGAGGCGTCCAGCATGCGGTAGATGCCGGGCCGCTGTTCCGCGAGCGCCTTAACCCGGCGGTGGAGGGCGGTTAACCCGGAGGTAGTGGCGAAGAGGCTGGCCATTCGCTGCTCGCTATTCGCTATTGGCTATTGGCTATTGGACCTCCCCACTCCCCATTCCCTATTCGCAACTCCCGACTCCCGAGCCCCACTTAGTGTTGGCATCGATGACAAAACACCGTAGTCCGCCCGTCAATTTCGTGGGTCCCCGTCAGGATCGTGCCGCATCGCAAGCAAGGCTCCCCCTCGCGGCCATAGACCTTCAGGCGAAGTTGAAAGCCGCCTTCACGACCTGATCCGGTCCGATAGTCCCGCACCGTGGTGCCCTGGGCTGCAATGGCTGCCTTGAGAATGCGCCTGAGGCTGCGATAGAGCCTTCCGGCGGCCTCGGCCGAGACTTGGTTCGCCGGTTTCGAGGGATCGATTCCTGCGGCGAATAGGGCCTCCTGGGCGTAAATGTTCCCCACCCCCGCCAGGGCGCCCTGGTCCATCAGGACCTTCTTTACCGCGGCCCGGGAGCGGGCCAGGATCCGGCCTAACCCGGTGGTCGAGAAGCCGGAATCCAGTGGCTCCGGACCGATCTTGCTGGTGTAGTTGCCCCATTCCCGATCGTCGAGCCAGAGCAGCGTGCCGAGCCGCCGGGGGTCCCGGTAGATGAGCTCGCCCCCGCGATCCAGCTCGGCGCGCAACACGGCGTAGTCCATCGCCCGAGCCGCCGAGCGGGGCAGGACCGCGAGCGAGCCGGTCATGCCGGGTTGCACCACCAGCCGGCCCTGATCGGTCACGATCACCGCGTGCTTCGCCCGCCGGAACACTCCTCGAACCCGGCTGCCGCGAAGCGCAGCCAGCAGGGCGCCCCGGCTCACCCCGCGCAGCACGTCCTCGTGCGAAAGTTGTGCTCGCACGATCCGCCGGCCGACCAGCCGCGGCCGTACCTCGCGGACGTAGGTTTCGACTTCGGGGAGCTCGGGCAAGGCTCAGGGGCCAGGGGCCAGAGGCCAGGGGCCAGGGGCCAGGGGAGCCGCGGGGCGGGTGCCGACGTGGCCGAGCATCGATCTGGCCCACCGACCTAACACGCTGCACCCCTGGCCCCTGGCCCCTGGCCCCCGGCCCCTCATCACCCCTGGCCCCCGGCCCCTACTCTCCTGGCTTCTCTCCATCCGATATCGCTCCGAAACTGCTTCCCCTCGAACTGGATGGCCTCGGCCACGCTGCGACTCCGGGCGCGCGCTTCGGCGAAGGTGCGAGCCAGCCCGGTAATGGTCAGCACCCGGCCCCCGTTGGTCCGGAGCGTGCCGTCGAGGTCTTGCTGGGTCCCGGCATGAAAGATCACTACACCATCCGGTAGGTTCTCCGGCAGAGTGATCAGGTCTCCCCGTACGGGATCGTTCGGATATCCCCGAGCGGCGAGGACGGTTGCCACGGCACAGTCCGCCGAGACCCCGATCGGCGGAATGGAGTCGCCCGCGGCCACGGCTTGCAGGGCGTCGAGGAGACCCGAGCGAATGCGGGGCAGAAGCACCTGGGCTTCCGGGTCGCCGAAGCGGCAGTTGAATTCCACGACCCAGGGGGTGCCTTCCGGATCCACCATGAGCCCGGCGTACAGGACCCCGGCGAACGGGCTGCCCCGGCGAGCCAGCTCGGACAGGGTAGGCCGGAAGACCCGCTCCTCGACTTTCCGGAGCAGGGCGGGGGTGGCCACCGAGACCGGGCTGTAGGCCCCCATGCCTCCCGTGTTAGGACCGTCATCCCCGTCGAGCAGCCGCTTGTGATCCTGGGCGGCCGGCAGCACGATGAACTCCTTGCCGTTGGTGAGCGCGAGCACCGAGAGCTCCTCACCTTCGAGGAACGTCTCGATGACCACGGTCTTTCCGGCATCGCCGAACCACCCGTCGCGAAGCATGCCGGTCACGGTGCGCTTCGCCTCATCGCGGGTTAGGCAGATCACGGCGCCCTTGCCGGCAGCCAGCCCGCTCGCCTTGACCACCAGCGGCTCGGCGTGGCGGTCCAGATACTCGAGCGCCGGCCCCAGCTCCTCGAACGTGCGGCTCGGCGCGGTGCGCACCCCGGCGCGGGCCATCACGTCCTTGGCAAATGCCTTGGAGGCCTCGAGGCGCGCCGCCATCGCGGTCGGCCCGAAGGCAAGGGTACCCTGCTCCCGCAGCCGATCGACCAGGCCGAGCGCCAGCGGGGCTTCGGGCCCCACCACCACCAGATCGATGCGGTGCTTCTCGACCGCGGCGAGCACCCGGTCCAGCTCCTCCGGGCCGATGGGGAGGTTGGTGGCGAGGGCAGCGGTGCCGGGATTCCCGGGCGCCGCGAACAGATCGCCGGCGGAAAGGTCGCGTCGCAGCGCCCAGCAGAGCGCATGCTCGCGGCCTCCGCCGCCGACGACCAGGACATTCACCGTTGCTGGGCCTTGCGGAACGCTTCCCGTGCCGCGGCGGCGGCCTTCTTGGCGGCATCGGCGACCTTGCTCATCGCATCGCGCGCCTCGCCGGCGTAGTAGGCGCGGGCCTGCTTGAAGTCCTCGCCGAGGGGGCGGGCTTTGGCCTCCGCACCCCGGCGCACGTACTCGCCCCGGAGGATCCGGTCGTACTCACCGCTGGCGATCCAGGCCTGGAGCTCGGCGGCCCGCACGGTATTCATCGGGTGCGTGAGGGCCAGCGTGTTAACAACCTTGTAGACCAGGTCGAGTCCCTCGTTGGCGGCCAGGTACTCGTTGGCCTGGGCGATGAACGGATCCAGCGCCATCTGGCCCGACTCGAGAGCGCCCCGATAGGCGCCCGCCATCTTCATGAAGAGCTGCTGGGAGGCGAGGATATCCTGGCTTCCCAGAAGTCCGGCCCGATCGGACGAGAGCTCGGCCTTGCGCGACCACTCGAGGATGGCGAGCCGGATCGGCCAGAGGGCCACGCCGGCGAGGAACGGCAGCGAGCCAAGGCTCACGGCCAGCAGGATCGCGGCAATGGTCCGATAGAGGGAATGACCGCTCACCACGTGGCCCAGCTCATGGGCCAGGAGCACCCGCAGCTCCTCCTCGTTGAGCAGCTCGAAAGTGGGCGAGTGGAGCACGATGAACGGCTCGTCCACGCCGTAGGCGCCGGCGTTGAACACCGGCGTCTGGGTCACATACAGCTCGGGTACCGTGGGCCAGTCGAAGGTGGCGACGAGCTCCACGTGAAGCGAGTAGGCCAGCGGAAACTGCTGCGGACCGGCGCGCACCGCGTTGCCCTGGAAGAGCAGGCGGATGCCGCGCTCCCCGCCCAGGAACGCGATGATCTTGCGCACCACATCGTCGAACCCGGGCACCGCCCGAAGAGCCTGGAGCGCGGCACGGTCGGCAGGGTGTTCCCAGGACACTCCCGCAATCTGGGGGAACGACACCCGAGGGCGTTGGGCAGGAACTGAAGTCATGGTTGACTCGCGAGGGGGATGCGGGGACCTACGCCCCTCGTAGCCAAATGTTTCACGCCCGGTCCCGGAAGGGAAGTCGGATCAGTTGCCGGACAGTCTCTCCGGTCCGTGCTATCTCGCAGGAGCGCTTTCGAGCAGCCGAGCCAGCTCGGCGCGGACCGAATCGCGTTGGGGAATCAGGGCCGAATCCGGATCTGCGCGCAACCTGAGATACCTTCGGTACGCGCGTGCCGCCCCCTCGCGATCGCCGGTTGCCGCGGCAAGTCTTCCTTCTTCCCGGAAGAACGCGGATTGGGCCACTAACACGCGGGTCTCGTTGAGATCGGTGAGATAGGCGCGGCGCCGAGTCGCAGTGAGGGCGCGCCGTGGTTCACCGAGCAAATGCCAGAGGCGGGCGGCGGTCAGATTGGCGGCCGCAAGGATCCAGGAATTCGTGGCCGGGCCTCGAACCAGGGAATCCAGCTCCTCGACCCTGGTCCGCAGGTCCGGTCGCCTGAGCGCGGCCGAGACGTGGGCGTCCCGAACTGCGGCGCAGAGTACGGCGTATTGGGTTCCGAATCCACGCTGACCTTCCCGGCGCAACGCCGACGCCGCGGCGCTGACGCGCTCGAGCCCGCTCGTGAACAACCGCCAAAGGTTCGCGGCGCAGACATCGTAAGCGGCGGCCTGGGCGTTGCCCGCCGGACCGGTGGCTGGGGCGGGATCGTCGGCTCGGGATCCGATCTCCCGGACTGCCAAGGCAGCGAGTGTGGTGTCCGCGTTCCAGTACAAGGCGTTGACCACCTCGCTCAGGCGGTCAAAGGCCCGGAACGGGTGGTCGGCGGTCCACCGCTCGATCAGTCCCCTCGCTTCACCCGGGTTCCCGCGATTGAGGGCGAGCTCGGCCCGTTTCACGTAACCCAGCCGTTGCTGCTCCCACACTCCGCTTCGACCCCACAGCGCGTCGGCCGCGCGGAGTGCGTCTTCGAGCGGCAGGCCGTCCAGCTGGCTCACGTTCACCATGCGCATGAGAGTGGCTTCGCTGAGGCTGTCGAGCCGGCTGCGGATGCGGGTTAGGGCGCGTCGGTCGCCCAGGGCCAGGCCTACCCGCCAGCGGTAGTAATCGGCAAGCGATCCCACCGAGTCGAGCGCGAGGTATCGCGCGCCGAGGGCGCGTACCTCGGCAGTATCGCCCCGGCTGCTGGCGAGATCGATGAGCCGGCCCAGGGCGGGACCTTCGATGGCTCTCCCCTTCGCGGTTCACAGCATCGCCTTTGCCTTTCCCGGCAATCATGGCGTGATCCCGCTCCGGGACCCCGCGTCCCAGCGCTTCCTGGGTGACTCGCCCGAATGGAACGCGGAGAGGACCGATCAACCCGTCCCAGCCGGATTCGTTCAAGGAAGTCGTCCTCAACTGCTGGTCTGGTTCGCCCGGGTTCCGGGCGGTGGATCACCCCAGGGACCGTGGCGGATCGGAGCGCGCGGCGTTGATGGTCCTGGCGTAGCGGAGCAAGAGGTCGAGCTGGCATTCGACTCGAATGGGAGGTCCGGTCCTCATCCCTTCACGTTCGAGAGCGCCCTTCCCCGGAGCATCGGTCGCTGCCGGCCGGAGTGGTCCTGGTACGTTCGATCGCCGGCCGGGGAGGCGACTCTGGGCATAACCCGCCACGAGTTCCTGCTGGCCTGGCGACCGCCGATCCCGGCCACGGTCTGGGCCACGACGCAGGAGCCGTCCGACGGCCCCCCCGGCGATCCAACCGCCGCCTGGACCTGGGAGCCGATCCTGCGATGGACCTGCGAATGGGCTGCCGGTCAGGATGATGAAGAGCGGATCTGCGACGCCATCTTCGCCGGGCTGCCCTCGTCCGGACTGCGCTACGCGGTTCCCGCCTGGAATGTCCTGGCCATGCTGCAGAAGGGGGGCGGCTACTGCGGCGGCTGGTTCCGGCTCTTTCAGGCGATGGCCGGCGCCCACGGCATTACCCTGGAACGGCGGTTCATGGCGGTGAACTGGCAAGCGGAACGGGCCGGCGAGGCGCGCTGGTGTGCCATCGTGGTGGAAGCCCCGGGGCTCAACCGGCACAGCCCGGTCCTAACCCGCTACCAGCGTCGCTATCGATTCTGGGGCAGCCCCGAGAAGGTATTCGACGGGCATTGTCTCAACTTTCTGCGCTCGCGGGGGCGGTGGATCCTCTTCGACCCGTCGTTCCTGATCCGGTGCGAGCTCATCGATTTCTCGCTCCCTGCGTCCGATCGCTCGCGCCCGGTTCCGGTCGACTCACTCGGGGATTTCAAGCACCGGTACCTCGATCAGGCGGTTCGGTTCATGCTCGGCTCCCTGCGCCATGGCCAGCGGTTGTTCGAAACGGTGCATCCGGATCCGAACGCTCCCCGTTTTCCCGAGCAGCGGACTCGAAATGGACTGACCCTAGAGACCACCTTGATCGATCAGCGCGAGGCTTCGCTCACCTTCTACTGGCTCTGACCCATGGCTCTCGCCCACGAGTACCTGGACCGGCTCCTGGAGGGTACTTCGCCCGGGGCGTATCACTGGCACCACGTCCTGGGGATGCTGCATGCGATCTCGGCCGACCGTTCGGATGATTCGGAAGCGGCGCTGCGGAGGGCGGCGACCTTCGCGGGCCGGGTTATAGTGGATCCCGCCATGGGGTTCCCCCACGCGATGAGTCCCGAGGACATGATCCGGTCGTTCGCGGTACAGACCTTGGGGGAACGGAATCAGGACCGGCACCGGGACGTGATCGAGCGGGCCCACGACCTCGCGGAGAGCGAGCACCTGCGGGCGATTGCCCGGGCCTACCTGGCGACCTAGCTAGCCGATCGCCTGGTCGAGGTCGGCGATCAGGTCTTCCACGTCTTCGATGCCGACGCTCAACCGGAGCAGCGAGTCGGTCAGTCCCATCTCGGTCCGCATCTCCAGCGGGACCGAGGCGTGGGTCATGGAGGCCGGATGGCCGATCAGGCTCTCGACCCCACCGAGCGACTCCGCCAGCTGAAAGATCCTAACCCGCTCGACGATCCGCCGTGACCGTCCGACGTCGCCCACATCAAACGACACCATTCCCCCGAATCCCGCCATCTGGCATTTGGCCAGCTGGTGCTGCGGGTGGCTCTCGAGGCCCGGGTAATAGACCTGCTGGACCTTCGGGTGACCGGCCAGCCACGCCGCGATCCTCCGCCCGTTGGCGTCGTGCTGCCGCATCCGGAGCGGCAACGTCTTGGTGCCCCGAAGCGCGAGCCAGCAATCCATCGGCCCCGGTACCGCACCGCTCGCGTTCTGCAGGAACCCCAATCGCTCGGCGACATCGTCGCGGGTGGTGACCAGCACGCCGCCGACCATATCGCTGTGCCCGTTCAGGTACTTGGTGGTCGAATGCAACACGATCTGAGCGCCCAGCTCGAGGGGCCGCTGAAAGACCGGCGTGGCGAAGGTGTTATCCACCGCGAGCAGGACGCCCTGCGCGGCGGCGACGTCCCCGACGGCGCGAAGATCGGTGAGGAACATCATCGGATTGGTGGGGGTCTCGCAGTAGATCAGCTTGGTGGCCGGCAGGACCGCCCCCGCGACGCGGGACGGGTCCCGGGAGTCGACGAAACTGAACTGGAGGCCGAACGCTTCGAAGATCCGGGTCATCAGCCGGTGCGAGCCGCCGTAGAGATTCGCGGTCGAGACGACGTGGTCGCCCGGGCGAAACAACTTGAGCAGCGCATCGAGCGCGGCGAGTCCCGAGCCGAATGCGAACCCGTGGGTGGCGCCCTCCAGCGCCGCAACGTTGCGCTCCAGGACCTCTCGAGTGGGATTCTGGGTCCGGGCGTACTCGTAACCCTTGTGCTTACCGATGCCTTGCTGGCGATAGGTCGAGGTCTGATAGATCGGGGGCATCACCGCCCCGGCCAGCGGATCTTCGCGCTGGCCGGCATGCACCGCGCGCGTGGCGAGTCCGTGCTCGTGGTCGTGAGGGAGGATCCGAGTCATCAGTCTTCAGTCGTCAGTCTGCAGTCCTCAAGTTCCCGGCTTGGCGTTCGGCACCACGAATCTAGCGCCGCTGGGCCCGGTCTGACACTCGGGACTGACGACTGATGACTGATGACTGACGACGGAAGACTCACCCCCACTATTGTACAACCACCCCGCCATTCCTAGCTTGAGACCGTGCACCTTGCCCCAACCGGTTCAGCTTCGCCGGCCGATGATGCACGCGTACTGATCGCCTACGACGACGAGCTGGTCCGCCGAACGCTGGGCCGCGTGTTTCGCGAGCTGGGCATGGAGGTGGTGGAGGCTTCCGACGGACTGGCGCTGCTCCGGGAGATCCGTCCTCGCTGGCCCGAGGAACCGCGCTCTGCAACAGCGGTGTCAGGAACGGTTGGAAGCGGGCATTCGCGAACTTCACCGACGGAACAAGGAGCAGTTCGTGGGCCAAATCCAGATGGCGGTCCGGATGCTGGAGAAAAAGGACGGATATACCCGGGGTCACTCCCAGCGGGTGAGCCGCTATGCCGTGAAGACCGCTACCCTCATGGGCTTCTCCGGCATGACCCTGGACCAGATCCGGCTGGGCGGCGAGCTGCACGACATCGGCAAGATCGGCACCCGCGACGCCGTGCTGCACAAACCGGGTCCGCTCACGACGGTCGAATTCGAGGAGATGAAACGGCATGTTCTGGAAGGAGAGGAGATCCTGGAGCCGCTTCGGCGCGACCATCCACTCGTGCTGCAGATCGTGCGAAGTCACCACGAGCGGCTCGATGGCTCGGGATTCCCCGATGGACTGACCAACGGGGCCATTCCCATCGTGGCCCGCATCGTGGCCGTCGTCGATGCCTTCGACGCCATGACGACCGAGCGCGCCTACCGAAGTCCCATCCATCCTGCGGAGGCGCTGGCCGAGATCAGCCGGTGCGCGGGCCTGCACTTCGACCGCGACGTGGTCGCGGCGTTCCACCGCGCATTCCCGGATCCCGCGAAACTTCCGATCCTCGTCTAAAGGGTGAGCGGTAAGCGGGGAGCGGTAAGAGGGAACTCCCTCTCACCTCTCACCTCTCACCTCTTACCTTTCAGTCATGCTCGTCATCTCCGCCTCCGGAATCCGCGGGATTGTGGGAACCGATCTCACGCCTGAGTTTGTGGCTCGCTGGGCCGCGGCCCTCGGTGCGCGCGCGGCGAGGGAGGGCAAGAGTCGGGTCGTCGTGGGCCGCGACGCGCGAACCAGCGGCGAGATGTTCGCGCGCGCGGCAACCGCCGGACTCCTTTCCGTGGGATGCGAGGTCATCGACCTTGGCCTGGTCCCCACCCCCACCGGGCAGCTCGCGGTAGAGCACCACCAGGCGGGCGCCGGTCTCATTCTCACCGCGAGCCATAACCCGGTCGAATGGAACGCGCTCAAGCTGGTCGGGCCGGACGGGATCTTCCTGGATGCCAAGGCGGTTGGCGAAGTCCGCGCGGTTGCCGAGACCGAAGGCGGGCCCGCGCGGAAAGGCTGGGCTGGGATTGGCACCGTGCGTTTCGATCCCCATGCCATCGAGCGGCACCTCGATGCCATCCTTGCGCTTCCCTTGATCGATGCCGAGGTCATCCGAACCAGGGGCTTCCGGGTCGCGCTGGACTGTGTCCGGGGGGTCGGCGGTGCCGTTATTCCGCCCCTGTTGCGTCGCCTCGGCTGCGAAGTGTTGGGTCTGAACCTCGAAACCGATGGGCGGTTTCCACGGGAACCCGAGCCGCTTCCCGAGAACCTGGGCGAGCTGGGCGGCCTGGTCCGCCGTACCGGCGCCCACCTGGGAATGGCCATCGATCCCGACGGTGATCGCCTGGCACTGGTGGACGAAACCGGGGAGCCGATCGGGGAGGACTACACGCTGGCGTTTGCGGTGCGCGCGGTACTTGGGGCTCGGTTGCAGGACGGCAGGGCGGCAGGACGGCAGGATGTTGAACCGCAGAGGACTTACCTGCCGTCCGGTCTTTCGGCCGACCGGCAACCTGTCGTCGTCGCCAACCTTTCCACGAGCCTGGTCGTCGAAGACGCCGCGCGAGACTGCGGTGCTCGCTTCGTTCGTGCACCCGTCGGCGAGTCCAACGTCGCCAAGGCGATAGCAGTGGAGCGGGCGGTTATCGGGGGAGAAGGGAATGGTGGGGTCATCCTCCCGGCGCTTCACACCGGGCGTGATGCCCCCCTGGGGGTGGCGTTGATCTTGCAGTACCTGGCCCGCGACGGCCGTACGGTTTCAGGTCTGGTTTCGGCTGCTGCACGCTACCGGATTCTCAAAGCTAAGCTGCCCCGGGAAGCCGACTTGCAGCAGACCTACACGAAGCTCAGGGCCGCTTTCCCGGAGGCCACTGTCGATGAACGCGACGGTTTGCGTATGGCGTGGCCGGACCGGTGGATCCACCTGCGACCTTCGGGAACCGAGCCGATCGTTCGTCTGATTGTCGAGGCGCCGACTGAGCGGGAAGCCGCGCAGCTTGCGGAGCGGGCCCGAGCGCTCGTCTGATCGAGGTCACTGACACGATGTGCGGAATCGTCGGATACGTTGGCCCCAAGCAAGCCTCGCCGATCCTCCTTGAGGGGCTTCGCCGCATGGAGTACCGGGGCTACGACTCGGCCGGCGTCGCGATCATCAACGGCGAAGGGATCAAGGTTCAGAAGACCGCCGGCAAGATTGCGGCCCTGGTCGAGAGCCTCCGGGCGGCCCCGACCCACGGGACCCTCGGCATGGGACACACCCGGTGGGCCACGCACGGGCCGCCCACCACCCCGAACGCGCATCCCCATCTCGATCAGAGCGGGCGGATCGCCGTCATCCACAACGGCATCATCGAGAACGCCGCCACGATCCGGCAGGCGCTGCTCAAGCGGGGCCACCGCTTCCTCTCCGAAACCGACACCGAGGTGCTGGCCCACCTCATCGGGGTGTTCTACGACGGCAATCTGGAGGAGGCGGTGGCCGCCGCGCTGTGGGATGTCGCCGGCGCGTATGGCATTGCGGTCATCTGCTCCGACGAACCGGACATCCTGGTCGCGGCCCGGAACGGATCCCCGCTCCTGGTCGGGGTGGGCGACGGCGAGTACTTCGTGGCCTCGGACGCCTCCGCGATCCTGGAGCATACCCGCAGCGTGGTCTATCTCGACGACGGCGAGATGGCCGTCCTAACCCGCAGCGGCTACCGGATCCGCAACCTCACCGAGACCCACGTCGACAAGCCGGTCAATCAGATCGAGTGGGACCTCGCCACCATCGAGCGGGGCGGGTATCCCCACTTCATGCTCAAGGAGATCTTCGAGCAGCCGGACAGCCTCACCAACACGATCCGGGGCCACCTGCTCGAAGAGGAGGGCAGCGCCCGCCTCCGCGGATTGAACTTGAGCGACGAACAGCTCAAGCACTTCAGCCGGGTGGTGATCACCGCGTGCGGCACCTCGTGGCACGCCGGCCTGATCGGCGAGTATCTGATGGAGGAATTCGCCCGCATCCCGTGCGAAGTCGAATACGCCTCGGAGTTCCGCTACCGGAACCCGGTGGTCGGGGAAGAGTGCCTGGTGATCGCGATCTCCCAGTCCGGCGAAACCGCCGATACCCTCGCCGCCGTGCGCGAGGCCAAGCGCCGCGGTGCCGTGACGATCGGGCTCGTCAACGTGGTGGGCTCGAGCATTGCGCGGGAGGTGCAGGGAGGACTCTACCTTCGCGCCGGTCCCGAGATCGGGGTCGCGAGCACCAAGGCGTTCAACAGTCAAGTCGCCGCGCTGGCGATGGTGGCCCTCAAGCTGGGACGACTCCGCGGCGGGTTGAGCCTCCTGCAAGGACGCCAGCTCATTCAGGCGCTGCGGGCCCTTCCGGCCCAGATGCGCCAGGTGCTCGACCGCGCGCCCGAGGTCGAGCAGCTGGCGGAGCAGTTTGCCCAGGCGCACAACGCGCTCTACCTGGGCCGCGGGGTGAACTTCCCGGTTGCTCTCGAAGGCGCGCTCAAACTCAAAGAGATCAGTTACATCCACGCCGAGGGATATCCCGCCGCGGAGATGAAGCACGGCCCTATCGCGCTGATCGACGAGAATATGCCGGTGGTGTTCATCGCGCCCCGCGATGGAGTACACGGCAAGATCGCCAGCAATATCGAAGAGGTGAAAGCCCGCGGGGGACGGGTGATCGCGATCGTGACCGAGGGCGACCACGAAATCGCCCAGCGGGCCGACGCGGTCTTCCCGATCCCCGCCACCCACGACCTGCTCACGCCGATCCTGGCGAGCGTTCCCCTTCAGCTCTTCGCCTACCACGTGGCGGTCCGGCGCGGGTGTAACGTGGATCAGCCGAGGAACCTGGCGAAGTCGGTGACGGTCGAATAGGAGGTAGTAAGCAGGAGGTAGTGAGAAGGCACAAACCCGGCCGGGGCAGGGCCCTTGCGCCGGCCGGTGCTGTTCCCTACTTACTACCTCCTGCTTACTACCTCCTGTCCCTATGCGCGTCGTCCTCCAAAGGGTAACCCGCGCCTCCGTCGCTATCGACGGCAACGAAGTCGGCCGGATCGGCCGCGGGTTTTGCCTGCTGGTGGGATTCACCCACAACGACGCGACCGAGCAGGTGGCCTGGATGGCCGAGAAGATCGCGGGCCTCCGCCTCTTCGGCGATGCAGAGGGCAAGCTGAACCTCGGTCTCGCCGAGGTGGGCGGCGCAGTGCTCGTGGTCAGTCAGTTCACGCTCTACGGCGATGCCTCGAAAGGGCGCCGTCCTTCGTTCATCGATGCCGCCCGTCCCGAAGTGGCCATTCCCCTCTATGAGCGGTTCTGTAACGAGCTCCGCGCCCGGGGCCTCGAGGTGGCGACCGGCGAGTTCGGCGCGATGATGCAGGTCGAGATCATCAACGACGGTCCCGTCACGCTCGTGCTGGAGCGCTCCGCTTGAGCGTGCATCCGCTCGTCCTGGCCTCCCGCTCGCCCCGGCGGCGCCAGCTCCTGGCCATGCTGGGGATTCCGCACATCGTGGCACATGCGGAGGTCCAGGAGCTCAGGCTCCCCCGCGAAACCTCTCTTGCCTACGCTCGCCGGCTCGCCCGTGACAAGGCCCGCGCCGTCCCCGGGGCATGGGTGCTGGGCGCCGACACCATCGTAGTGGTGGATGACGACGTGCTGGAGAAGCCGCTCGATGCCGCCGATGCCCTTCGGATGCTCATGCGGCTTCAGGGCCGCCGTCACGACGTGATCACCGCGATCTGCCTGATCGCGGATGGGCGCGAGTACCAAGCATCGGACAAGACGGCGGTGTATTTCCGCCCCGCGGACGAAGCCGTCCTGCGAGCCTACGTTGCTACCGGTGAGCCCCTCGACAAAGCAGGTGCCTACGGAATTCAGGGCTACGGTGCGGCACTGGTTGAGCGGATCGAGGGGGACTTCTTCTCGGTGATGGGGCTGCCGGTCCGGCTGGTGCTGGACGTCCTCAAGGAGGCCGGGTGGGCGTATCGATTCGGTGAATGAGGCTATTGGTTATTGGCTATTGGCTATTGGTTATTGGCTATTGGCTATTGGTTCACGCTCGGACCCTGTCCTTCGCGTGCCACCTCCTGATCCAATAGCCAATAGCCAATGGCCAATAGCCTACCGTGGCGCCACCACCAGGTATCGCCCCGCCGCCGGCATGACCGCACCGACCAAGTCGGTCCCCGGGCGCGAGGTAGGCAGGAGTTCGACGCTGTCGCCCGCGCCCCTGACCCGCGCGATCCGGAGCTCCCGCTCGAACAGGAGATCACTCCCGTAGCGCTCCCGCGCGCCCGCCGGTGCGACGAAATGCGACCCGTAGCTGAAGAGCAACGTTCCTCCCGGTGCCAGCGAATCAGTGATCTCGAGATCGAGCCCGTACTCGCCGGGTACCGGTCGAAGGGTGAGCTCTGCGGGCGAGCCATTGCCCCCGGCTCGGAGTGCGGTGTCGGGCAGGGTGACCCGCGCGAACAATCCGAAATCGGGCGCCGATCGCCGCAGCACGATCACCCGATCTATGCCGGGGACAACGGTCACCGTCGTGTCGTCGGGCATCGCACCGGCCGCTTCCAGCACGAATACCCGGGAGAGCGGAAGGGTAGTTTCGGGAACCGGCCCGGCCTCAGGAGCTTTGGGGGCGCATCCCGCGAGGAGGACGAGTGCGGCGCTTGCTCTCCGGCGCGGCCGGCGGCTTATTGCTCTCACTCGGCATGCCTCGTCTCGTGAAGCGCTTCGCCTGGGTCCCGGCGACGGCCGCGCTCGTGTCGGTTTCGCGCCTCCCGGCCCAAAGCTGGAACGACCGGGAGGTCGGCCAACTGATTCACCGCGCCATCCTGGTGCGCGAGACCCCCTCGACCGATACCTCGCTGACCACCTACCGAAGCCGGGCGCACGGGTTCGTGTTTTACCTGGTACAGACCGGTCCGGGGTTTCCGGATCCGCCGCGGGTGGCCAAGGCGGACGAGCTCAACGTCGAAGTGTACTGGCGCGCGCCCGGCACGAGCAAGCAGCGGATCGTGGACTGGCGCGACGCCAACTATCTCCCCATCCAGACCGGTTACCACCGGGACCACCTCGGCATCGTCACCAACAACTTCGGTCCTCTGATCCGGATCGGCGAGGGTGACGAGGTCCGCGACGCGGTGCACCCCCTGTCGATCGAGGGGATTCCCGAGTACGACTACGCGATCACCGACACCCTCGAGCTCCGCACCTTGCGAGGCGAGCTCGAGGTGCTGGCGGTGCAGGTGCGCCCGCGCGATATGGAGCGATCTCTGGTGGTGGGCACGCTCTACCTCGAGCGGCAGAGCGCCGCGCTGGTCCGATTTCAGTTCAGCTTCACGCCCGCGGCCTATCGGGATCAGGAGGTCGAGGACATCAGTGTGCTGCTCGAGCAATCCCTGTTCGAAGGGAAATGGTGGCTGCCCTGGCACCAGGAGGTCGAGGTGCGGCGCCGTCCAGCGGTCGTCGACTTCCCCATTCGAAGCATCATCAAAGGCCGCTGGGACATCGGCGAGTACGAGTTCGGGATTCCGTTCCCGGCGGAGCTGCTGGTGGCGCCCGAGTTCGGCGGGTTAACCCGGCCCGCCCGCGACACGGGACAGTGGGGCGCGCCGCTCCGGGCCGCGGCCGAAGCGGCCGAGCCGTTCGACCGCCGGGAATTCGACGAGCTCAAGACCCAGGCCCAGGAGCTGCTCGCGCTGCAGGTGCTCGAAGGCATCCCGCGGCGCCGGTTCGGCGCGCCAGCACTCAGCGAGCTCGCCCGGGTGAATCGGGTCCAGGGTCTCGCGGTCGGATTTGCCCTGGGGTACCGGTTCGACGGCGGCTGGGAAGCTCGCGGCGCGATCGGCTACGGCTTGTCGGACCGGCGGGTGACCGCCAGTCTGGGCGGTGGCCTAACCCGCGGCTCTTCCAGCTGGAGTCTGGAGGCCCGCCGCGCGATCCGTGACACCGGTGATGAGCCGGTCGTGAGCGGAGTAATCAACTCGTTTCTGGCGCAAGAGGCCGGGATCGACCTGGGGAGCTATCTCCTCGCGGAAGAGATCGGGGTAGGGTACCGCCATCGCTTCGCGCCGCGCTGGACGCTCGATCTCGCCGGCCGGTTCGAGCGCACCAGCTCGGTCGAAACCACCGCCCGCGCCATCCGCAACGAGTTCCAGCCTAACCCGGCGCTCGGCAGCGGCAGCTACTGGTTGGGCCGGGCGGCCCTTACGCTGAGATCCCGCGGTGCCCTCGACCGTTCCGACCTCAAGGCCACCGTCGGCATCGAAGGCGGGATCGGGGAGACCGAGTACCTGCGCCTGAGCTTCCGGTCCGACGGGAGCGTGCCGGTGGGATTCGGGCATCTCCGGCTCCGCACCGTGGCCGGTCTCGCGACCGCCGGGCTGCCCAAGTCGAGGAGCTTCACCATCGGGGGACGAGGGACGCTCCCCGGCGAGCAGTTCCGCGGCTACGGCGGCCGCCGGGCGATCGCGGCTCAACTCGAGTGGCGGATTCCGGTGCCGGTTCCGGCAGTCGGCCTCGGCCCGTTTGCCACTACCGGAAACCGCGCCACGCTCGCCCCGATGTTCGGCATCGGCTGGGCGGGAGGCGCCATCGAGGAGGTCCCCTGGACCAGCAGTGAAGGGGCTCGCCCCATCATCGGGGTTGCCGCGGAGCTGTTGCACGGCTTGGTGCGCTTCGAGTTCGCGAGGAGGTTGCGCGGGGAGGACCGCAGGTTTCGGTTGACCGTTGACCTGAGTCCGGAGTGGTGGCCGATTCTCTAGGGGCCAGGGGTCAGGGGCCAGAGGCCAGGGACTTGCAGTAAACAGATCCTCGCGAGACACCGGCATCCGCTAGATTTCGTCGATCCAAACCCCTGGCCCCTGGCCCCTGGCCCCTGGTCCCTCTCAAATGCCCTTCACCGACGAGTGGCTCTTTCCGACCGTTGCCAGCCTGGTTCCTGAGGCCCAGCTCGCGTCGATGCGGCGTGACGCAGGACCGGGCAGCTCGTTGTGGGAAGCAGTGGTCGAGCGCCGGTTGCTGACTGACGATCAGGTATTGCAGGCGGTGTCGGCCCGGTTCCGGATGCCGGTCGCCGATCTCGGGATGTTCGAAGCGCAGGTGCTCGAGACGGTTCCGGAACAGGTGGCCCGCAAGTACCAGGTTCTCCCGATCCGCACCACCGATTCGTATCTCGAAGTCGCCACCTCGAATCCGTTCGACATTGATGCGGAGAAGATGCTCGCCTTCGCGACCGGCCGGGAAGTGCGGCTCTTGCTGCTCTCGCCGTACCGGATTCGCGAAAAGCTCGATGAGCTGTATCGCCCCGACGACGTGGTCTCCAAGCTCCTCACCGGGCTCGCGGAAGACGCCGAAGTCACCCAACTCACCGACGAGCCGGAGCAATACCGGGCCAGCGCGGAGGAGGCCCAGGCCCGTCCGATCATCAAGCTGGTGGATACGCTGATCGCGGACGGGGTTACCTGCCGGGCGAGTGACATTCACATTGAGCCGTCGGAGGGCGGCGTCATCGTCCGCTACCGGATCGACGGCGTGTTACGCCAGGTGATGAAGATCCCGCGCTCGGCGGGAATTCCGCTCGTCTCCCGCATCAAGATCATGTCGGGAATGGATATCGCGGACCGGCTCCGTCCGCAGGACGGCCGCTGCCGGGTAGCGGTCAATGGCAACCCGGTGGATCTGCGAGTCTCGACGCTGCCCGCCTCGCTCGGCGAGAAGGCGGTCATCCGGATTCTCAACACCAAGGTCACCATTCTCGCGCTCGACGCGCTGGGCTTTCTGCTGGAAGAGCGGAACACGGTGGGCGAGTTGCTGAATCACAAGGAAGGGATTCTCCTGGTGACCGGACCAACCGGCTCGGGGAAGACCACCACGCTCTACGCGGCGCTCCGGCAGATCCAGGGCGAAGGGGTGAACATCGTGACGGTGGAGGACCCGGTGGAGTACCGGCTGGGATCCAACGTCGTGCAGGTGCAGGTGCACGAGAAGGCGGGGCTCACATTCGCCACGGCCCTCCGCTCGATCCTGCGGCAGGACCCCGACGTGGTGCTGGTGGGCGAGATTCGGGACCTGGAGACCGCGCAGATCGCGATCCAGGCCTCCCTCACCGGGCATCTGGTTCTCTCGACGCTGCATACCAACGACGCGCCCAATACGGTAACCCGTCTGGTCGACATCGGGCTGGAAGGGTACAAGGTCGGCGCCGCCTTGCGCGGGATCATCGCCCAGCGGCTGCTCCGGCGGCTCTGCAGCCACTGCAAGGTGCCGCAGACCGAGGGGTTGCCAGATCGGGTTAGGCAGCACCTGCCGGCGGGCGCCCAGCTGTATCAGGCGGTCGGCTGCCCCGAGTGCGCGCAGACGGGATACCGGGGCCGGTTTGCGATCCTCGAGATCCTGGTCATGAACCCGGAGCTCGAGCGGATGATTGGCCGCGGGGCGACGGCTGACCGGATCGCGGCGGCGGCGCGCGCCGAGGGCATGGAGAGCCTCTTCGACAGCGGGTTACGCCACGTGCTCACCGGCGAGACGTCGATCGACGAGCTGCTCCGGGTGACCGAACCGCCGCGCGAGGAAGGACGGCTGGATGGTTCGGGAATCGAGAATCGGGAATCGGGAATCGGGACGAGCCCGCAAGCTCTCGACTCTCGACTCTCGACTCCCGACTCCCGGGCTGTTGCCGAGCGCCGAGGGCCGAGTGCCGAGCCACGGGCCGCACCGGTACTCGAATTCACGCCGACGTTTGAGCTCGCCGATGAGCTGCCGCCAGTCCAGACCGAGGTGACCCGCCAGGGGGCGATGGTGCTCCTGGTGGACGACGAGGACCAGCTCCGGCGGGTTATGCGCGACCTGCTCCAGCGCCAGGGCTTTACCGTGGTCGAGGCCCGCGACGGCGCGGAGGCGCTCGACGAAGTGGACCGGCACGCCCCCGACATCGTGATCCTGGATCTCAACCTGCCGGGGTTGGACGGCTATGCCGTGCTCTCCCACTTGCGGTCCCGGCCCGCCACCCGGCAGCTGCCGGTGATCGTGCTCACCGCGAAGGGCGACGAGGACAACGAAGTGCGGGTGCTCGAGCTCGGGGCCGACGATTTTCTCACCAAGCCGTTCCGAGCCAAGGCGCTCGCTGCTCGCTTGCATAACGTCCTGAACCGGCGACAAGCGTGAGCGGGAGTCGGGAATCGGGAGTCGGGAGTCGGGAAGGGTATCCCGGCGCTCGGCGCCCCCATTCCCAACCGCCCAGCCGCCCGACCGCCCAACCGCCTGCTGTACGAGTTGCCTACGTTGACGTCCTGGTGTTGCGCGGGAGCGGCGACGAGCTCGAGGTGCTCTGCCTGCGCCGGAGCACGAAGGGCCGCTCGCCGGGGTCCTGGGAGGCGGTGCATGCCCACATTGACCTGGGAGAAACTCCGGTCGCAACTGCGCTCCGGGAGCTCACCGAGGAGACCGGGTTACGTCCCGAGAAGTTCTACAACCTGAGCCGGGTCGAGGCCTTCTACCGGCACAGCACCAATGAGGTCGTGCTGGTGCCGGTGTTCGCCGCGTTCGTCCCGCCCCAGGCCGAAGTCGTGCTGAGCGACGAGCACGACGAGTACGAATGGCTGCGGCCGCTGGCGGCCCGGGCGCGGGTAAGCTGGCCGCGGGTTAGGAGAGAGATCGCGGTAGCGGTGCGGCTGATTGGATTAGGCGACGGCGGGCCGGTAGAGGACGTGCTGCGGGTCCCCTAGCCCGAGTTCAGAGTGATCTGACTAGAGCCACCATCAGCCCTGCCAGGGGGAGGATGGTGCTCATCCAGAAGATGAACATCCATGTGATGAGGCTGGCCTGCTGTGTGGCCATCTCCTTCTCCAGCTTCGCCACGTCTCCCTTCCATTCTGCCCTGAATTCCGCGAGGCGCGTTTCCAGGTGAGCTTCGAGAGCGCCCAGGTGAGCCTCAAGAGCGCCTAGCCGCTTCTCCATGCGCGCATCATAGGCGCCCAGCCGTTTGTCCATCTGAGCGTCCAATCGCTCAAAGTACAGGTCCGCGACGTCCCGAACCGCGGTGCGGTTTACCGTAGCTGCCTCCTCCCACCAGACGAATAGATCGCCCGTTGCTGCATCGCCCAAAGTCTCATGAAGCCTCTGAAGCAGTCTCGCGGTGACCGGCATGCGTTCTTCCTGAATAGGCCGGTGACCAACCTGCAAGCTACGCTCGGCGCTCCTGTAATCCAACCGACGCGGGGAGGGGCTGAAAACCGCAATCAGCGCCATCACCGTTCAACCTCCCAACAGACCAGAGCTCAGGTAACCCTCCGCTTGACGATCCCCACGACCACCGCTCCCACGAGGGCTCCCGCCCAACCGATGACTGCATCCCGCCAGTCCGCGCTCCGGTAGGGCAGCAAGGCCTGGATCAGCTCGATCCCGCCGGCTAACCCGGCGGAGACCAGCAGCACTCGCGCGATGCCGGGCTGCCGGTCGAGCCGATAGATCGTCGCAAAACCGAGAAACAGCGCGAAATGCACCAGCTTGTCGAAGTGGCCGGGTAGTCCGCTCGGCGGCTTCGGTACGGGAAGGAGGAGCAGCAAGAGCATCAACCCGACATACACGACGAACAGGGTGTGGCGCAGCGAGGCCGTGCTACCGCTCCCGGCCCGCCACCCGTTCGGTCACATACGCCTCCGGCGGCGCGTTAGGCTTGACCCGGATGCTCTTGGCGGGAATGCCGACATAGACGTGATAGGCGCGCACGTCCTTGGTCGCGACCGCGTTCGCTCCGACCATCCCGTTGCGCCCCACCCGCACCCCGGCTAACACGGTGGCGTGATAGGTGATGCGGACGTCGTCCTCCAGCACCGTCTTCGCGTCGGTCACGTCCTTCTGGTCCACGATGCTGTGGGTGTGGCTGTAGATGTTGGCGTAATCCGAGACGCTCACCCGGTTGCCCAGCTCGATGCCGCCCCGGTCGTCGAGCAGCACGTGCCGGTGAATGACGCAGTCGTCTCCCACCTCCAGGTTGTAGCCGAACGAGAACTCGACGTGCTGGAAGCATTTGAAGTTCCGGCCACAGCGCGCGAAGATCCTCGGCGCAAGCAGCCTCCGGAGCTTGACGCCGAGCTCCACGTTCTGGGCCCCGGCGGGGGTGCGGTCGAATGAGTACCAGAGCCAGAGCAGGGGCTTCACCCGGGCGAACTTCTCCAGGTCTACCTCGGCGTAGTACTCGGGCTCCAGGGTGATGTTGCGAGGGTCGAGGGCGAGCAGCGCCGATCTGGGAGCGGGATCCGTCCGCGGGTTCGCGAGCAACTCGTCATAACCCGCAGCACCGGGATACCAGAAGGCGAAGAGCGTGTCGCGGCAGATCCGGGCCCAGTCGGCACCCGGCGCGCTCAGCGCGGCGTCGAGCTCCTCGAGCCACCTGTCGTTGGCGTTCCGGGCGGGTTCGGGGAGGGCGAGTTGGCGGAGTGGGCGGAGAACCATGCCCGGAATCTAGCTCGGTACTCGGTACTCGGTGCTCGGCGCTCGGCACTCGGCAGGTCGGCATCATCGCCGAGTCCCCAGAGCCGAGTGCCGAGTCCCGAGAAGTTACTGCCCGCCTGGCTTGGTCGAATCGGGGAACGCCATGACGTAGGTCAGCCGCCAGACTCCGTCCGCTCCCTTGTGCAATCCTACCGCAAAGCGGCCCCACTCGTGGGTCACCACGCCGGTGGAGTCGCGCATGTTGTGGTAGGTACCGATCTCGCTCGCGTCCTCATTGGTCCGGACGTTGGTGTTGATCGGGTTGATCTCGCTGACGGTGTACTTCCCCATCCCGTACATCGTGCCGATGGTCGCTTGGATGTTGGCGCGCCCCTTGGTCCGGGGCACTCCATACACATCGAGCGTGGCCTCCTCTTCGTACAGGGCTGCGACCCCGGCGGCATCGCCGGCCATCAGGAGCGCGGCGTAGCGGGCCCGGGTGGAATCAATCCCGGCTCTCGCTGCGGCGGTATCCACCCCGGCTCCCATTCCTCCCTCGCGCGGAGCACAGCCCATCGCCAGCACCGCCGTGAGCGAAACCATCACCAAGCATCGCATGGATGTGCTCCTCACTTTCGGACCGGAACGGTAGAGTCGGAGAATCCGATGAGATACGCTATCCGCCACTGCCCATCGGCGCCTCTGCGAATGGCGGTCGCGTAGCGGCCGTAGTCCATCGTCGTGTTATTGCCCATCACGATGGTCTCGCTGTAGCTCCCGTTCTGATAGATCAGCGAATCGGACACCGGCACGGTCATGTCGGGTGTGATCGTGATCGATGGATACTTGGCGGCCTTGAATGCATTCTCCGCTGCCTGACGCCACGCCTCTTTGCCGATCACCGGGGGCATCCCGCGGAAGTCCATGCGGACGCTATCGGTAACCAGCTCGAGCAGCGCCGCGACATTGCCGGTGGTGTCGGCCGCAATCCAGCGCTGCCAGACATCATTCGCCGCAGCCACCATGGCCGCTGTATCTACGGCGGCAGGTGCCATGCCGGTTTGCTCGCCCCGCGGTGCGCAGGCGACCAGGGCGAAGGAGAGGACGGCGGTGACCAACACACGACGCGGCGACATGCGGGCCTCCCTAACGGTGGTGCGGGGTAATCACGCAATTAGCGCAAGAGAGTACCGTTCCGGCCCCGGTTGCGCCAGGGGCGGGTCAGGTCTTCTCACAGCATCCTGCGGTAGCTGCGGCGGTGAGAATGCTCTCGCGGAGGTCCTCGATGCCCAGCCCGGTCGCACCGCTGGTGACCAGGAGGTCGTCGGCCGGCACCTCGAGCTCCTGGGCGCGGGCGCGAACAGCCTGGGCGCGCTGAGTTCGGGTCAGCTTGTCGGCCTTCGTGAGGACCGGCAGGACCGGCCGCCCGCTCCGCTCAAGCAGGCTGCGCACGGTGAGGTCGTCGCGCGAGGGCGGATGTCGGATATCCAGGAGCCAGATGATCCCGGTGAGACCGGGCCTTCGGGTGACTGTGGCTTCCACCAGCTTCCGGAAGCGCGCTCGCTCCTGCTTGGATCGCCGGGCGTAGCCATAACCCGGCAAGTCGAGCAGGTAACCCGCCGGCAGCCGATACACGTTGAGCAGGGTGGTCTTCCCGGGCGCCCTGCTCACCCGGGCCAGCGCTCGACGACCGATCAGTTGGTTGAGCAGCGTGGACTTGCCGACGTTGGACCGGCCGAGCAACGCGAATTCGGGAAGGGAAGGGTCGAGCGGCTGGAGCGGATCGGGGAAGCTGCCGACGAATTCGACCGGCAGGGCACCCCCCAGCTCCCTCACGCCTCTTTGATCTGCCGGGGCCGTTCGGTGACGACCAGCGGGGCCCGGCCTTCGGCGATGCACTCCGGGGTCACCACCACTTCGCGCACGTCGTCGCGGGAGGGCAGCTCGAACATCAGGTCGGTCATCACCGTCTCGAGAATCGCCCGCAGGCCGCGCGCCCCGGTGGATCGCTTAATCGCCTTCCGCGCCACCGCGCGGAGCGCGTCGGGATCGAAGGTGAGCCCCACGCTCTCCAGCTCGAAGAGCTTCTGGTACTGCTTGGTGATGGCGTTCTTGGGCTCGATCAGGATCCGCACGAGCGAATCTTCGTCGAGCGACTCGAGCGGGACCACCACCGGGAGCCGTCCCACCAGCTCCGGGATCATACCGTAGCGCAGGAGATCGTCCGGTTCGGCCTGGGAGAAGGGGTTCTTCTTGTCGATCTCGGGAACATGGTCGCGCACGCTCGACGCGGTGAACCCGATCTGCTGCCGCCCGAGCCGCCCGTGGATGATCTTGTCGAGCCCGTCGAAGGCGCCCCCGCAGATGAACAGGATGTCCCGCGTGTTAATCTGGATGTACTCCTGCTGGGGATGCTTGCGCCCGCCCTGGGGCGGCACCGAGGCCACGGTGCCCTCCAGGATCTTGAGGAGCGCCTGCTGCACCCCTTCGCCCGAAACATCCCGGGTGATGCTGGGGTTCTCGGATTTCCGGGCGATCTTGTCGATCTCGTCGATGTAGACGATGCCCCGCTCGCACTCCGAGACGTTGAACTCGCCCGCCTGGAGCAGACGCACCAGGATGTTCTCGACGTCCTCACCCACATAACCCGCTTCGGTGAGCGTGGTGGCGTCGGCGATGGTAAAGGGAACGTCGAGGATCCGCGCCAGGGTTTGCGCCAGCAGCGTCTTGCCGACCCCGGTGGGACCCAGCAGCAGAATGTTGGACTTGTCGAGCTCCACCCCGCCGGCGTCGCGCCCGGCGGCGGAGTTGATCCGCTTGTAGTGGTTGTAGACGGCGACGGCCAGGGTTCGCTTGGCGCGCTCCTGGCCGATCACGTACTGGTCGAGGACTTCCTTGATTTCCGCCGGGGTGGGGACCTGGGTGATGTTGTCGACGACTTCCCGCTCTTCGTCCTCGGCGAGAATCTCGTTGCAGAGCGTAATGCACTCGTTGCAGATGTACACGGACGGTCCGGAAATGAACTTCCGGACTGAGTCCTTGGACTTCCCGCAGAACGAGCACCGCAGGTGTTTATCGTTCGACATGTCCCTCGAGTGGCGCAGCCGCGCCGGCTAGCAGACGCTGGGAAAGCTGGGGAGGCCCTCGGACGGGGTCAAGTGGCCACCAGCGCGGGGGAGCTGGCCGGCGCGGTATGCGGCTCGAACACGTGGTCGATGATGCCGTACGCCTTCGCTTCCTCCGCGCTCATGTAGCGGTCCCGGTCCATGTCCTTCTCGATCTGCTCGATGGACTGCCCCGTGTGGTAGGCGTACAGCTCGTTCATCTTGTTGCGGAGATAGAGGATCTCCCGGGCCTGGATCTCGATGTCGGCGGCGGCGCCCTGGGTGCCGCCCGACGGCTGGTGCATCATGATGCGCGCATGGGGGAGCGCGCTCCGCTTCCCCTTGCGCCCGGCTGCCAGGAGGAACGAACCCATCGACGCCGCCATCCCCATGCAAATCGTGTTGATGGGAGCGCGGAGATGCTGCATGGTGTCGTAGATCGCCATCCCGCTCGACACGATGCCCCCCGGCGAATTGATGTACATGAACACGTCCTTCTCGGGGTTGTCGGCGTCGAGAAACAGAAGCTGGGCGATGATGATGTTGGCGACTTCATCGTTGATCGGCGCGCCGAGGAATACGATCCGGTCCATGAGGAGCCGGGAGAAGATGTCGTAGGTCCGTTCGCCGCGGCTCGATCGCTCGATGATGTAGGGGGGATAGAGCATGGTCACGCTGTCGGTTCAGTGACGGTGGACTGAGGGAGGAGCCAGGCGAAGACTTTCTCCTCGGTGAGGGACCGTTCCAGCTCGGCGAGCCGCTTGGCCTGCTCCAGCGAGGCATACACTTTCGCGGGATCGCTGCCGCGCTGCTCGGCGATCCGCGCGATCCGGGCATCGACCTCTGCGGTGCTGGCCTGGAGCTGCTCGCGCTCGGCGAGCGTCGAAAGCACCAGCTCGCGCCGCACCTGGCGCGCCGCGATGGGCTTGAATTCCTGGTAGAACGCTTCGGCCCGCTCAGGCGGAACCTGATACGCGTGCATCAAGCCGTGCAGCATCCGGTCGACCATCGACGGAGGAGCCTCGACCCGGTTGGCCTCGACAATCTGCTCGATCAATTGCTCGCGCACCTGGGCGTCCGCTTCGCGCTGCGCCGCCGCCTCGAGATCGCGGTGCACCGCGGCTTCCAGCGCGTCCCGGGTCTCGAAATCGCCGACCTCGCGGGCGAACCCATCGTCCAGCGGCGGCAGCTCCTGCCGCTTGATCTCATGCAGGGTGAGCCGCACGGTCCGCGGCGTGCCGCGCTTCTCGGGATCGGGGTGGTCGTCCGGGTAACGGACTTCGGTGTCCACCGTCTGGCCCGGCTCGAGCGTCATGATTCGCTCTTCGAGCGCCGGGATCGCCTGGCCTTCACCCAGGATCAGCGAGTACGGTTGTGACGGTTTTACCTCGCCCGCTTCGATCGGGGCGACCTCGATCCGCACCATCTGTCCCGGCGCGGGCTTCCCGCTCTCGACCGGGAGCCAGGCCGCGCGCTGTTCCCGGAGTCGTTCCAGCTGCTCGCGCAGCATCGCGTCGGTGACGGGCGGAACCTTGCGGGTGAGCGTGAATCCGCCCACCCGGGTGAGGGCGAGCTCGGGGCGTACCTCGACCAGGAGCTCGAACTCGACCGGTTTCCCCTCTTCGAACTTGAGATTGCGAACCGATGGATCCGTGATCGGCTCGAGCGATTCGCTGGTCTTGGCTTCCTCCCACCCTTCGCGGATCACTTCCTCGATGACCCACTGGCGGATCTCGTTGCTGAACCGGCGCCGCACCACCGCCTCAGGGGCCTTACCCGGCCGGAACCCCGGGAGCCGGGCCCGCCGCGCGTAGGTTCGCACGGCCTTGTCTTCGGCCTCGCGCACCCGCTCCACCGGCACGGTGATGCGGAGTGCCTTCGAGGCAGCGTCCTCGGCGGTTTTGGTGACGGTGATGGGGGAGGTCATCGGTGGGGAATATAGCTGGGAGGGCTATTGGTTATTGGCTATTGGCTATTGGTAACTCCGTGACGGACGACGCTCGGTTTACCAACCGCATGTCGCCCACTCAACAACCAATAGCCAATAACCGATAGCCAATAGCCCTCGAGTGCGAACGCCGGGAGTCGAACCCGGACCCCTTGCGGGACAGGAGCCTAAGTCCTGCGCGTCTGCCGGTTCCGCCACGTTCGCGAGGCCCCTTGAAATCTATGCACGCTTGGGCTGCCGAGCCCGCTGGTGTAGATTTGCGGCCGTGCCGAGTCCGGTCATTTGATCCACGGATTACGCGGATTACACGGATTCAAAAACAGGCGCTGCGAGTCAGTGTACTGAAGGGAAGACCCACAGATTGTCCCGATGATAACGATTCAGGGCTGCCGGTCTCCGTGAGAATCCGCGTAATCCGCGTAATCCGTGGATGATTCTTTTCTGGAAGAGGGAGCATTATGCGAATCTTGCAGTGGCGGCGAGCAGTACCGTTGCTCACCATTGGGCTCGCGCTCGGCGCCTGCGCGCGACCCGACCCGCGGCTCAACGACCTTACCAAGGGCATAACCCGCGATTCGATGATAACCGTCATGGGAATGGACAATCCCCGCCGCATCGATCCGTTCCTGATCAACGGCCAGTACATCGAGGCGATGTATTTCGCCAAGCCGGGGGCCGACCCGCAAGACAGCATTCCCGACAGCAAGCTCTCGCCGGTCGTCGTGGTCAATGGTACGTTGGTGGGCTGGGGCTGGAAGGAGTGGGACTCGATTGCGACGGCGAACAAGATCGTCCTGACCCGGTAGATGGGAGACGGACAGACGGACAGACGGACAGACGGACAGACGGTCAGACGGACAGACGGTCAGAAAAAGCCGAAGGCCGCCCAGGAAGACTCGCGCGGCCTTCGGTGCTTTCTGTCCGTCTTTCCGTCTGTCCGTCTGTCCGTCTTACCGCAGCGCCACCCGGACCACCCGCTCTTGAAAACGCGGGTTATACACGATCAGGGTGACGATGCGGCCGGGTCCCGCCTGGCGAAGCGCGGCCCGCAGCTCGGCTGCATTCCGAACCGGGGTGCCCTCGACCCGCAAGACGACATCGGCGCCGGCAATCAACTGCTCTGCAGCCGGCCCGTCCTCCTCCACCGATTCCACCAGAACGCCGCGCGGATTCGCCATGCCGAGATCCTCCGCGAGCGCTGCCGTCACCGGCCGGATCGTGACGCCGAGCGGCTGGACCGCGGCAGCGGCCGGAGATTCCTCCGCGCCCTCCCGGCGCCGCTCGTCACCCGGCTCCTCCTCGTTCGCCGCCGTTTCGCTCGTGGCGGACACCGAGGTCAGGCGCACCGCAAAGGTCTTGCGCTCGCCGCCCTTGCGCGCGACGTCCACCCGAACCGTCTGGCCGGGGCGCTTGAAGCCAACCAGTTGCTGCAACTGCGCGACCGATTCGATCGCCTGACCATCGATCGCCAGGATGATGTCACCCGGCGCCAAGCCGGCGGTCCTGGCCGGTGAGTTGTCGTTCGAGAACCGCTGAATTCTCACTCCGCGAACCCCGGGCAGACCGACGTACTCGGCGTCCGTCGCAGTCGCTTCATCCACAAAGACGCCGAGGGCAGCACGCTCGACCTTGCCGTTCTTGATGAGCTGATCCATCACGTTCTTGGCGAGGTCAATCGGAATCGCAAACCCGTAGCCCTGGCTGTACCCGGTCTCGCTCGCGATCGCCGAGTTGATCCCGATCACTTCCCCGCGCACGTTCACGAGCGGGCCACCGGAGTTGCCGGGATTGATGGCCGCGTCGGTCTGGATGAAGTCCTGGATAGTGCGATCGGTGCGGCCGGGCAGGTTGAGCTGGCCCCGACCCTTCGCACTCACGATTCCGGATGTGACGGTAAACGTCAGGTTGTCGCCCAGTGGGTTGCCGATGGCCAGGACCCACTCCCCGATCCGGGTGGAGCCACTGGAGCCCAGCGTGGCAGGGGCCAATCCGCGAGCGTCGATCTTGATCACCGCCACGTCGGTCAAGGGATCGGTGCCGATCACCTTGGCCTGGAACTGCCGGCGATCGAGCAGCCGCACGGTGACTTTCTCGGCCCCATCGACGACGTGGTTGTTGGTCAGGATGTAACCGTCATCCGAGACGATGAATCCGGAGCCCGAGCCCCGCTGGATGATCGTGTCGCGCTGGCGGGGCAGCGGCCCAAAGAAAGGCTCGAAGGCCCGCGGAATGCGCGCGGTCGAGACCTGCTGCCTCCGCTCGGCGCGAATGAAGACGACGCTCGGCCGCACGTGCTCGGCCACCGCCGAGAAGGCATCGCTGAGATCGACCAGTGACCGAGCGGCCGGAATATCGGGGGTGGCGGCCGCGGGCTTCGCGGGCGCCTGGCTGGTGAGCCGGTTGGTTCCACCGCCCTGCGCCAAGGTGCTGCCGGGCAGGTTCAGGAGTCCCGCGAAGAGCAGTCCGAGCCCGAACGCGAGCCCCACCAGACCGCCGAATTTGAGCCAGTTCAGTTTACGTACCGACATGTGTTCCCAAACCTCGGTGCGATTCAGTTCAATATACGTAGATGCCCCGGTGTCAGTGTGGGTCGCATCTATCAGGAGGTTCTACTTACTACCTCCTACTTCTTCTCCTCGTCGACAATCTCGTAGTCCGCTTCGACTACGTCCTCCTTGGGCTTCTCCTCCGCTTTCGCCCCCGCCTCGGGCGGAGCTTCCGGTCCTCCGGTCGCGCTGCCGGCCTGCTGATAGAGCGAAGACCCGGCGGCCGAGTACGCCGCGGAGAGCTCGCTCAACGCCGAGCGAATGGCGGTGGCATCGCCGGAGCGAAGCGCCTGGCGGCCGGCTTCGAGCGCGGTGTCGAGCCGGCCCTTCGCATCGGGCGCCAGCCGGTCCACCCACTCCTTGCTGTCCTTCTCGACCCGATAGACGAGCCCGTCCAGCTGATTTCGAGCCTCGATCTGCTCGCGCCGGTCCTGGTCTTCCTTGGCGTGCAGCTCGGCGGCTTTGACCATCTTGTCGATCTCGGCATCGGTCAAGCCGCTCGACGCCTCGATCCGGATCTTCTGCTCCTTCCCGGTCGTCTTGTCCTTGGCCGACACGTGCAGGATGCCGTTGGCATCGATGTCGAAGGTGACCTCGATCTGCGGCATGCCTCGCGGCGCCGGCGGGATGCCGGTGAGCTGGAACTTCCCGATGGTCCGGTTGTCGACCGCCATCTGGCGCTCGCCCTGGAGCACGTGGATCTCCACCGTGGTCTGATTGTCGTCCGCGGTCGAGAACACCTCCGATTTCTTGGTCGGGATCGTGGTGTTCCGCGGGATCAGTACCGTGGTGACACCGCCCAGCGTCTCAATGCCGAGCGAGAGCGGCGTCACGTCGAGCAGCAGCACGTCCTTGACCTCGCCGGCCAGTACCCCACCCTGGATCGCGGCGCCGATCGCCACGACTTCATCAGGGTTGACCGACTTGTTGGGCTCCTTGCCGAAGTAGTCCCGGACGATTTGCTGAACCTTGGGAATCCGGGTCGAGCCGCCCACCAAGATGACCTCGTCGATCTGCCCGGGCTGGATTCCGGCGTCCTTGAGCGCCTGTTGCATCGGCGGAATCGTGCGCTGGATCAGGTCGTCCACCAGGGACTCGAACTTGGCCCGGGTTAGGGCCATGTTCAGGTGCTTGGGGCCCGACTGGTCCGCCGTGATGAACGGCAAGTTGATGTCGGTCTGCTGGGTGCTCGACAGCTCCATCTTGGCCTTTTCGGCGGCCTCCTTGAGCCGCTGGAGCGCCATGGGGTCCTTGGATAGATCGATTCCCTGGTCCTTTTTGAACTCGGTGACCAGCCAGTCGATCAGCCGCTGGTCGAAGTCGTCGCCTCCCAGGTGGGTATCGCCGTTGGTGCTCTTGACCTCGAAGACGCCCTCCGCGAGCTCCAGGACCGAGATGTCGTAGGTGCCGCCGCCCAGGTCGAACACCGCGACTTTCTCCTCCTTCTTCTTGTCGAGGCCGTAAGCCAGCGCCGAGGCGGTCGGCTCGTTGATGATCCGAACCACGTCGAGCCCGGCGATTTTTCCGGCGTCCTTGGTAGCTTGCCGCTGCGAGTCGTTGAAATAGGCCGGTACCGTGACGACGGCCTTCTCCACCGTGTAGCCCAGGTAGTCCTCCGCGGTCTGCTTCATCTTCTGCAGGATCATCGCGGAGATCTCGGGCGGCGTGTATTTCTTTCCGGCAATCTCGACCGTGGCGAGATCGTTGGGGCCGGCCGCCACCCGGTAGGGAACCCGCCTGGCTTCCTCGGTGACCTCGCTCATCCGGCGTCCCATGAACCGCTTGATCGAGAAGATGGTCTGTTTGGGATTGGTCACCGCCTGCCGTTTGGCTACCTGGCCGACCAGCCGCTCTCCGTCTTTCGTGAAAGCGACCACCGAGGGGGTAGTCCGGCCGCCCTCCGCGTTCGGAATGACGACGGGATCGCCGCCCTCCATGACCGCGACGACGGAGTTGGTCGTTCCCAGGTCGATGCCGATGATTTTCGGGGGCATTGGACTGCCTCGGTCTAAGGGTTCGTTCTGCCCGGGGGGACCGGTCGGTGGCTCCGGGAGCCCGCCAAGGGATTGGCATGCAGGGAGCAACCAACATACCCCGGTTTTCTGCCCTTTTGGCAGGTTTTCAGGGGGTCGGAGGCAGGATTGCGCGAGCCGCGAACGGCGGTATGTTCGGCGTTGTGAGCACCGTGCCAGCAATTGATGCGGGTTCCGGACCCGGACCGAGCGTGATGCAGCCCAAGCCTCGCGATGAGGAGCTCGATTTCTTCGGCATCACTCACCGCGGGAAGATTCGCGCCGACAATCAGGACCACTTTCTCGTCACCACGCTGCATAAGACCATGCGGGTGCATGTGACCAGTCTGCCCAATCCGGAATTGCTGGAAATGCCAAGCCAGCGGCTGGCCTCGCTCGCGCTGGTGTGCGACGGAGTGGGCGGGCACGCGGGCGGAGAGGCGGCGAGCCGCTCGGCGATCGAAGCAATTGCGGGTTATGTCACTCATACCATGGAGTGCTTCTTCTCCGCCGTTCCCGGCGGCCCCGGAGACGAGTTCCTCACGGCGCTCCGTCAGGCCGCCCAGGAAACCCATGAACTCATTGCGGCCCGTGCGAGGGAGAGCGGAGACCTCAAGGGCATGGCCACCACGATCACCCTGGTCCTGGCGGTCTGGCCGGACCTGTACCTGCTCCAGGTTGGCGACAGCCGCTGTTACCGGCTCCGGAACGGTGCGCTGGTCCAGCTCACTCGAGACCAGACATTAGCCCAGGAGCTGCTCGATTCGGGAGTCTTGAGCCCGGAGCAGGCTTCCCGCTCGCCGTATTCCAACGTGCTCTCGAGCTCGCTCGGAGGAGCGGTGTGGAAGCCGGAGGTCTCCCGCAGCGACCTGCGGCATGGGGACGTGGTCCTGCTCTGCACCGACGGGCTCACCCGGCACGTTTCCGACGATCAGATGCGAGCCCGGCTCTCCTCACTCACCTCGTCCGAGCAAGCCGCCCGAGCCTTGCTCCAGGATGCGCTCGACGGCGGAGGCACCGACAACGTGACCGTGCTGGTGCTGCGGAACACGTTGAAACCAGCGAGTAGCGAATAGCGAGTAGCGAGTAGCGAGTAGCGAGTAGCGAGTAGCGAGTAGCGAGCAGCAGACAGCCCGCGGGCTAGCCCAGTTCGAGGATTCCGAACAACGCAGGATCCTGGCGATCCCCCCGAAGATAGATCCAGCCGTTCCCCCCACTCCACACCAGCTGACCAGCCCTGCGCATCCGATCCGGCCGCATTTCGTTTACCAGGAGATCAAAACCGAGCCGGGCGCCGGACCAGGCCTTCTCCAGCAGCGGATGGGCAAGCCGGAGCGTGATCAGGTAACCGTCCGGCGCTCTGGACCAGCGGCCCGATACGGTGGGCGCCGCGGCGCCGATCGCCCTTGCGGTCACGGAACCGTCCGGCTGCGGGCTCACCAGAACAGCCATGGTCTGGTCCTGGTGCCGGAGGTAGAGCTGCAACCCATCGCCGTTGATGTCCTCGGGCTCATTATCGAGGTCGAGCGGCGGCGCGTCCTGCGGGCGGATCACCAACTCGGGCTTCCTAACCCGCACGGCGAGGTACCCCGCATCGCCATCCCAGTTGACCCAGGCCTCGGCCGCGAATCGATCGGGATCATAGGGCGCTTCACTCCGCCGGTACTGGTGCTCGGCATCGAGGGTGAGCGGCGCGCCGGTCTCGAATCCCTGGAGGGTGCCGTCCAGCGCCGGGGGAGCGGCAACCCGCGGCGCCACGGCCTGCGCCTCCGGCTCGAGCTGGGGCTGAAAGAGCGGCGTGGGTCGCCGCGGGGGCGGCCGGGTCCCGCGCAGCATAACCCGCTCGCCGTCCACGCCCTGCTCCGAGATCCGGTACCGCAGCACGCGGGCACGGGTGCCGACGTGGACGCTGTCTCCCTCGACGGAAAGATTGGTCACCGCCCGCTCGGGATCGTTGGGAAGGAAATCCAGCACGGTCAACCAGCGCAGCCTGCTGCCGTGATCTCGCAGGATGACGAAAGGGGCCGGGTTAGGATCGGTCGGCAGACCGGGGCCCTCGACCAGGAGCAGCTCCGCTCCCGGCGCCAGGAGGACCATGCCGAGCGCGGAGCCGTCTCCTCGGGCCCGAATCCGGAGGGTCCGGGCGCCGGCCCCTCGCGGCACGTCGCGGCGGGCGGCGGACACGAAGGGATGGGAGAATTCCGCCGGTTCCCACTCGCCCTCGGTTTCCAGGACCAGGTTGCCCTGAACGTGGCAGGGGAGGACCAGCTCGTGCGGCTCCTCGCTCTCGAGCTCGACCAGATCGAGCAGGTGATCCGGCCCGAACACAACGGTGCGGGTCAACCCGCCGGCTTTTCCCCGGACCCAGGCCCACGGGGCCGCGCCCCGGGCGGTTGTGGAAGCATCGAACCCGGCGCACCAGGCGTCGGCTCCCCCGGCATTGAGCCCGTCGAGGATGGGCGCGTTATGGGCGAGGGGAGAGCGATACCACGCGAGCGATCGGTGCACGTAGGAACCGGTTCCCGGATCGGGGAGCCAATGGATGCCGCCGGCGTGCACCGTGAGATGCAACCGGTCCGGATGGCCGTGTCCGCGGGTCGCCGGCCCGCATTCCAGGCTGACGTAGCGGTCCTGGTCTCTCACGATTGCGAGACCCTGATCCTTGAAGATCGTGCTGGTGGGGGTCCAGGGCGAGGCCTTGGGATCCTCCGGCCGGATGGCCGTGAGCGCCCACGAGGAGAGCCCGGCGCGCCGGTGCGCCGGCGGGTCCGGGAGACCGGCATCGTGCAGCCAGGCATCGTAGACGTCGCCCAGCGGCGGGTTAGGAACGGCATAGAGGGCCGCGAGCCACGGGCCGAGCTCGCGGTCGCGGTCGAGCCAGGCGCGTCCGACTTCCCAGAGCTCCAGAAAGGCCGGGTGCGCCAGCGAGACGCCGTAGCGGGAGTCGCCCCGCGCGGGATAGGTGAAATCGGGGAGCGCCGAGTGGGCGGGGGCGAGGAGCGCGGTGCGAAAATGCTCCCGCACGTCAGGGTCTTCGAGCAAGTCGGGAAGCTCGCCGCTCCCGGCCCAGTGCAACCCCAGCATGATGCCCCGCAGCGCGAAGAGATGGTAGTTCTCGCCTTCCCACCAGAGGCCGTCGCCGGCGAACCCATCGGCCAGGAGACCCAGCAAGCCGGTGCGGTCTTCGATCGCCGTGGCCAGCAGCTCGGCATCGTCGAACCAGACCGCAATGGCGGTGAGTGCCGCCGCATGCCACGCCTGGCGATTGGAGAGTCCTTCGTTGAACTCGCCGATCAGGTTCGCTGCTTCCTCTGCGACCCTCCCCACCCCTTCCGCGTGCTCCGCGGGCAGGGCCTCGGCGGCGCGAAGGATGTGCGCGGCGGCGAGATAGGAGGTCACCCACAGCGATTCGAGATAGGTCGAGAAGAAGAGATGGGAGGGACCCAGCACGTTGTCGCGGTTGGGAGTCTCGAAGTACAACGACTGGTACGCCGCCAGGATCTCGAGGGCGCGATCGCGGGCGCGCGCGTCGTTCCGCAACCCGGCGACCAGAGCGAGATCCACGGCGCGCTCGGCGAGCCAGAGATGCTGGGTGCGGGCCCAGTGGCGGTGGTGCCGATCACCGGAGTATTGAGCGCCGCAGCGGGGACACCGGTGCCGGTCGGGGCTCCAGGGATCGAAGCCCAAGGCGGTTCCGTCATTCGGGCAGACCCCCCCATCGCGCGAGAGCAGGGCCTTAACCCGCGGAATCACCGGCATCGTGTCCCGCACCCGAGCCGCACGCCGCTCGATCGTCCGGAGCAGATCTGCCAGGGCCGGCTCGGTGGCGATGGATTCCGAAAGCGTGTCGAGCTGCGGCTGGCTTAGCACAGTATCTTCACGGAAGTGAAAAGTGAAAAGTGAAAAGTGAAAAGTGAAAGGTAAGAGGTAAGAGGTGAGAGGTAAGAGAGAGGTGAGAGGTGAGTGGTGAGTGGTGAGTGGTGAGTGGGCGGAGGTCACCGATGAAGCGGCGCTGGAGGAGTTGCTCTCGCGCCCGGCGGCCGCGGTCGTCCCCGCGATGCGCGAGCTCGACGGGGATCTCCTCGTCCTCGGTGCGGGAGGCAAGATGGGGCCGAGCCTCGCGCGGATGGCAAAGCGCGCTTGGGAGGCCGCCGGTGTCACGCGCCGGGTTATTGCAGTCGCGCGGTTCAGCGACGCGGCCATCCGCACCTCATTGGAGAATGTCGGAGTGGAGACCATCCGCTGCGATTTGCTGGATCGCGCCCAGGTGGCCCGGCTGCCGGACGCGCCCAATGTCGTGTTCATGGCAGGCCAGAAGTTCGGCACGACCGGCGAGGAGGGCAGGACCTGGGCCGTCAACACCTATTTGCCGGGCATCGTCGCCGAGCGATTTGCGAGGAGCCGGATCGTCGCTTTCTCGACCGGCAACGTCTATCCCCTCTGGCCCGCGGAGAGCGAAGGGCCCAGCGAGACGGATGCGACCGGCCCTATCGGAGAGTACGCCCAGTCTGCCCTCGGCCGGGAGCGAGTGCTCGAGTATTTCTCCCGGCGAAACGACACGCCGATGGCGGTCCTGCGGCTCAACTACGCGATCGAGCCACGCTACGGGGTGCTGCGAGACATCGCCGATCGGGTGAAGGCGCAGCTCCCGGTGGACCTTGCCATGGGCCGAGTGAACCTGATCTGGCAGGGCGATGCCAACGCAATTGCCCTGCGAGCATTCTCGCGCTGCACGGTGTCGCCGGCGGTGCTCAACGTGACCGGACGTCCGGCGCACGCGGTGCGTGGGCTGGCGGAAGGGTTCGGCCGCCGGTTCGGAGTGAACGTATCCTTCCGGGGAACCGAGGCCACCACCGCTCTCCTCAGCAACGCCGCGCGGATGGAGGCGCTGTTCGGACGTCCCGAGGTCGGAATCGAGGAGATGATCGAACGGGTGGCGGCCTGGGTGGAGCGGGGAGGGAGGTCGCTGGGGAAACCGACGCACTTCGAGGAGCGGGAGGGGAGGTTTTAGGTGAGAGGTGAGAGGTGAGAGGTGAGAAGTGAGAGGTGAGAAGTGGCGGGCGGTGTTGCGGCGGGGCGTGGTCATCCCGGCGCACCCTCTGGCACTCACGGCGGCCCGGAAGCTGGATGAACGGCGCCAGCGCGCCCTAACCCGCTACTACCTCGACGCCGGGGCCGGCGGGGTGGCGGTCGGGGTGCACACGACCGAGTTCGCGATCCGCGACCGGCGCCACGGCTTGTATCGCCCGGTGCTGGCCCTGGCGGCGGAGACGATCGCGGAATGGGAGGCCCGCCGGCAGGTCACCCAACCGGTGGTCCGGGTAGCCGGGGTCATCGGCCCAACCCGCCAGGCCGTGGCCGAGGCCCGGCTGGCCCGGGAGCTGGGCTATCACGTGGCGCTGCTCGGCCTGGGCGCCCTCGCGCGGGCGACCGACGCCGAGCTGATCCGGCATGCCCGTGCAGTCGGTGAGGAACTGCCCCTGATGGGATTCTATCTCCAGCCGGCCGTTGGGGGCCGCCGGCTGTCCTACGAGTTCTGGCGCCGGTTCGGGGAGCTCGAATCGGTGGTCGCCATCAAGATCGCGCCGTTCGACCGGTACGCCACTTGGAACGTGGTGCGCGCAGTGGCCGACTCGGGCCGGCACCGGGCGATCGCGCTTTACACCGGAAACGACGACAGTATCCTGGTCGATCTGGTGACGGTGTTTCCGGCGCTCGCGCCCGGGGTTCACCGCGCCACCCGGATCCGGATCGTGGGAGGACTGCTGGGCCACTGGGCCTTCTGGACCCGAAGGGCCGTGGAGCTGCTCGCGCGGACCCACCATCTGGTGCGCGGGAACCGGCTGGGTGGTCGAGCGCCGGCCGGCCTGCTCGGTCTCGCCGCGCAAATCACCGATGCCAACGGGGCGATCTTCGATGCCGCGAACGAATTCCGGGGTTGCATTCCGGGGATTCACGAGATCCTCCGGCGACAGGGGCTCCTGCGGGGACGGTGGTGTCTCGACCCCAACGAGGACCTCTCGCCCGGCCAGGCGGCCGAGATCGACCGGGTTACGGCGGCGTATCCCCATCTGGCTGACGATGAGTTCGTGCGGGAGCGGCTGGACGAATGGTTGCGGTGAAGGGGCGAACAGGGCGAACAGGGCGCCCTTATCGTCCCAGGAAGCGGGTTAGGTTCCCCCCCTCGATCATTTGCCGCCCGTCGGGGTCCAGGTCGAGCAGATCGAGCTTGGCCACGCTGCTTTCCGGGATCCGGAGCGGCATGCCGGTCCCGAAGGTAAAGCGCTCGATCCCGATCGTCTGCACCAGCAGGCCCAGGTGATCCTCCGGAGGACCCCAGATCCAGCAGATGTCCCAGAGAATCCGGCTGGCTTCGGCGGGAGTCGCACCGAAGTGAACCTCCTCGATGAAGTCGCGCCCGGCGTGCGTGACGATCAGCTTCAGTCGGGGATCGGAGCGAACCAGGGTCCGCACTGCGGCTGCCTCGAGCTCGGGAGTACCATCGTTGGGGTGGCGCTGCCGCTGGTCTTCCAATCGCACCGCCAGCATGAGCGGGATCTCGGCCGCTCCGCATGCGGCGCCGAGGGCCTGCATTTCGGGACCGGTGGAGGCGATGCCATACCGGGTAGGATCGGCGCGAACACAAGGGGCCTGGCGATTCAGCGCCTCGCCTAACCCGCGCCCCCATCCCGGCAACTCGGGATGCACCGCTGGCACCGGGCGGAACCTCGGCTCGCGGGCGGCCCATTCGTAGAGGACCCCGTTCCCCTCGGTTGGGTCCGTCCAGAACCCGGCGGCGAGGTTCGAGATCCAGGCCTGGTCGATCCCGGTGCGGTCCATGGCCTCGAGCAGGAGCTGGGGCGACCCGCCCGGGACTCGCCGGAACGGATAGTGGCCAACAAACGCGTTCACGTCGATGCGCATACGGTTTTCGTTTCCGGCCTCGCGTTATTGCCGTTAGGTCCCCGCCGAGCGAAGGGTAGGTCGCTGGGCACCATGGGGACGGTCGTCGCGCTGCTCAAGCTCTAGTCTGACTGAAGCATCCTGCCGGAAAAATCTCCGCCGCGTTCTTCCACCGAATTCGTTCGAGATCCTCAGTCGAGAGGATGCGCTCGAGATACCTGAGCTTGGCCCACCCGGTATCCATCGTGATGTCCGAGCCCCACAGGAGCCGGCTCACACCCACCGCTTCAAGGCACGCCTCCAGCATCCCACCATCTACGCCGCTCCCCGAGAGATCGACAAAAACGTTTTCGGTCGGTCGGACCCCCTGGAGCGAGTGCAACCAGTCTCCGCCGCCGCCGAGGTGCGCCAAGATGAAGGCGACTTGCGGGTGCCGCTTCGCGAGCCGGCCGAGCTCGACGGCGTCCGAGGCCTCCTGGCCCGGCCAATCCCGCCGGCGGTGCTGCCAGACGTGCTGAAGAACCGGCACCCGCGCCTGCTGTGCCGCTCCGCAAATCGGATCGAGCAGGGGATCGTCGGCGCGGCGGCTCGCCGCGAGCTTGATGCCGATCATGCCTCGCTCGACGCACCGGGTGATCTCCCCTAGCGCATGATCGGTGAAGTTGGGATTCACGCAGGCGTAGCCACGGATCCTGTCGGGGTGAGCTTGCTCGAGCTCGAGCAGCGCGTCGTTGCCGACGGTCACGTCCGTCGGGGAAGGGAGGTAGGTCGGGGAGGTGCGTCCCCAGCTGCCCAGAATGGACGCCACGTGACAGGTGATACCGATGCGTTCACCGGCTCGCAGTCTGCTCTCGTTCCGCTCGGCCCAGTCGGCCCGGGGGCCTTTGGCGTGATGGAAGTGGGCGTGGACGTCGATCAGCACGAGGTCAGGTGGTCAGGCGTTCAAGCGGTCAGGCGGCCGGGCGGTCGGCTGGGAAACCCGACCTCCGGTCTTGCGCCGAAGTGCATCGAGGACTGCTTCGACCGTGTCCAGACAGAGATCGACGTCAGCGTCCTGGTGGGCGAGGGAGACGAAGTTGTACGCCGAGCGCTTGAACAGGACACCCCGGCGGACGCATTCCCGCGCGACGTGAGCGGAGACCGTTGGGTCGGGGAACTGGAGATAGCACATCTCGGGAATTCCCCTCACTCCTGCGATGAACTCGGGGAACTGTTGCGCGATGTGCGCGAGCCCTCGGTGGAGCCGTTCTCCTCGACCGGCGAGGTACCCAGGAAGGTTGGTCTCCCGCACGACCTGGAGCACGGCGCGCCCGGCCGCCAGCGAGACGAACTCGGTGGCGAGGGTCGAGGAGATCCAGGTCCGCTCGACCTGCTGCATGAGCTCGCGCCGGCCCCCGACGGCAGCGAGCGGAAAGCCGTTGGCGAGGGCCTTGCCGAGGACGATCAGGTCGGGTTCGCCGCCCCAGCGCGCCGCCGCTCCGCCCAGCCCGGTCCGAGGCCAGGTCTTGATCTCGTCGAACACGAGCGGGGTCCCGGCGGTCCGGCTCTCCCGGCGGATAGCTGCCAGCCACTGCGGGTTAGGTACCGCATCGATCACCGGCTCGATGACCACCGCGGCCAGGTCGCCCCTGGATTGCCGGATCAGGCCGACGCTCCCCTCGACATCGTTGAACGGCAGCTCCTGGTAGAGCGCCTGAACCGCCGCGGGAACGCCGGGCTCCCGGCTGCACCAGTCCAGCCATCCGTGATAGCCGCATCCTAACACGCGCTCCCGTCCGGTGGCCGCCCGGGCCAGCCGCACCGCCGCCGCGACGGCCTCCGCTCCGGTCTTGAAGAACCGGACTTGCTCCATCACCGGGAGGAGCCCGGCGAGGTCACCGGCGAGCTCCTCTTCCAGAGCCGGCGCCAGGGAGCCTACCGCCCCTCTGTGGGTAGCTTCGATGACGGCCGCCGTCACGGCGGGATGGCCGTAGCCGAGGGCCACCGCCCCGAGTCCCATGATCATATCGAGATACTCGCGGCTTTCCCCGTCCCAAAGCCGGCAGCCGCCGCTCCTGGCCATCCGGGTCGGGATTCCTGGGGGCAGGGGGCCCTCACCGAAAAGCGGTTCGGGTCGCTTACTGCCGGTCGACGTGAAGCCGGCGACCCTCATCGCGCAGCTCCCGCGGGCGATTCGATTCGGACGCCCTGGGCAGTCCAGGAGGTGCGAAGCAGGCGACACCCGGTTGCCTGCGCCGCTCGGGCGGCCGCCTCCGGATCGCGCACCAGGAAGAACATGCACCCGCCTGCCCCGGCCCCCGCGGCCTTGCCGCCCAGCGCACCGGCGCGTTGCACCGCCGCTTCGAGCCGGGCCATCGGCTCGGTTCGCATGGCGGCATCGAGCTGCTGCTGCCGGCTCCAGTTCTCGCTGAGGAGCGCGGCGACCCGGTCGAGGTCGGCCGCCCCCAGCGCATCGGTCATCTGGTTTGCGATGTCCGCCAGCGCGCGAAGGGATCCCACGACCTGGGGCTCCCGGCGCCGGTAGGCGGACATAACCCGCTCGATGGTGCGGGAGGAGACCCGCGAGAGCCCGGTATAGCAGATTACCGTCTGCCGTTCGAGCGCCGCGGCAAACTCCAGATCCAGCGCCAGGCGTTCGACCTTGACCGTCCCGCCCGCGAACTCCAGCCGCAGGAATCCCCCGAAGGCCGCCGCGTACTGGTCCTGCCGGCCGCCGGGCAAGCCGGCCTCGACCGCTTCGAGGTGGAAGGCTTCTTCGGCGAGCTCGGCGGGCCCGCGGGTGATACCCTGGGCGCGGTCCAGGGCCGCCACCATCGCCACGTCGAGCGCGCCCGAGCTTCCTAACCCGGAGCCGGGCGGCGCTTCGCTCCAGGTGCGTAACCCGCAAGGGCCGAGCCCCGAGCGGCGCACGGCGGCCTTGAGCAGCTCGAGCTGGCTGTACCGGCTGAGCTCTTCCGCGCTGAGCTCCAGGGTCTGGTCCAGATCCACGGACTGGAGCACGTACCGCTCCCGGCCCGGGGTCACCTCCGCGGTGGCCCGGAGCTCGATGGCGGCGTTGACGACGACCCCGCGCTCTGCTTCGGCGAATGGAGCCACGTCAGTCCACCCTCCGGCAAAATCCAGCCGCAGGGGAGCCGATGCCCGGAACGTTTCACTCTTCACGTTTCACGGTCCACTGCGTCAGCGTAACCAGCTCGCCTCTCAGGTCCATCCGCACCCCCTGCACCCGCCGGTTCATTCCCTGGACTCCCCGAGCATGGTAGAGGAACGTGGCCGGCAGCGAATCCAGGATGAGCGCCCCAAGTCTCTCGCTTCGGCCCTCCGCGCGCAAACCGGCAATCGACACGACCTGGTTGAGATGGCCGAGCCCCAAATCGCCGGAGATGCCAAAGACGGCCGCGTCGAAATCAGGAGACCGTCCCTGCACTCGATCGAGATAGGTCGAGAGCTCGAGTTGGCGGATCTCGGCGACTATGCCGTTCGCGCCAAGCTGGGCCTGGAGCATCTGTTCCAGGGCGGCTTCGCCGCTGCCGACGGTGAGGAGCTGGAAGCTGAGGCGGCTGGACGGCAGGTGACTCGGCGGCTCGGCGCTCCCTCGGCCCTCGGCTGATGTCGAGACGCCCGGAACCTCGAGCTCGGGAGGAATCGGCCCAGTCGCCGGAGTCCCATAACCGAACAGCACGCCCTCAACGATCGCCGGCCGGTCGATGGCGGCTGCCACGGCGCGGCGCGCCTCGACCCGATCGAACGGCGGCCGCCGCGTGTTGAACACGAGCGCGTAACTGAAGAGCAGCGGATAATCGAGGACCGCGAGACGCGGGTCGCGCTGGACGAAGGCCGCATGCGCCGGGTTAATGCCGGCGAAGTCCAGCTCGCCCGAGGTCAGCGCCGCGAGCTTGGTCGTCGGCTCGTCGACCACCGCAACCACGAAGCGCTGGATCCGCGGCGGTCCGCCGAGCTCCGGGGGAAACGCTGGATTGGCCTCGAACACCCAGCGCCGGTTGGGCTGGTACGCCACGAAGCGAAACGGACCGTTACCAATCGGGCGCCGGTTCCACGCGGCGCCGCGCAGCCGGTCTAGGGGGACTTCCGAGAAGAGATGACGAGGAAGCAGCGCGAGATCGGTGAGCACATCGGGAATGCCCGCTTGGGGAGCTCTGAATCGAAGCACGAGTGTGGTATCGTCAGGAGCGGCCACCCGTTCGAGCTCCGCCAGCTCGGCGCGCCGCGGATAGCCGGTTTCGACCCGGCGCGCGGCTTCCAGCGTCCAGGCCGCATCGGGCGCAGTCGTGGGAACGCCATCGTGCCAGTTGAGCCCGCCGAAGAGGTGCATGGTGAGCGTCTGCCGATCCGCGGACCAGCTCCAGCGCCTGGCGTAATACGGCGTCACCAGAAGTGCACTGTCGTAGCGGACCAGGGTGACGAGCAACGCGTACCGCTGTACTTGACGGGCCAGGGGATGGACGGTCAGTAGTGGATTCGGGCTCTGGAGATCGGCCCCCGAAGCGAGGATGACGGTCTCGCCCCGGCGGGAAGCGCCGGAGCACGCCACCAGCAGAAGCGCAAGTGATCCGATTGCGCGGCACACCTCCAAGTGTACCTCGCGCGATAGATTCTCGACATGGTCCGGCGAATCCTGGTGGGAGTGGTACGCGGCGTCGCGGTCGTGTTCGGCGTCGTCACCCTCACGTTCCTGCTGCTACATCTCGCACCCGGCGATCCCGTGCAGCGGCTGCTGGGACCGGCGGCCGGACCGGAAGAGATCGCCGCAGGCCGCCGCGCACTGGGGCTCGACCGTCCGCTGCCCGAGCAGTATCTGAGCTGGCTGAGTCAGGCGGTCCGGGGCGATTTTGGCTCGAGTATCGCCCAGGGACGGCCCGCGGGCGCTCTCCTCGCGGAAGCCTGGCCCGCGACGGCCTGGCTGGTCCTCCTCTCGATCGGGTTGAGCTGGCTCGCGGGCATTGTGGTCGGCGCGGTCCAGGCCAACCTGCGCCGGCGCGGCGCGGACTCCGTGCTCTCGGCGATCACCGTCTCGCTCAATGCGATGCCGGGGTACTGGCTGGGGCTCGCGCTGATCATGGTGTTTACCTACGAGCTGAGGTGGCTACCAGCCTTCGGCGCGACTGGGCTCGACGCGGAATTCCTGGGTGGGACCGAACGACTCCTGGATCGGTTGCGGCATCTCGCCCTTCCGCTCGCGACCCTCACCCTGATCGGGTTCGGAGCTAACGCGCGGTTCACTCGCGCCGCGATGCGGGAGCTTCGCGGCTCCCCCTTTGTGCTGGCGGCCCGGGCGCGCGGGCTTACCGGCCGGCGGGTCATCGTGCGACACCAGCTGCGGAGCGCGCTGGTGCCGATCGTCGCGCTGCTTGGCCTCTCCCTTCCCGCCATCTTCTCCGGCGCGGTCTTCGTCGAGGCGATCTTCGCGTGGCCCGGGGTGGGCCAGGTTCTGGTGCAGGCGGTTCAGGCGCGGGACTATCCGGTGGTGATGGCCGCGGCCACCATCAGCGCGGTCCTGGTGGTGATAGGCAATCTGCTGGCTGAAGTCCTCGTCGCAGTGGTGGATCCCCGGGTGCGCGATGCGGCGGCTTGACGCGGGCGGCCGGATCGGCCTCGTGTTGTTGACGGTCATCGTGATCGCGGCGCTCGCTGCACCGGTGGTTGCCCCGATCGATCCGGACGTCCAGCGCGACGTGCCGGCAACCCGGTTCCTCGCTCCGTTCACCAGCGATGTCCACGGCGTCTTTCATCTCTTGGGCACCGATCGCCTGGGACGGGACGTGTGGTCCCGCCTGGTCTACGGCGCCCGGGTCTCGCTGCTGGTGGGGATGCTCGCGATGGTGCTGTCGCTGGTGATCGGTATCGCGGTGGGCGCATTCGCCGCGACCAGTCCGCGCCGGCTCGGCCCCGTGCTGCTCGGCGCCACCGACTTTGCGCTGGGGTTGCCGCGCGTGGTGCTGCTCTTGCTGTTGGCTGCGCTGTGGGAGCCGAGCGCGGGTTTGGTCGTGATCGTGCTGGGGGTGACCGGGTGGATGCCGGTGGCCCGGCTGGTCTACGCGGAGATCCGATCCCAGCTGGCCCGGCCGTACGTGGAAGCGGCCGGCGCCCTGGGCGCCACCCGGCGCAGGGTCCTGCTCCGGCATGCGCTTCCTAACGCGCTGGCTCCGGTGATCGCGCTGGCGACCCTCGGCATCGGGAATGCGATCACCCTGGAGGCAGGCCTCTCGTTCCTCGGGTTAGGGGTTCAGCCGCCCGCCGCGTCCTGGGGCACCATGATCGCGTCGGGACGGGATACCGTGGTGAATGCGCCGTGGGTGGGGTTGGCGCCGGGGATCGCGTTGGTGCTGGTCGTAGTGGCGTGTACGCTGGTGGCGGACGGGTTACGCGAAAGCGAGTAGCGCTCAGAACTCTGTCCGCACCCCGAATGAGAGGGTTCTGCCCGGCAGCACGGTGATGTTGTCGGGCTCGCCGGTCTGGTGGTTGAGCAGGTTGTCGCCCGAGAAGGTGAGGCCGAGGCGGTTGAACAGGGTCACGCCCACGCTCGCGCGGAGGCGGGTTATGCCGGGATACTCTCTCCAGAACAGGCGGAGCTTCTCGCCCACGAATTCGCGGGTCGGGCGATTGGTGGTGGCAAAGGCCTTGGCCAGCGCTACCCGGTCATAGTTCACCCAGTCCATCGCGCGAGAGGCGGTGAGCGAGGCGCGCCAGCGCGAGCCGCTCCATCCCGCGGTGAGCCCCACGGTGCGTTCCGGCACCTCGAGCATCCGGTCGCCGGGGCGGACGTCGCCGGTGTAGCCCGTCGCCAGCTTGCGCACCCGGCTGTTTACCTGGGTGAACGTGCCGGCCAGGAGCCAGGCCGACCGGCGAAACGATGCCTGGATTTCCCAGCCCCGGTTGGTGATTTCTCCCACGTTCTGGAGCTCATACTTGATCCGATCCACTGCCGCGACCGGGGTCGTGCCGGTATCCCGAGCGATCGCGACCCGCTGGATCAGGCCGGACGCTATCTGGTCGAATCTGGTGAGCTGGAACGTGAACCGATTCGCCACGTAGAGATCGAACCCTACCTCGACGCCGGATTGCTCCTCCGGCTCGAGGGTGGACGTCCCCGAACGAGGACGCAGTCCTTCCCACAGGGTTTCCCGCGCGGGAATCTCGGGCCAGCGAATCCCTTTCCCGTACGCCCCGCGCAGCTTGAACGTGATCGCATCGTGCTCCCGGCTCCAGGCCGCGCCGAGCATCGGCAGGAAGGCCCATCGCCCGTTGCCCAGGCCCGACTCGTCGCGCTCGAGCCGCATCCCCCCGGTGAGATGAACCTGTCCCGCCAGCGTCCCGTTGACCTGGCTGGTGATGCCGGTATTGCCGCGCCAGCGGACCACGTCGGTGGTGTCGATGTCGCCACCGGCGTTCAGGTGCTGCACCGGAGCTCGCTCGCGGAGGATCGCCTGTTCGAGGGAGAAGGTGAGGTCGGCGGTGTTGCGCTGGTCCGCTCCGAGCTTCCGCACCGTGCTGAGCCGCAGGGTTCCGCGGGCGGCTGATCCCCGGGCATCGTTCAGCGCCGTGACATCCCCGAACGGAATCGGAGAGCGGTGGTCCGGCACGCCATCCAGTGAGTAGCCGTCGACCCCGGCCGTGAAGGTGTGCTGCCAATAGTCGCCGGTGAACAGCTTGGCCGAAGCGCCGGCGGTGAACTCGACCAGGCTCGCGGTGTCGGTGACGGGCACCGCCAGCGCCAGGGGCACCGAGTCCGCCGCGCGATACGATGCCAGCAGGCGGGTTATGATGGGGCTCTCGCTGGTTGCGGCCCGCATCCCGAACAACCGCACCGTGCCGGTCACGATGCTCTTGCCGCCTACCCAGCGGCCCACCCCGGTGGCGGCGAGCCGGCGCGCATAGGTGTGGCGGGAATACTCGCCGGTGCTGCCCAACTCCAGGTGCAGCGCGGCCGAGCGCAGGTTCGAGCCGGCGCGGACCTCGGCCGCGTAGCGCTGCTCGAGTGCCGGGTCCGCGGCGAAGTCGGTGGCGGCCAACCCTAACCCGGCAGTCACCCGGGCGCGCGGGGTTTCCGCCCCGGCATCGTGGCGGGAGATGATGTTGGTTACCCCGCTGAGGGCGTCGGCCCCATAGAGCGCGGCTCCCTGGGGTCCCCGGATCACTTCGATCCGTTCGACGGTAGCGGGCTGGAGCCAGGTCACCAGCAGCGGGTTAGCAAGCTGAATCCCGTCGAGGTACACCTTGGGATAGGTGGTGCCGAACGAGCTGGTCCCCCGCACACTACCGTATTGGGCGACGAAGCTCGCGGGCGACTGTTCCCACGCCCAGATCCCGGGCACGGCGGGGTTCAGGGTTTCGGAGATGGTGGCGGCGGCGCGTTGCTCGAGCTCGCCGCCGGCGAGCACATCGAGGGCGATCGGCAAGGCCCGCTGACTTGCCCCCGCCACCGTGCCGGTCACCACGATGCGCTCGAGCTGCACCGGCGTCTGGTCGGGACTCGGGCCGCCACCCGGTTCGGCGAGCACCGGTGCGAGGACGACGTGATCGGCGCCGAGCGGCACCAGGCGGACCGGAACGCCCGCGAGGAGCGCGGTGAGCGCGTCGCCCACGGCGATGGAATCGACCGAGAGACACACCCGGCGGTCGAGCGGAAGCACTTCGGCGCTGTAGGACAGCCGGAGGTGGGCGCGGGCGGCCAGGCGGTCGAGCGCATCGCGGAGCGAGATCTCGCGCGCGCGCAGCGACACGGGACGCGCGAGGGGAGCTTCCCAGCGGCCGGTCGTATCGGGGCGGGTGGTACACTCGCGGGGAACCGCCTGGGCCGGATGGGCCGCCGCCAGGGCGATCAGCAGCGCGACCAGGCTTCCTAACCCGCGGCTCTCACTGACTGACATCAGGGCCGGCGTCCGGGCGGGGCCGAGGGCCGGACGATCGCGGAATCGCCTCGCCGCTCGACGGTAGCGCCGAGGGACAGGGCCAGGGTCCGCAAGACCTGCTCGACCGGCTCGCCCGCGAACCGCGCGGTTACGTGTCGGCTGGCCAGGGCCGAGTCGGCCAGCACCAGTTCGAGGCCATACCAGCGCCGGAGGTCCTCCCTAACCCGGAGGAGGGAGGCGTTGTCGAAGCTGAGCTGACCCTTGAGCCAGGCCAGGTCCTGATCCGTCGAGAGGTGCAGCTGCGGCGGAACCGAATTGCCGCGCCAGGTGATCGCCTGCCCGGCCCGCAGGTCGATCCGGCGCACCGCCGCTCGCACATTGCCCTCGACCCGGACCGAACCCGATTCGACCACGACCCGGACCCCTTCGGCGTCGCTGCGGACGCTGAATCGGGTGCCGAGATCCTGCACCACCACGCGGCCGGCCCGGACGCGGAAGGGCCGGGAGACGTCATGGACGACGTCGAAGAACGCTTCGCCCTCGAGCTCTACGGTGCGGCCTCGGCCTTCCGCTCCATAACCCGCGAGGATCGTGAGCCGGCTATGGGGTCCCACCACGGCGGTGCTGCCGTCGGGAAGCGCCACGGAATCGGTTCGCCCGATACCGGTGGCATAGGTCGTGGCCGGGACGGCCGCCCGCGACCACGGCAAGGTTCGCCAGAGCAGCGCGCCGCTCACCAGCAGGGCGAGACCAGCCGCGATCGCGAGCGCGGTAACGGGCCAGCGCCGCCGAACCGGGAGCGCAATGACCTCGGCCTCGCCGAACCGTGTCTTGACCCTTCGGAGGGCGGCTTCGACATCAACCGAGCGTTGCGCCGGGAGGCCGGCACGGGTCACCTGGTCCAGCTCCTGGAGGGCCCCCGCTCGGGAGGGATCCTCGGCGAGCCAGCGCCGAACCTGGGACGCCTCCTCCGGAGGCGACTCCCCGGCCAGATAGCGGGCCAGGACCGGCCATTCAGGGGGTAGCGGGGGCGGCATGGATTCCTGCTTCATGCAAAAGGGACACCTGACCCGCCGGTTCCCCTATATTGGTCGCAATCCTGCACCCATGCCGGCCTCGATGCCCATGACCGCCCCGCTGTGAGCGACCAGGAAAATCTCGAACGGCTGCGGGAGGGCGGTGAACCAGGGTTCGATGCCATCTTCCGCACCTACTATGCGAGCCTGGTCGGATTTGCGGAGTCCATCCTGCGCGACACCGCAGCGGCCGAAGACACGGTGCAGGAGGTCATGCTGGAATTGTGGCGGCGCCGCTCCAATATAGTCCTGGAAACTTCGCTCCGCGCCTATCTCTTTCAGTCCACCCGGAACCGTGCGCTCAACCGGATCCGCCATGACCGCGTGGCGAGCCGGCTCGAATCGGATATCGCAGCACCGACGCTCATCCCCCCGCCGGACCGGCAGCTCACCGAGGCGGAGCTCGCTGCCCGAGCGCGCGCGGCCGTGAGCGAGCTGCCCGAACGCTGCCGGGAGATCTTTCTGCTCTCGCGTGCCCACGGGCTTCGCTACGCGGAAATCGCGAGCACGCTGGGCATCTCGGTCAAGACGGTGGAAGCGCAGATGGGCAAGGCTCTCAAGTTGCTGCGAGACCGGCTGGCTCCCTGGCTCTCCGAGCGGGGGCTCTAGCGCGCCAGGCTCCGCTGCCGCAACGCTCGGGCGGTGCTGGGCATCTCATTGGGTGTAGGCACAGCGGTGCTGGTCCCGGCCGCCCGAGTGAGTCGTTCATTCCTCGGGCCAGGCCGGGCCCAGACTCTTTTGGGTGATTGGCTCACCGAGCGCTTGCAGGGCAATCGAGTGAATCCGGCCCCGGGCCGTTCAGCGACGAGGAGTTCGTTGTCACCATGGTCGGCATCGGTCACCGCCGGGATGGTATCGGTAGAGGTGGTTGGTTGCTCGCCTTCGCCCTTGCCTGTCAGCCTGCGGTCACCCCGGCGCCGGAGTCCCTAACCCGCTTCCGCCGGTCTCCTGGGCCTCAGCATGGACGGCACCGACGCCTTGACCCTGGCCCTCACCTATCCCGAGACCTTTGCGGCGACGGTCGCTTACTCGGCGGTGGCGGCGCCGTTCTATCTGGGGCCGTTCCCGTTCCGCCCTCCCGCCCGGCAGGCCGCCTCGTTCGACGAGCTGGACCAGGCGTACGGCCGGCCGGTCCCGGGCCGCAACCGGTACGGCCTGGAGAGCGCTGGGTGGTGGCGCTACGACCCCGAGCGGCACGCCGGCGCGGGTCTGGTCTGGCTCGCAAACCGGTTCAATCCCTGACTACTGGAACATCCCCTTCGGCGGGTCACCCTTCAAGAAAGGCTCGATCAAGGCATAGAGCAGGCCGGGCTGTGTGATGACGGCGGGGTGCGACGTCGCCGGCGGCGGCCGGCCTGGGCAGCCGCAAGCGCGGGTTAGCCTGCGCGGATTCATAAACTAAGTGCAACACCCGGAGCCCCAGAACCAACGGTGACCTGCCGACTCGGTAGACTTCAGTTCTCCTCCAAGAGAACGAAGGGTTCCCTGTATCGACAGATCACCGCGGACGAAAGATATACCCTCGCCTGCCTTCGCTGGCTCGGCTACTCGGACGGCACCATGGCGCGGGTC
>JBQTHV010000108.1:0-85238 GCA_052389555.1 Gemmatimonadales bacterium | reverse complement strand
CCGTCTACCTCGACCACGCGGCGACCACGCCGGTCCGGCGCGAGGTTCTCGATGCCATACTGCCCTACCTCGGCGGCACGAGCTTCGGGAATCCGTCGAGTGCCCATCGCTTCGGCCGGACCGCGCGGGCGGGCCTGGAGCAGGCGCGCAAGGAGGTGGCCGCGGCACTAGGCGTCGAGCCCTCCCAGGTGATTTTCACGTCCGGTGGCACCGAGGCGGATAATCTCGCGATCCTGGGGGCGGCGCTGGCCGCTCGCCACGCGGGTCGGCCGATCCGCGTGGCCGTGTCGGCGGTCGAGCACAAGGCCGTGCTCGCCGCGGCTCACCAGGTTCGCGAGTTAGGCGGGGAGGAAATCGCCCTTCCGGTTGACAGCGACGGTCAGATCGATCTCGCCGCACTCGACCGGGCGCTGGCGGCGAGTCCCGCTCTTGTCTCGGTCATGTGGGTGAACAACGAAACTGGCGTACAGCAGCCCATCGAAAAGATCGCGGCCCGCTGCCACCACGCTGGAGCCACGTTCCATACCGATGCGGTCCAGGCATTCGGCAAGGTTCCGCTCTGCGTTCGGGAGACTCCCTGTACCCTGCTTACTCTCTCGGGTCACAAGATCGGGGCGCCCAAGGGAATCGGCGCCCTGATCGTGCGAAACCGGAAGGTGATCGAGGCCATCATCCACGGAGGGGGACAGCAGTTCGGGCTGCGGCCGGGCACCGAGAACGTGGCGGGCGCCGTGGGACTCGGCCGCGCCGCAGTGCTGGCACATGAGGAACAGGAGGCCGAAGCAGAGCGGCTCCGGGCACTGCGTGACGAATTGGTCGAGCGGCTGCGCGACGGGGTGCCCGATCTCGTGGTCCATGGGGAGAACGCACCGCGAGCCCCCCACATCGTGAACATCGGGGTCCCGGGGACCGACAGCGAAGCTTTGCTCATGCACCTCGACCTGGCCGGGGTAGCCGTCTCTACCGGCTCGGCCTGCTCCACCGGGGCCGTGGAGCCCTCGCACGTCCTTACCGCCATGGGGGTTCCCCGAGCGCTGGCCCTCGGCTCCATCCGGTTCAGTCTCGGCCACGCCTCCACCCGAGGCGACTTGGATCGCGTGGTGGAGGTCTTCCCCCAGGTGGTCGAGAAGGTGCGGAAGCTCTCGGTCGTCCTGGGTCGCGCATGAACAGGTTGCAGGACGGCCAGTCGGCAGGTCGGCAGGAAGGCAGCGAACAGCGAAAAGCACCTGCCGTCCTGCCGTCCTGCCGTCCTGCCGCCCGGGTCCTCGTCGCCATGTCTGGTGGCGTGGACAGCTCCGTCGCCGCCGCGCGCCTGGTCGAGCAAGGCTACCAGGTGATCGGGGCGACGATGAAGCTCTTCTGCTACGGAGAGAACGTCCCCGATCGACCCTGCTGTTCACTCGATTCGATCAACGACGCGCGTGATGTGGCTGCCACCCTGGGCATACCTCATTACGTCCTGAATCTCGAGGACCGGTTTTCCAAGAGCGTGATCGCAAATTTTGTCGAGGAATACAGTCGCGGCCGTACCCCAATCCCGTGCGTACGGTGCAACTCGTTCACCAAGTTCCGTGATCTCCTGGCCCATGCCGACGCCCTGGGATGCGAGGCTATCGCCACCGGTCACTACGCCATCGTGCGCGACGGCCAACTGTTCCGGGCCCGCGACCGCAACAAGGACCAGAGCTATTTCCTGTGGGGGATCGACCGCGCGGTTCTCTCCCGCATGGTGACCCCGGTCGGCCATCTCACCAAGGCGGAGACCAGGACGCTGGCCCGGAAACTGGGCCTGGTCACGGCGGACAAGCCGGAGTCCGTGGAGATCTGTTTCGTTCCCGACGACGACTACGTCGGCGTGCTCCAGCGGTATTTGCCGGCCGATGCGCCGGCGCTCGCTCCCGGCCCGCTGGTCACCAGCACCGGCGAAGTGGTGGGAAGACACCGAGGGTTCGCGCGGTACACCGTGGGCCAGCGCCGCGGCTTACCGGGCGGACATTCGCGTCCGCTCTACGTGTTGTCGATCCGGCCGGAAGACCGCGCCGTCGTGGTCGGTGGCGCCGAAGAGCTCGAGAGCTTCGACCTCCGGCTGGGTGAGGTCAACTGGCTCACGGAACCCCTCGACCCAGGCGACGACTGCGAAGTGCAGATCCGCTATCGAGCCCGGCCGGTTCCCGCCATGGTAACCGGTCGCGATGACAACACGATCCGGTTGAGAAGCCACCGGCCGCTTCGCGCGGTTACCCCCGGGCAGTCGGGCGTACTCTATTCCGCCAAGGGTCAGGTCCTGGGGGGAGGCGTGATCAGCTGACCCCCATATACCCCACCTGGGTATAGGCCGGTTTCCATCCCGCCCACCGTCTCCTTCACAGTAGCGTTACACTGGCGGGGTATTTTTCACCCATGGTGGAGGAGAGCTTTGCCAGCTCGGCACCGCCCGAGATGACCGCCCAGCCGGTTCCCACTACCGTTCCGGCGGCGGTGGATCTGCGCCAGCCCTCGCTGTATATCAACCGCGAGCTTTCCTGGCTGGAGTTCAACCGCCGGGTGCTCCGGGAGGCCCAGGACCCCCGAACCCCGTTACTCGAGCGAGTGAAGTTCCTCGCCATCTTCTCGTCGAATCTCGACGAATTCTTTCAGGTCCGGGTCGCGGGTCTTCGCGAGCAGGTGGGAGCCAGGGTAAGTGAGCTCACGGCGGACGGACTCTCGCCGGAGGAGCAGCTCCGCACCATCGCCGTGGTGGTGCGAGACCTGGTCGAGAAGCACGGTACGTGCCTAACCCGCGATGTCCTGTCGGCGCTGGCCGAGGGCGGGATCCATCTCTTGTTCCGGCCGGAAGAGCTCACCTCCGACGACGCCGGCTTCCTCGAGCGCTATTTCACCGCCAACATCTTCCCGGTGCTCACCCCGCTGGCGGTCGATCCGGCGCACCCCTTCCCCTACATCTCGAACCTGTCGCTCTCGCTGGCGGTCATCCTGCGCGGTGATACCGGGGAAGAGCGATTCGCTCGGGTGAAGGTGCCCAAGATCCTGCCTCGCTGGATCCCGCTCCCCGGCGGCCACCGCTACGCCCCCCTGGAGCTGGCCATCGCGAGCCATCTCGAGGCGTTGTTCCCGGGAGTCGAAATCCTCGGGTCGTACCCGTTCCGGATCACCCGGAATACCGACCTGGAAATCGACCCCGACGAGGCCGACGACCTGCTGGTCGTGATCCAGGAGGAGGTGCGCAACCGCCGGTTTGCCGAAGTGGTGCGGCTCGAGGTCGATCCCGCCATGCCGGAATCGCTCCGGCAGCTGCTGGTCGCCGAGCTCAATGCCGATCAGGAAACCGAGGGGTTACCGCTCACGCCGGACGACATTTACGAGACGGTGGGCCTCCTGGATGCTTCCGACCTCATGTCCATTGCGACCCTCGATCTCCCCGAGCTCAGGGATCCGGGCTTCGTACCGGCGGTTCCCGCTCGCCTGGCGGGGGGGCGGAATGTGTTCGACGTCATCCGCGAGGGCGACGTGCTGGTCCACCATCCCTACGAGAGCTTTGCGGCCAGCGTCGAGCGGTTCATTCAAACCGCAGCGGAAGATCCCGACGTGCTGGCCATCAAGACCACGCTCTATCGCACCGGGGGCGATTCGCACATCGCGCGCCTGCTCGCCCTGGCCGCGGAGCGCGGCAAGCAGGTGGCGGTGCTGATCGAGCTGCAGGCCCGGTTCGACGAGGAAAACAACATCCGCTGGGCTCAGCGCTTCGAGGATGTCGGCGTCCATGTGAGTTACGGGGTCGCCGGGCTCAAGACCCACGCGAAGGTCATCCTGGTCGTTCGCCGGGAGGGAGACCAGATCCGCCGCTATGTGCACGTCGGAACCGGCAACTACGCCCCGAAGACCGCCCGCACCTACACCGATTTCGGGCTCTTCTCCGGCGATCCGGCATTGGGAGCCGACCTGTCAGACCTGTTCAACGTCCTCACGGGATTCGCGAGCCCAGCCGGATATCGCAAGCTGATCGTCGCACCGGGCGGGATGCGGAAGCGGCTGGTCGAACTGATCCGCCGCGAGATCGCCCATGCCGAAGCGGGACGGGCGGCGCGCATCTTCGGCAAGATGAACTCGCTGGTGGATCCCGAGATTATCGCGCTGCTCTACGAGGCGTCCCGGGCCGGGGTACCGGTAGACCTCCTCGTCCGCGGCATGTGTTGCCTGCGTCCCGGGGTGCCGGGGGTGAGCGATCGCGTCAAAGTGGTGAGTGTGGTGGGGCGCTTCCTGGAACATTCGCGCGCCTGGTACTTCGCGAACGGAGGGAGCGCCGACGTCTACATCAGCTCGGCGGACTGGATGCCGCGCAACCTGGACCGCCGCATCGAGGTGGCGGTCCCCCTCGAGTCACCCAGCCACCGGGAGCTGGTGCGGGAGATTCTCGAGCTCATGTGGCGGGACAACCGCCAGGCGTGGGACCTCGCCGCTGACGGAACCTGGACCCAGCGGCAGCCGGAAGACGAACCCGAAATCGCGACCCACCGGGCCCTGATCGAACGCTATCGCGAGCTGGCCCGCTCCTAACCCGCTCCCTCTCACCTCTCACCTCTCATCTTTTCGCTTTTCACTTTTCACCGCGTCATCCCCGCCGCCTCGGTAAACCGCTTGAACAGCTCGACCTGCTCAGGGGAGAGCTGCTCGGGCAGGGTCACATTCACCGTGACATACTGATCCCCCCGCCGCTCGCCCTTGGCGATCCCTTCACCGCGAATCCGGAACTTGCGTCCCGGTTGCGTCCCGGACGGGATCTTGAGGACCACCTTCTTGCCGTCGAGCGTCCTAACCCGCAAACGCGTGCCCATCACCGCCTGGGCCAGGTTGATGGTAACGTCACAGATGACGTCGAGGCGCTCCCGCCGGAAGAACCGGTCGGGCTGCACCTGGAAGGTGACCAGCAGGTCGCCCGGCGGCCCACCGTTCCGCCCGGCAGCACCCTGCCCTTTCAGCCGGATCTTGAGACCGGACTCGGTCCCCGGCGGCACGGTGATCATAACCCGCCGTTCTCCCCGAACCTCACCGATTCCGTCGCAGGTGGGGCATTTCTGAGAAGGGATCTTCCCCCGCCCCCGGCACATCGGGCAGGGCCGGTTCACTGCAAACCCGCCCTGGCCGAACGAGATCGTCCCCCGACCCTTGCATTCCGGGCACTGTGAGAGCGACGCGCCGGGTGCCCCGCCGCTGCCACTACAGGCAGGACAGCTCTCATTAAGGGTCAGGGCGACCGGCACTTTCCCGCCCAGCGCAGCCGTCCGGAACGGGATCTCGAGCTCGGTCTCAACGGTTTCACCTCGCGGCTCCTCGCGCCGGCGGCCGAAGATGGACGAGAAGATATCACCCAGGCCCATCGACCCGAAGTCGCCAAAGTCGAACACCTCGGAGAATCCCCCTCCGCCCCGCCCCCCCGCCGCTGCGCCCGCCCCTGCGCCGCGGACCGAAGGCTCGAAGGCACCCAGCCGGCGCATGGTGTCGTAGCGTTTGCGCTTTTCGGGATCCGAGAGCACCGCGTGGGCCTCCGAGATCTGCTTGAACATCTCGGCGGCCTGCGGGTTATTGGGATTCGCGTCGGGATGGTACTGCTTGGCCAGCCGGCGGTATGCCTTCTTGATCTCTTCCGCCGTGGCCTTCTCGCTGACTCCCAGGATCTGGTAAAAGTCCTTGGCGGCCACTTAGGCGTGTCCCTCGGAAGAGTAGACCTGCACCCGGGCCGGCCGCACCAGGCTTCCCCGGAACCGATAGCCGGCCTGGAAGGTCGCGGCGACGGTGTGGTCCAGCTCCGGATGGGCGGGCCGAAGCACCGATACCGCCTCGTGCAGGGCCGGATCGAAGGGCTGCCCCACCGGATCAACCCGCTCGAGGCCCGCTGCCTCGAGTTCCTTGCGCAACTTCTTGTCGACGAGCAGCACGGCCTCGAGTATCGCGGGAGCCGGCGCGTTAGGATCGCTCGCCACGATCCGATCTACATCGTCCAGCACCTCGAGCAGCTTGATCACCAGCGCCGCCTGGGCGCGATCCACCAGCTCGACCCGCTCCCGCGCGACCCGCTTGCGGAAGTTGTCGAACTCCGCAGCGAGCCGCAGATGGCGATCGCTGGCCTCGCGGAGCTGGTCCTCGAGCCGTGCCACCGCCCCTTCGGCCGACTCGAGCGGAAGCCCGGCGGTCTCCGTGCCGACGGCCTGGGCCTCCTCGGCTGGAGGATCCGCCGGGAGCGGGGGCGCTTCCTCGGGAAGCGCGTCTTCTTCAAATCGTTTGTCAGGCATCCCGTCCGATCTCCTTCCACCGCTGGAAATCTAGCTGCGGACCCGCTGCCAGAGTCTCCATAGCGCAAACTGTGCCGCTCGGGCGCGAATCTCCTGTCGCGACCCGCCGAACACCCAGCGATGGGTTGTCACCCCGAGCTGATCAGCAATCCCGAACCACACCAGCCCGACCGGCTTCTCGACCGAGCCGCCGGCGGGCCCCGCAATCCCGGTGACCGACAGCCCGAGGTCCGCCTGGTAGCGCTCCCGGGCCCGTCGAGCCATCTCGGCTGCCGTCTCCTCGCTTACGGCTCCGTGCTCCCTCAGGATTCGAGGAGGGACGCCAAGCTCTTGCTTGAGCCGATTCGCATACGCGATCAGGCCGCCCACGAAGACATCCGAACTCCCCGGAATCGCCGTGATCCGGGCGCCGACCAGGCCGCCGGTGCTGGATTCTGCCGCCGCCAGGGTGCGCAGCCGCTCGCGACAGGCCTCGAGGAGCCGGGCCGCCAGATCGACCGGGCCGGTGCCATAGACGTGGTCGCCGGGAGCGAGCGCGGCCATGACCCGATCCACCGCAGCCACGAGCAGGCGGTCCGCCTGGGCGGGTTCGAGGTCCCACGCGGTGAGCCGGAGATCGACGCCCTCATAACCCGGGAGGTAGGCGAGCGTGAGCGGCGCGAGCTCCGGCTCCACGGAGGCGAGCCGCTCGGCCACGGCCGACTCGGCAATCCCGGTCGTGCGGACAACCTGGGACCGGATGACCCGCTCCCCAGTTCCCGCCAGGCGCTCCCGGAGCCGGGGCACGACTTCCTCGGCCACCAGGCCGAGGAACTCGGCGGGCACGCCCGGAAGCAGAATCGCCTCGCCCGGCGGCCCGCTCACCCAGAGCCCCGGGGCGGTGCCGCGCGGGTTAGGGATCACCGTCGCGCCCCGGGGCACCTCGGCCTGGACCCGGTTGCGCTCCGCCAGGGGTCGTCCCATCCGACCAAAGCGCGCCTGGAGCCCTTCCCAGATCGCCGGCTGGAATTCGAGCGGCGCACCGAAAAGACCCGCCACCGCAGGCCGGGTACAATCGTCACTGGTCGGTCCTAACCCGCCAACGGCGATGACCAGCCGGGTGCGCGCGAGCGCCTCGGCCACCGCCGCGGCAATCGCACCCGGATCGTCCGGCACCGCGGCTCGCCGGGTAACCCGCACACCCACCTCGGCCAGCGCCTGGGCCAGGGCTGGACCATTGGTGTCGAGCGTGAACCCCAGCAGCAGCTCCGTCCCAACCGCGATGATCTCGACGTCCATGGAGTTCAGGGCGTACCGGGCGGACCCGGCGAACCCGGTTCGCCCTGACGACTACCGGCCATGCTGGGTAAACAATCCCCGATACCGGTACAGGTAGATGATGAACGAATAGATCGTGAGGAGGAGGGCGATGGCCAGCGTCACGGCCACGAAACCACCGTGGAATTGGTTCCACCACCGCGCGGCTCGCTCTCCCTCCCACCCCAAGGGCCGGAGCGCGTCACGGTAGGCAAACCAGGCAATGGTGCCGCCGATGAAGATGCTTTGGAAGACGGTCTTGAGTTTGCCGGGTCCCTGCGCCGCGATAACCACCCCGCGGCGTGCCGCCCACCACCGGAACCCGGTCATCGCGAATTCGCGGCCCAGAAGCAGCACGCAGACCCACAGCGGGATGCTGCCCCACACCGGGATGCCGTACAGGTCTTGCCGCTGCTGCGTGATATACCAGATCGGGATCAGGGTCGCGATAAGCAGCAGCTTGTCGGCGATCGGATCCAGCTTCTTGCCCAGGTCGGTCACCTGATTCCGCCGCCGCGCCAGCCGGCCGTCGATGACATCGGTCACCGACGCCGCGACGAAGATGACCAGGGCGGCGACCTTCGGGGTGTACCCCGAAATGAACGGCAGGGCCGCAATCACCGGAGTGATCGCGATCCGCGCCACGGTCAGGATGTTCGGGATGGTCCAGGTCATCAGCCCAGGGTCTTCAGCACCATCTTGCTCACTGCCCGCAACGTATCGAACACGCCTTCCCCCCGCGGCGCGACAGCCTCGAAGTGCGGCACTCGCTCGATCCACGCCCCGTCCTCCTGGCGCACCAGCAGCTCGCCCGGCCGATAGGGGTCGGGCGTGTCTCGCTGCCGAGCGGGATCTTCCACCGGCCAGCCCGGGTTGAGCGCCTCCTGCAGCTGGCTGAGCGGGGCGGCATTCGGGAGGTCCCGCTTGTTGTACTGAATCACGAACGGAATCCGGGTGAGGTCGAGACCGTGCTGCGCCAAGTTGTCATAGAGGTTCTGCATTGATTCCAGGTTCGCCTCCATGCGGTCGAGCTGGCTATCGGCCACGTAGATGATCCCGTCCACGCCCTTGAGGATGAGCCGGCGCGAGGCGTTGTAATAGACCTGCCCGGGCACCGTGTAGAGATGAAACCGGGTCTTGAAGCCCCGAATGGTACCCAGATCGACGGGCAGGAAATCGAAGAACAGGGTCCGCTCCGTCTCGGTCGCGAGTGAGATCAGCTTGCCCTTGCTGGCCGGGGCGACTTTCTCATAGATGTATTCCAGGTTGGTCGTCTTACCGCCCAGTCCCGGTCCGTAATAGACCAGCTTACAGTTGATCTCGCGGCAGGCGTAGTTGATAAGCGACATCAGGATCCGGACCCGAAGAGCCGGTCGATCTCGTCCTCCGCGTCCCCGATGAAGCCGCGCTCGACGCGACTTCCTCCCCGGTCTCCCCCGGCGCGGTCGCGGCCGGCGCTCTCCCGGGAGAACATGTCGGTGAATACCTGGGCCAGGTCGCCCACGATGCCGCGGACCCGGAGCTTCACCAGGCCGAGCGTGGTTACCGCATTGTCGAAGAGCACGACCAGAATCACTCGCCGCGCGATATCGGCCAGATAGAGCGAATCGCGTTCGCCCTGGTGGAACAGGGCACCGAATTCATTCTCGCCCAGGAGCCGGGCGAGCTGATCATTGGCGCTGAAATCCGCAGCGGTCAGCGTGGCGAAGGTGATGGGATCAAACTGGGGCGGCTGGCCTGCCGTCGCCAGCATCTGCCCGGCGCGATCGACCAGCAAGGCGGTCCGGGCGCTCGACTCCGCGAGCAGACGCTCGAGCAGCGCCCCGATTCGCGAGGCATCTTCCTCCCGAAACGACCAGCTCGCCGCACCACTGCCCCCCCGCCCCGCTCCGCCGCCCCCTCCCCGAAGGTCGTTCATCCCAGCGTCCGCGTCAGCTCACGCACGACTCTGCTCGCGCGCCGCTTCAGGATCGGATGCGATTCCCACGCCAGGTAGTCTTTGAGCAGCCGTACGTTCTCGGGAGTCGGCCGGCCGGCCAGATAACCGAGCGCCGCGTGCCGCCGGCGCCGATGGGGACTGAACAGGGCGGTCTGGTGGCGATGCAGGTAGCGCTGCGCCAGGGCCCAGCCCGCGCCGAAGCCCAGGAGGGCCGCCAGCGTGAAGGCACCTGAGCGGGCCCCCTTCACGAGACCTCGTGTCGCGCCGCGAGCGCGTGGCTCAAGGTCACCCCGTCGATGTACTCCAGATCACCGCCCACCGGAAGCCCCCGTGCCAGCCGGGTCACCCGCACGCCGGTTCCCTCCAGCAGCTGCTGAATGTAGGTGGCGGTGGCTTCTCCCTCGAGGGAGGGATTGGTAGCCAGGATGACTTCGCGCACGTCACCCTTGCCAACCCGGGCCTTGAGCAGGTTCATGCGGAGCTGCTCGGGCCCAATCCCCGCGAGCGGCGACAGCCGCCCGCCCAGCACCAGGTACTGTCCCTTGAAGCCGGTCCGCTCCACCGCCATGACCGTTGAGGCCTCCTCAACGACGCATAACACGCTCGCGTCGCGCGCCGGATCGGCGCATACGCCGCATGGATCAGCCTCGGTAAAATTGCCGCATTCGGAACAGGGATGCACCCGCGCCGCCACGGCCGCGAGCGCCGCGGCCAGCCGCTCCGGCTGAACCCGGGGCTGCTGCAGGAGATGAAAGGTCAGCCGTTGGGCTGTCTTGGGGCCGATGCCCGGCAGCCGGGCGAGCTCGGCAACCAGCTCGTCGATCGCGCCCACCGGCTCAGAGTGCGGAAAGCGGGTTAGGGATCGGGGCGAGCCTGCGGAGTTCCGCCTGCGCCAGATCGGCGGCGCGGCGTTGCGCCTCGGCCACTGCGGACACGATGAGATCCGCCAGCAGCTCGGCGTCACGGCCCTCGAACGCTCCTGGGTCGATCACCAGTGAGCGCAGCAGTCCCCGTCCATCAACCCGCACCTTCACCATACCTGCGCCGGCACTGGTCTCGATGGTCCGGTCCGCCAGCTCCGACTGGAGTTGCTGGAGCCGTCCCTGCACTTGCTGGCCCAACTGGAATAGATGCTGAAGATCAGCCATGCCGCTCCGGGGGAATTCGTTCTTCCACAACCTCCAAATCTAATTCGTCGGCAACCGCATCGAGGACCGGATCCTGACGCCGAATCTCTTCCAGGGTCGATGACGGTAACTCTTTGCCAGACAACTGGTTAGAAACCTCAGCCTGAGCCCCGGCCTGACCCGACCGCACCTCCACCGTGACCGGCCCATCCAGGTGTTCCGCTGCCACGGTCTCGACCAAGGCGCTCTTCCGCTTGAGACCCTCCGCCAGGTGCTCCTGACCCGGAGCGATCCACAACACCAAACGCGATCCCAGCAATTCAGCCGACATGACCGCCTCAAGGACCGGGGCCAGCAGCGGGCTCCGTTCCCGGGCGGCGGCAGCGATGCTCGACCAGTCGAAGGAACTCGTGGCTCGGCCCTCGTTGCCCGGCGCTCGGCGCTCGGGGCTCGGCTGATCGACAACGGCTCGGGACTCGGGACTCGGGACTCGGGACTCGGCCATTTGCGTGTTAGGCCCGATGACCGATCCCCGACTGCCGGCCGCCGAGTGCCGAGTGCCGAGTGCCGAGTCCCGAGTCCCCACTCCCGATCCGCCTGCTATGATCGCTTCCAGATCCACAATCCGGTCCATGACCGTCCAGCGCAGCAGCAAGGTCTCCACCACCAGGCGGGCACTGGCCGACCGCCGAATCCCGGCCTCGGCCTCGGCGAGGAAGCTCAGCATTCGCACGATATCACCCGGGGCGAGCTTCCCGCGCGCGGCGGCGATCGCTTGGCGCACCGCATCGGTCAGCCCTTCCGGCTCGACTCCGCTTTCCGCCATTAGCAGAGCCCGCAACACGTCGGCCGCGCCGGTCATGAACTCGGCCAGGTCGGCACCGGCATTGACCAGCTGTTCCACCAGCACGAAGACCTGGGCTGGATCGCGTTCGACCACCGCGCGAAGAATCGCCGCGTACTGCTCATCGTCGATGAGCCCGAGGACCTGGCGCACGCCTGCCGCGGTGATCGGGCCATCGCCGAAGGAAAGACACTGATCCAGCACCGAGAGCGCATCCCGCATGCCGCCGTCGGCGTAGCGCGCGATCACCGCGAGCGCATCTTCCTCCGCCTCGAGATGCTCCAACGCCAGGACCTGACGGAGTCGCTCCCGAATGGCGCCCGGCCCGATGCGCCGAAAATCGAACCGCTGAAGCCGGGAGAGCACCGGCGCCGCGGTGGAAGCGATCTTGTGCGGTTCGGTCGTCGCAAACACGAAAATCACCTTGGAAGGCGGTTCCTCCAGAATCTTGAGCAAAGCATTCCAGGCCTCCCGGGTGAGCATGTGCGCTTCGTCGATGATATAGACCTTGTGACGGCCCTCCCCCGAGGCGGCGTACATGGCGCGTTCTCGAAGGTCCCTCGCGTCATCGACCCCGCGATTGCTGGCCGCGTCGATTTCCACGACGTCGAGGGTGGCGGCGCCGCTCCAGATTCGCTCGCAGCTCTGGCATTCCCCACACGGCTCTCCGGACTCAGCCGCCGAGCCGCCGAGCCGCCGAGCCGTCTCGGTTCGCCGCTCGCAGTTCAGTGCCATCGCCAGAATCCGAGCAGCCGTCGTCTTCCCCGTGCCGCGAGGGCCCGTGAGGAGATACCCGTGGCCCACCCGCCCGCGACCGACCGCCCCGCGCAAGGCGGCAGCGACGTGATCCTGCACCAGGAGATCGGCGAACTGGCGAGGACGGTACTTGCGGGCGAGAGCGATCACGGTCGATAGGTCGGTAAGTGGTAAGTCGGTAAGACGGCAGGACGGTAAGACAGTAAGGGGAATCTAGCAGCGGACTCCTCGTAGGGCGCGGGCCTGGTCCTCTTACCGACCTATCGACCTACTGTCTTACGACAAAGAATTGCCCCAGGCACCCCGAAGCTGTACCGGACATCGCTTAGCGCTGCTACCGGCGAGGTCCTGACGCGGTTCGCGCACCAATACCCTTCGGACCTGGGGCAACGCGAAACCTAATGGGCCGGAACAGGGCGAACAAGGCGAACGCCCTATTCCACCGGAACGTTCGCCGTCTCCGTGCTCCTGGCCATTCCGCCCCGCTGCACGCGCTGCAATTCCCGGAGCTCCCAGGTTTCGGCGATGACGCCACCCAGAAGAAATACCAGGGCCGCGAAGTACAGCCACACTACGAAGAGCACGATGGCGCCGATGGAGGCATCGACCGCAGCGGCGCCATAGCTGGTCGCACCGCGTAAGTAGAGCGAGTACAGTCGCCGGGCGATCTCGAAGGCCACCGCCATGAAACCCGCGGCCACCAGGGCCGCCTGCCACCGGACCCGCCGGAGCGACGCGTGCCGGTACAGAAAGAAGAACAGCGCAACCAGGAACACCAAGCCGATCAACTCGGCCAGCCAACCTTCGAGCGAGCGAGTGACCACGCTGGCCTCCATGGCGTCGAGATAGGCCCGAAGCAAGGCGAAGCCGGAAGTCAGCGTCGTGTAGGCGAGAAACAACACCAGGGTGAGCAGTACCATCCCGAGATCGCGCAGTTTGGCGAGCAGGAAGCGCACCAGGTAATGCCCCTTGGGCGGCCGGAGCCCGACGTCGTAGATGCTGTTGAGCGCGGTGCGGATGCCGGCAAACAGCCGAGTGCTGAACCACAGGAAGGCCGGGATCGCCAGGAGCGAGAGGGAGCGGCCGAGCTCGGTAAGCCGGCCGAGGATCGCCTCGACAGTCTCGAAGGGGTCGCGTCCCGCTGCGGTCGGGTGGGGCGGGAGGAACCGCTCGATGAGCTGCGCCGGTTCGATAGGGCCGGCGCCGGCCAGCCACTGGAGCAGGAGGCCTAACCCGGCAAAGAGCAGGAGTCCCAGGGGGATCGCGGCCAGCAAACCGTCGAAGGTGAGGGCGCTGGCCAGAAACGGGATATTGTTGTCGTCGGCGGCCTGGAGGGTCCGCCACAGGAAGCCGCGGACCGACCGATACCAGGCGCGGTGCCGGGAGTCGCTCAGGCGATCGGCTCCTCTTCCTCGCTAGCCAGTGCCTTGTGGCGGCGCGCCCGCGCCTCCGCCAACCGCTGCTCGAGCTCCCGCCGGGCGGCCGAAACTCCGGAGCGGGTTTCTGCCGGGCCCGACTCGCCACCGCTTTCCTCCCGATCGGCTGCAATTGGGCCGCGCGGTCGCTCCACCGGAGCGACGGCGTCCTTGAGGTCCGCAAGCGCCTGGTCCGCTGCGTCCTTCAGTTTGGTCAGCCGGCGTCCAAGGATACGGCGAGTCCGGTCACCCGAATAGGGCGCGAAGAGCAGGGCGAGCCCCGCGCCGACAACCCCGCCCACGAGAAACCATAAGACCGAAGAGCCGCCCTCGCGCTCCACCAGGACCACGTTCTCGTCTTTGCGTTGCATGGTAGATCTCCTTGTCACTCCCCCGCCTCCGCATCATCCGCCGCCCGGCCCTCCGACCGGTGCAGTTCCTCCCAGCTCAGTTTCCGCGGCCGCACAAACCGCTCGACCAGCGAAGCGGTATTCGCCACCCGAAGCTGATCGAGCAGAAAGCCGAAGGTCCGTTCGAGATCCTGGGAGATGGCCGCCCGGACCTCCTCCGGTAGCGACCAGCATTCGCGCTTGAAGGGACCGATGGCCTTTTTGCGCGCCCGGTAATAGAACTGCTCCGGCGTATCGCCTGCTTTTCGCTCGCCGGCGGCATTCTGGTCGAGCCATTCGAGCATTCGGGCTCGCAGCGTGGCTGGCAACTTGGGGTGATCGAAGATGATGTTCTGGAAGTTGGTTGCGAGGTGGATCTCGAGCGTCTCGACCCGCGGGAAGTTTCCGAACGCGTCCGGGGGGAGGGTACTGGCCCCGTGCTGGACCGCACCACCCAGACCATACGACTCCCGGGCCGCGCCCGAGAGCGCCTCCAGTGCGGCCAGATCCAGCTTCACCTCGGCGATGGAGCCGTCGGGCAGCACCACCCCGCCGTGTGAGGTGCCGGTCTGGACCGAGATTTTGCTGAGCCCGGCGAAGCGCGGCCCCAAGCGGGTTAGGGTTCGCCGGTATCCTTCCATGAACGCATGGAGCTCCTCCACGGTGCTGTTCTTCGCCCCAACCTCGCCGATTTCACCCCCAACCGAAACCGTAACGCCGGGCGGTTCGATCCCGCGGATGAACGCGGTGAGCTCCGCGGCGCGCTCGTAATTGACCCGCTGTTGCAAGTCGAGCGTCGGCCGGCTCAAGTCCACCAGCGTCGAGGTGTCGACGTCGATGTTGAAGAATCCCGCACCGATTTCCTCGGCGACCAACTTCTTGACGTCGCCGAGTTCACCGTCGGGATCCGCGGCATACTTCTTTGCGTTGACCTGGCAATGGTCGCCCTGGATGAAGAGGGGATGGGCGTAGCCTTCGCGGAGCCCCGCCGCGAGCACCACCGCCACGTACTCGGCGGGCCGCTGCTCGGTATAAGCGATCTCGGAACGAGCGATTTCCAGAATGATCGCGGCGGCGGCGCGGGCCCTTGCGGCCCGAAACACCGCTCGAGCCGTATCGTAGGCCATCATCCGCACATTGATCGCGGGTACGGTAAACCCACCGCACTCCGCTCTGCCCCGCGCCAGGTAAAGGTCGTGAATCGAGGCTGGCCCTATCCCGGCCTCCTGGGCGAGCTCCCAGAGCCGTCGCTGGGCCTGCTGCCGATCGCCGCCGTCACCAAAGACAGCCTGCCACCCGAGCCGATCGATCAGCTCGCCGTCAAGGACTCCTACCGAATTCCGAGGCTGGGGATTCGCGACCATTCAGTGCGCCAGGCGGGGTGGAGCGCCCAATCTAGACCCGCTGGATTAGCCGGTCAAACGTTTCCGGCATGCAACGAGGTTTTCCACAACACGGCGTGATGTTTATCTCATGTGGATCAACAAGTTAGACTGCTGATCTTATGTTGAAAACCGGCTCATCACCGATCCTGAAGAGTGCTTATGAGTTCAAGGAGTCGTCCAGGCCATTCCCAGATTTCCACGTGTGGAAAACTCGCGTATTTCACAGGGAATGTGGAGTGGGCTATTCAGCTTCCTCCCCCTTAGTTTCGTTCCGGTCCCTAACCAGGCATAGCCCTTGGCAAGCGATCCGTCACCTCAGGCTCCGGCTGCTTCACCAATTCGGCGAACCAAGATAGTGGCCACGTTGGGACCTGCATGGGAGCAGCACCAGCAGATGCGCGCCCTGCTCGATGCCGGGGTGAACGTGGTCCGCATCAACGCAAGTCACGCCACTCCCCAGATACGGGAGGGGTGGATTCGCCGGCTTCAGCAGATTCAGAGCGAGGAATCCCGTGCGTTCGCCATTCTGGTCGATTTGCAGGGTCCTCGCATGCGGCTCGGGAGGCTTCCCGCTCCTCGCACCCTCACCAGCGGCGAGACTATCGTCTTCGCCCCCGAAGCGACCGCCGTGCCTCCCGAGATCCCGACCATGTACGCCGATCTCGCCGGCGACGTCGTGCCGGGCAACCGGATCCTGCTCGATGATGGCCTGATCGCGGTCGAGGTGGCGGGTATCGAGGGGGATCGGGTCCGGGGAACCGTTGTTTACGGAGGCGTCCTCAACTCGAGCAAGGGGATCAATCTCCCCGGCATCGAGGTGAGCGCTCCGCCCCTCACCGAGAAGGACCGGGAGGACGCCCTGCACGCCTCGGCCCTGGGGGTTGAGTACATCGGGGCGAGTTTCGTGCGACGGCCGGAGGACATCGAGGCAGTCCGGCGGATCGTCCCTTCGCAGGTGCGGATCGTAGCCAAGATCGAGAAGGACACGGCGCTCAGGTATCTCGACGGGATCGTGGAAGCCGCCGACGCGATCATGGTCGCCCGCGGCGATCTCGGGGTGGAGCTGCCATTCGAGAAGGTGCCTCTGGAACAGAAGCGCATCATTCACACCGCCTCGCGCCACGGCAAGCCGGTCATCACGGCCACCCAGATGCTGCAGAGCATGATCCGGGAGCCGCGTCCCACCCGGGCCGAAGCGTCCGATGTCGCCAACGCCATTCTGGACGGGACTGACGCAGTCATGCTTTCCGCGGAGACCGCGGTCGGGAGCTATCCGCTGGAAGCGGTCCATGCAATGGACCGGATTGCTAGGGAAATCGAGCGGCACCGGCGGGATGGCGAGTGGGAACGGGATCTGGTGCCGTTCTGGGACCAGGCTGCCGTTCACCTGCGCCAGCCGCACGTGACTACCCGCACCGAGGATGCCATTTCGGTGGCGGTCTGCGCGGCCGCGGAGCTGCTCCGGGTTCCTCTGATCGTATGCCTGACCTCGAGTGGGTTCACCGCCCGGACGGTCGCTTCGTATCGTCCGCCGGTGCCGATCCTGGCGGTCACGCCCGAGCCGGTAACCTTTCGCCAGCTCGCCATGGTCTGGGGCGTGATCCCCGCACTCACCGACCACTACCCAACCTATGATGCCATGCTGCCGGTAACCCGCGAGACCATCCTGCACCTTGGCCTGGCCGGAAAGGGGGATCGCGTCGTGGTGACAGCCGGCGTGCCGTTCGATGTGGCCGGCACCACCAACCTCCTCAAGATCGAAACGGTCTAGCCGTGCGGCTCACCCTCCTCGGCACGGGGACGTCCTTCGGCGTGCCTCAGATCGGGTGCCGGTGTGCGGTCTGTTGCTCGGCGGACCCGAGAGATCGACGGACCCGAGCCGCAGCACTCGTTGAGGTCGGTCAGGCGGTCAGGCGGTCAGGCGGTCAGGTCGCTGAGGATCCTGGAGACGAGCCGCTCAGCCGCCGAGTGCCGAGCGCCGAGAGCCGAGCAACCATTCTGATAGACACACCTCCCGAGCTCCGCCTTCAGCTGTTGGCTGCAGGCGTAACCCGCATCGACGCCGTGCTCTACACCCACGAGCACGCCGATCACGTCCAGGGGATCGACGACCTGCGGGTGTTCTCGGTGCTCCAGGGATGTCCCATTCCGCTCTATGCCGCCGAGTCCGTGCTCGAGTTTCTGCGCCAGAGCTACCGTTACATCTTCGATCCCTCGGTCACTGAGCACGCCGGCACATCGAAGCCCCGGCTCACCCTGCACCCACTCGAGCCCGGTGTTGCGGCCGAGGTCGCCGGGACCAGGTTGCTGGCGCTCCCCTTCGCACACGGCTATGGGACCGTGTTAGGGTTCCGGATCGGACCGCTGGGCTACGTGACCGATGCGAAAGCGGTCGGCCCGCGGGAGCGGGAGCTGCTTCGCGGGGTTGAGGTCCTGGTGCTCAATGCGCTCCGGTGGAGGCCCCATCCCACCCACCTGAGCATTCCCGAAGCGATCGAAGCCGCCCGGACCATCGGAGCCCGCCGTGCCATTCTCACGCACTTGACCCACGAAAACGGCCACGCGGAGCTCGCCGCTCGGCTTCCGCCCGGTATTGAGCCGGGTTATGATGGGCAGGTCGTGGAAATCGGGGACGCGTGAAACTCGACTACAGCCGGATCCTGAGCGACCGCCTCGACGGCGTCCACGGACTGCCGCGGTCGCGGCTCCGCGAGCTGGCGGACCGGTTTGGGGAGGTGCTGGGAGAGGTGCGCGCGCGCCGCCGCGAGGGTGAATACGGCTTCTACGGGCTGGGCAACCAGGACCAGACGGTCGCCGCCATTCGCCGCTTTGCCGAGGGCGTAGGCCAGGCCTACGACCACGTGCTGGTCCTGGGAATCGGCGGGTCCGCCCTCGGCATCAAGGCCCTGGTCAACGCACTCAGGCCGGCGGCCTGGAACGAGCTCTCCGACGACGCACGGGAGTTCTTTCCCCGGATCACCGTGCTCGAAAACGTGGATCCGACCTCGATAGCCGGAGCGCTCCGCCGGATCGATCCGCGCCGGGTCCTGGTGAACGTGATCAGTAAGTCGGGAGGCACGGCGGAAACGCTGGCGCAGTTCCTGGCAGTGCGGCGGTGGCTCGAGGAGGCGTTGGGGACCGACGCGGCCAACCGGCACCTCGTGTTCACCACCGATCCGGCGACCGGAGCGCTCCGGCAGCTCGCCGAGCGGGAAGGCATTGCCGCGCTCGAGATCCCGCCGGCGGTAGGAGGACGCTACAGCGTGTTAACCCCCGTGGGGCTGTTCCCTGCCGCGCTGGTCGGGATCGACGTCGGTGGGGTGGTGACCGGTGCCGCGCGGGCGCTCGAGCGGGCGGAGCAGGAGGATCTGCTGGATAACCCGGCAGCGCTGTACGCGGCGCTCCATTGGGCGGCCGATATCTGGCTCGGCGCACGGACCCACGTGCTCATGCCGTATTCGGACCGGCTCAGGGAGTTCGCGGCGTGGTTTTGCCAATTGTGGGCCGAGAGCCTCGGCAAGCGAGTGGATCGGCGAGGAGCGGTCGTTCACACCGGGCCCACGCCGGCAGGCGCAAGTGGCGTAACCGATCAGCACTCCCAAATGCAGCTGTACATGGAGGGACCCTTCGACAAGCTGATCACCTTCGTCCGGGTCGACCATCCGGGGGAGGATGTCGCGATTCCCGCCCGGGAGGGCTTGCCGGACGAAATGACCTACCTGCCCGGCCATACCCTCGGCGAGCTGCTGCTGGCCGAGCTGGAGGCGAGTTCGGCGGCCCTGGCGCGGATGGGCCGGATGAACCTGACACTGTCGGTTCCGAGCCTGACCGCGGAGACGATGGGAGAGCTGCTCATGTTCTTCCAGGTAGCGACCGGGCTTGCGGGCGTGTGGTACGCGGTGAACCCCTTCGATCAGCCCGGCGTGGAGCTCGCCAAGCGCCTCACCTTTGCCGCCATGGGCCGCGCGGGATTCGCCAAGGAACCGGCACCGGGTACCGGGAGCCCCCCGGATATTGCCGGGTAACGTGAAATCTCATAACCCGCAAAGCAAAAGGCCCCGCCCGAAGGCGGGGCCTTTTGGTTAGAGGTTAGTCTGACTTAGAGGCTACGGTTCGTGAACATTCCGCTGCCACCCTTGACGCCCATCGCGCGGAAGAAGCCCGTGCTGGTGCCAGAGGTCAGAGCCGGAACCGTAATCCCGTAGGTCCAGATCCGCACGAAGCCATCGTCGGTGCCGACCGGAGCCGCGAACGTGCCCCGGAAGGTCCAGCGATACACGGCTCCCGTGAAGATCAGCTCATACAGATCCACCCGATCCCAGAAGGGAATCACAACCGAGGTCGAGCCGATGTGCCGAGCCTGGAAGGTCGCGCCAACCTTCGTGAGCGACCACCGCCGGATGGTGCATGTACCCGGCAAAGCCGGCGGGAACACATCGCGGCAGGTAAAGCCCGCGCCACCGACCGTCGGCGCACCCTGGAATGGGGCGGCCGCGCCCGGCGTGGCGAGCTGCGTCCCGAGGATCGCGGCGGCCAACGCGTTGCTGTTGGTGTTTGCCACGTCGCCGGAATGCACATTGACCGTCGTCAGATCGGCGATTGGACCACCGTGCGACGGTGCAGCGGCGGCCAGCGTGTTGTCGAACGGATCACCGGCAACCGCACCCGTACATCCGGTCGGAGCAGCACCGCCGTGAGGTACGCCGGCGGCTTCGCAGACCTGCACGATCCGGCGGATGAAGCCAGGCGTCGTCCCAGAGTTCGGTCCGATGCTGACTGGGAAGCCGTTCAACGGAGTCGAGAGAACGGCATCCCAACGGGTTCCGAGCGACAGCCAGCCGTATTCCGCGCCGCCGAGCGGTGGCACTGGTACAGTCGTCCACCCGAAGCCGATACCGACCTGGGCGTTCGTGAAGGCTATGCCGTCACCGATCTGGACGTTGGAATAGGTGTGGTGCACGGCTGCCCAGATCAGTTCCAGATCGTCGTTCGCGGAGAAGCCGTACGAATAGACCGCTCCATCGGTGTACAGCGCCGACTGGAACCCGACGCCGGTCATGACTGGCCCGAAGTACTGATCGATTGCGTAATTCCGCATGATCGGTTCGCTCGGATTGCCCGCGCGGTCCCTTGAGCCGACGCCGACACCCGTGCTGGCTCCGGCGCCGACGTCGCCGACGGCCGTGTTGCCATAGGTGAAGTAGCCGGGCGTGCCGGTGCCGCAGTCCAGCGTCGCGGCAGCCGGGATCTGGCTGGTGCGGACCCAGAAGTCCGACATCAGCGTGCCCATCGCGGCGGTGAACCCGCAGGTTGCCGGCGCAATGTTCGAACTTGAGGGCGGATACAGCCGGCCCATGGACTGGAACGAGGGGTATCCCACCAGGGCGGCAGCTGCACCACCGGTCGTGATCGACACCGCGTTCTGGTTATAGCCGGCCCGATCATCGATCCCCTCCACGCCCCATCGTGCGGTGGCGGGGAATGGGAAGGTGGGACCGTAGATCGTGGTATTCGCCGTCGCGGACACCGTTGGGAACGTGATGGCCAGCGAAGCGAACGTCGGCGACTGCTCGGGGCCCGTAGTGCTGCCCGCGAGCCGATTCAGCGGCCGCAACGCGTCCACGCCGAACAGGTTCGAAATGTTCGACGCGTATGCCGCGATGGCCGACCGAACCGCCAAGGTGGCCGAAGCGTACGCTGTCGCAGACGCGTTGGCCAGCAGATCCAGGGCGAAGGTGCAAAGTCGATATCCGCCAACGCCCAGGCTATAGCCCGTGCTCATGGCAGGCGGCGTGCCGGGGCCGGCGTTCCAGGAACTCGCCAACGTCGGCGGAATGTCCGCATCGCCGCCGTTCGTTACATCCGGCCCGGCGCACGCATCGGCCGCCGTGCCGGTCGAAGTGGTGAGATCAACCCGGCGAGCGGTCCGGGTGGCGGCGTCTAAGCCAACACCACCGTCCGCCGCCGCGATGTAGCCGGACGTACCGCAGCCCGGCGCGAACACGCCAGCCGTAAATGCGCCACCCGGAGGCGTCGCATCAGCCGTCTTGGTCGAACCCGGAGCGCAGACCGCGAGACCAAAGGGGCCAAACGCAGGCGAGGTCGCGCTCGCCGCCACCCCGCCGCTGATCCAGTACTGATCGAAGCTGGGGTTGGCGGCAGACGGGGCGAAGAAGGACACCGGCCGCGGACCGGCAGCCGCTGGAAGCGGTGGCGCAGCCGCGAAGAGCAGCGTAGTGCTGCTCGCGATATCGACCGATGGGCCTTCGTTGTCAATGAATCCGCTCGGCAGCCCCGCGAAGAAATTCGGGGTCGCCGGGGGCCCTGCGGTTGCCGCCAAACCCACGGCATACGGCGTCGGGTTATATCGGCTCTCCGGCGCGGGCGCAGCGAGCGGGCCCGTGGGCACCGTATAGGCACTCCCCACGTTGGTGTAGGTCAGCGCCGTCATGTTGGCACCCGGAGCCGGCAGCGGCAGCGGGGCGCCACCAGTGGCCAGGACGGTTCCGTCCGGCCCCGTGGTAGCGGTACCGTAAACCAATGACCCTGCGGCTCCCGACGTCGGCGAGGCCCCATTCAGGAAGTTCTGCCCCTCAACCGCGGCGCAGGCAAACACGCCGGCGACCACGATTCCGGCCGTCGGAGTTCCCGTAATCACACCGGCGGGCGTGGTGGCGCAGACCGTTCCCGCCGCCCAAACGAAGGCAGTGGGCGTGGTGGCGGAGTAGGCGATGAAGTTCCCGGACGCCGTCTGGGTGCCCTTCCACCAGGTGGCGCCGCCAGCCACGACCGGAGCTGGCGCAACTACCGCCGTCCGCAGCAGGCTCGCGCCGTCAATGCCCGGCGTGACGTGGAAGATGTCCAGGTTGTTCATCACCACCGGTACGGCGTTGGACGCAAGCGGCACGGCCGCTCCCACGACGTACAGATTGGCCACGACCTGCTTGTTCCCGTTGAAGATCACCGGGATCTTGTTGGCCCCGGCATCCTGGAGCTGGCGGGTGTTGACGCTCTGGGTGATATCGACCGGAGCGCTGATGGCCGCCTCTTCACCCTCGGCGGCAACCGTGCCGGGGAAGGTCTGGCTCGCGACCACCTCGCCGCCGATCAAGATGTCGAGGCGCCCGAGCTGCTGGTCACCCGCATTGACGTTCGCGGTAACCTCGATCTGGCAGTTCACGTTGGTCAGGACGACCGGCTGCGGAACGCTGGCCGGAATCACGATGCAGGTTCCGGGCGTCTGCGGCACCCAGGTGATGCTCTGGATGCTGACCGTGGCGGGGGCCGGGATCTGCACGTTGACCGCGGCAGAACCGCAGACCGTGGTGAACCCAGCCAGGGTCGAGCACGCCTGGACGTTGAAGGTTCCCGCCGGCGTGGTCGAGGAGATGGTCAGGAGACCCGTCGCGCTCACCGAAACCCCGGTGACCGCGGTGGCCAGCGACCAGGTCACGGCCTGGGGCGGATTGTTGGTGCCGATGACGGCGGCGGTGAGCTGGAGGGTAGTGGTACCAGTGGCCGGCCGGGTCATCACGGCGTTGGCCGGACTCACCAGGACCTGGGTGACCGTCGGCACGGGCCCAGTCGTGACGCTGAGCGTCGCGACGCCGCAAACCGTCGGCACCGCGGTCACGCAGGCCTGCACGGCAACATTGCCGGTGCCCGCGGTGGTCAGCAACCCGCTCGCGTTAATAGTCGCCACGCTCGCCGGGCTCGCCGACCACGTCACCGCAGTCGCGATGCCGGCGTCGCAACTGACCGCCGCTGTCATCTGCTGGGTCGTGGGGTGAACCAGCGTTACGCCGCTAGGCGCCACGCTGACGCTGCTGCAGGTCGGTGGAGGTGGCGGAGGTGGCGGCGTCACGGTGACATCGTCACCGCATGCTGCCACGCCCGCTACGACCAAGCCGGACCACAGCAAGGAACGGTTGAGCTTACTCATATCCCCCCTCAGGAGTGGTAGGTGATCCTGCCCAACTGACCTGCAATCCTCGGAAGTACAGTCTTCAGTCCGACAACACCATCTAACCCGCGAGTGCTATCCTGCAACTGCGCGACGCAGGGAATTGCGTCACCCCGTTCAAGGGCACACTACAGGTGAGCATCGAAGGAGCGGAAAAAATTTGCCCCGCCCATCCGATGTGATTTGGTTGTGCCCTTGAAGCTGCTCAAGGGGTTGGCTTTTGACAGCGCGGCCAAGATAACGCTCGGACTAATCGTGGTCAAGAGATCGATCTCGACTCACCCTGCTCACGAGCACCCCGGCACCTTGCGCCTGGGCTGGCCGGCGAAAGGGAAGGGCAATCCGTGTGCCGCAGCCATCCTGAGGACACCTAACTCACACGAGCACATCGAGATAGCCACGATGCAACGGTCGTCACCCAACCCGCAAGAGCGGGCAGATCGCACGCCAGTCGGGCGTTCAGGCGGTCAGGCGGACACGTTGCTCGGCGCTCGGCTGCTCAGCACTCGACCGCTCGGCACTCGGCCTGGCCCGGCCTGGCTTTGGCCGCCCGGTCATGGCTTGGGGAAGGCCCGCCCCACGGCCGACAGCAGATCCTGCTTTTCCCCGGAGCCGGTATAGACGACCTTGCCGGCCGAGTCGATGACCACGATGAACGAAGTGGAGGGAACGTCATAGGCGCGCACCCCAGCCCCTTTCTCGTCATAGAGCACCTGGAACGGGGGGCGGTGTTCCTCGAGATAACGCCGGATCCGGGCCTTCGACTCGTTGACGGTGACATTCACCCCGAACATCGCGAGGCGATCTCCATAGGCCTCATGCACCGCATCGAGCTGATGGAGGAGCGCCTTGCACAGCGAGCACCAGGTCGCCCAGAACTCGAGAAGCACGGGCTTCTTTCCTAACACGCCGCCGAGGTCGACGGGGCGACCATCCAGATCGTTGATGATGACCGCGGGAGCGGTCGCGCCCACCGCAATGCCGGCTTCGAGCTGCGCGGAAACCGGGGGGCACCGGGCGAGCAGGGCGAACAGGACGAACCGGACGAACCGGAGAGTTCGTCGGCTGGACGGCTGGACGGCTGGACCGCTCGGCGGCCCGGCGACTCGGCACTCCGCGCCAACCGGGTTTCCAGCCGTCCAGCCGCCTAGCCGTCCAGCCGTCCAGTTCACCATACTTTTCCCGCCTGAATGAGGTAATACTCCGCCATCCCCAGAATAACCACGCCGGCGACTTTCTTCACCCAGGCCATCCACCGGCCCGGCTTGGGCAGCGCGGCGAGGGTGCCCGCGGATAGGCCCACCCCAATGAGCAGCGTCGTCATCCCCAGCGAAAAGACCAGGAGGTACAGGAACCCTAACCCGGCACTCCGGGTCTGACCCACAAAAGTGAGCACCGCGGCAAACGCCGGCGCGCCACAGGGTGCGGCCACCAGCCCGGAGGTCGCCCCCATCAGAAACACGGATCCCGCCGACCGGCTGCCGAACCGGCTCGCCCAGGCCACGATCCGCTTCGGCATGGTAACAGGAAAGACGTCGAGCATGGCGAGACCGGCAAGCAGGAGCAGGTTCGCCATGAAGAGGTAGGCCCACCGGTTGGAGCTGACTGAGCCGAAGAGGGTCCCGGTGAGGCCGGCGACCAGGCCCAGCACAGCATAGACCAGGGCGAGCCCGAGCGCATACAGCAGAGTGTACCCAATCGTCTTCCGGCGGCTTCGGGTTGCCGCCCCGGCGCCGCCCAGAATCCCGATGGTGATCGGAATCATCGGATAGATGCAGGGATTGAGGCTGGTGACCAGACCCGCTCCGAAGAGGACCGGGAGCGCCTCGAGCGGACTGGCGAGAAGCTGGGAGCTCGCGGCCTGGATCAACCCGGAAACCGGCGGGCGACGTAGTCGTCGAGAATGGCGAGGAAGTCAGCGACGATGGTATCGCCCTTGAGCGTCGCGTGCAGGCGCCCGTCCATATATACGGGGGCCTTGGGCTCCTCGAACGTGCCGGGCAGGGAAATCCCGATGTCGGCGTGCTTGGATTCCCCCGGTCCGTTTACCACGCAGCCCATCACCGCGACGCGCAGCGTTTCCACGCCAGGTCGCGAGGCCTTCCACTCGCTCATGCGCGACTGCACATAGCTCTGAATGTCCTGAGCCATCTGCTGAAAAAACGTGCTGGTGGTGCGGCCGCAACCGGGACAACTGGTGACCTGGGGCGCGAAGCTCCGGAGCCCCAGCGATTGCAGGATCTGCTGGGCCACCCGCACTTCTTCGGTCCGGTCGCCGCCGGGAGCAGGGGTGAGCGAGACCCGGATCGTGTCGCCGATTCCCTCTTCGAGGAGCACGGCGAGCGCGGCTGCGCTGGCGACCGCCCCCTTCATCCCCATACCCGCCTCGGTAAGACCCAGGTGGAGCGGATGGTCGCAGCGGGCCGCGAGCTCGCGATACACCTGGAGGAGGTCGGGTACTCCGGAGACTTTGGCCGAGAGCACGATCCGGTCGTGCGACAACCCGCTTTCCTCGGCGAGACGGGCCGAGCGGAGGGCGCTCTCGACCATCGCCTCGATGGTAACGGTCCGCGCATCATCCGGCTCGGGGAGCCCGGCATTGCGATCCATGAGCTCGGTCAGGAGATCCTGGTCGAGCGAGCCCCAGTTGACTCCGATCCGCACCGGCTTGTGGTTCCGGGCCGCCACATCCACGATCGCGCGGAAGTTCTCGTCCCGCCGTTTGGTGCCGACATTCCCCGGGTTAATGCGGTACTTCGCCAGTGCCGCGGCGCACTCAGGATAGCGGGTGAGCAAGAGGTGGCCGTTGTAGTGGAAGTCTCCGACGACGGGCACCCGGCATCCCTCACGCTCCAGGCGAGCGACGATCTCCGGCACGGCCTGGGCCGCTTCCGCATTGTTGACGGTCACCCGAACCAGTTCGCTCCCCGCTTCGGCGAGGGCCCGAACCTGAGCCACCGTCGCCGCCACGTCGGCGGTATCGGTATTGGTCATGGACTGGACCACGATCGGATGGCACGAGCCGACCGGGACGGGTCCAATCCAGACGGTCGGGGTGGGGCGGCGGGAGGTGAGAGCCATGCCGGAAAAGTAAGGTGGTTTGACGGTCAGACGGACAGACGGACAGGCGGACAGACGGACAGGTGGAAGGGCTACGTTCGTCGAGCCTCGGCGGATAACCTCTGACTGTCTGACCGTCTTTCCGTCTTCCCGCCTACGTCCGCTCGAAGTGCGCCTGGGAGATCGCGCGGAGATCGGTACGGGAGAGTATCAGGTCTGCGGCGCGGGCGGAGTCGCGAGCATGGGGCACGGTGCGCACCCCCGGGATGGCGAACACGGTCCGCCCTTGGGCAAGCACCCACGCAAGGACGATAGCGTGCGGCGACTCGCCGAGCCGGGCAGAAAGGCTTCGCAACACGGGATGCTCTGGCAGCCGCTGGTTGAGCCTTCGCCCCCCGACCGGACCGTAGGCGAGAAACCCGATGTCTCGAGAGGCGCAATGGGCCACGACGCCATCGGAGAGCGCCTCGCGGTAGAAGGGATTCAGCCGGTTCTGTACCGTGGCAACAGACCCGATGGCTTCTGCCGCGAGGATCTGCGGAACGGTGACATTGGAGAGCCCGATCCAGCGGATCTTCCCTTCTCGCTGCAAGTCCGCCAGAGTCGCGATGCTGTCCTCGAGCCGGATGACCGGATCGGGAGCGTGGAGCTGGTAGAGCGCGATCTGCTCGACACCCAGCGCGAGCAACGAGCGCTCGCAGGCCTGGCGGAGATGCTTGGGGCTTGCATTGCGATCCCAGCGGCCTTCGGGGCGGGTTAGGCCTCCCTTGGTGGCGACGAGAATCCGGTCGCGGGGACCCTGCCAGGACCGCAGCGCCTGCGCGATGAGCCGCTCATTGTGTCCGAGGTCGCGATCGTCGAAGCAATACACGTCGGCGGTGTCCACGAGGGTCACGCCGGCGTCGAAGGCGGCATGCAGGACGGTGATGGCGGTAGCCTGGTCGGGGCGCCCCTGGATCGAGAGGGGCATTCCGCCGAACCCGACGACAGAGACTTCTGGAAGACCTGGAGCGGGAGGGCGGGAACGCACGGCGATCAGGGCGTACGAGGCGATCGGGACAAGCGAGGCGGGGGCCGCTTGCCTGTCTCCTACCGGTTCGCCCCGGGCGCCCGGTTCGTCCGGTTCACCCTATAGTCCACCCTGCCCCAATCCCAACGAGCGGGTTAACCGCTCCCAGGCCACGGGGTCCAGCGTGCCATCTTGCCGGAGCGGAGTCAGGGCGGCCATGATCTCGGCACGGTTCCCTTCGATCCTGCGGTCCCGGAGCTCACTGATCATCCGGGCGAACCGGTGCTCGTACTCATCCGCATCATACTGGCCGCTCTGGCGGCCTTCGGAAAGCTTGCGCAGCTCAGCAGCGATGCGAGCCGGTGCGATGGGCTTGAGTTTTTCCTCGGACATACCAGCCGCTTCCTTGGTGGAGAGCGGCTGAAGATATCGCCGCGTGTGGGGAATCGGGAGAGTCTACCTTACAGCCAAATGTCGGGTGCCCATTGCTCCGCGTCCGTACTCTGGTACGGTCTCCTCGTGTTCGGTGTCGAAAGGGCGGCCGCGCAGGCGTCGCCATTCATCCCGACCGATCATCCGGCGATGCCGCTCGTCGAGCACCTGATCGCGCGCGGTGCGATTCGGGATCCGTCACCGCTGATGCGACCGCTTCGACGAACCGATCTCATGGCGGCGCTCGCCACCACGGATGATCGCCTGGCAGCGCGGCTCGCGCGCGCGCTGGCCAGCCCGGGCGAGCACTGGCAGGTGGTGGGCCGAGGGGGACTGCAAGGTTTCTCGCAGGGCCGGCAGGACCTCCTGAGGCCCGGCGGCAGTGAGGGCGCAATTCGGGGATACGGTGAGCTCGGCGGCTGGGTAGTGTCCGGGCCACTCATCATTGCGGCACGAGGTGCGGCGGAGAATCGGCTCAAGGGAGATCCCGAGTGGCCGGAGCCGGAGCGGATCGCAGACCAATCACTGGTCCTCCGCGCCATCGAGGGGTACGCCGGGTTGCAGCACCGCTGGATCGTGGTGCACGCCGGACAGCTGGCCCGGAACTGGGGGCCGGTCGGATTTCCCGGGACCGCTATCAGCGATGCGGGTTACCCGCGCCCCGATCTCGGGGTGACGCTCGGCCTGGAAGCGGTCCGGTACGATGCCCTGGCGACGCGCCTGCAAGACGTCGAGGTGGAGGGCGGCGAACCGATTCAACGTTACCTGGTCCAGCATCGCCTCACCCTACGACCGGCTGGTTCCTTGAGCATCGCCGCCTGGGAAGCGGCCGTCATCGCCGGCCCGGCGGCTGAGCTCGACGGCGTGACCAAGGCCGTCGTGCCGCTGCTGATCTACCCTGCCGTTTACGCATCCCAGTTTCATCGGAACGAGATGGTCGGCCTATCCCTGTCGTGGCGGGTGCGCCGAGGGATACGGATCGAGGCCGAGCTCGCGATCGACGACTGGAACTTCGGTGACAACCCGTACCCGCAGCGATGGGCGGCGACGGTTACCGGCGCGGGGGCATTGGGTCCGAGAGCCTCGTGGATAGCGGGTTATGCCACGGTGTCCAGTCTGGCCCTCCGGACCTTTCGCCCGGAAGAGAGCTGGGTTGACCGGGGGGTCGGAATTGGCCGGCTCTTTCCGGATAATGAGCAGGCCTTTCTCTCGGTCGGGATCCCGGTGCGGGGCACCTGGCTGATCTCTCCGAAGCTGGCGTTGCTCCGGCAAGGCGAAGGGCGGATCAACGCCCCATTCCCGCCGCCAGAGGAGGCGGCTACGACCCCGGCCCGCTTCATCGGGACGATCGCGCGGACTGGGTGGGCCGGCGCCTCGCTTGCCGGGTTAGGCGGCCCGCTGGACGTTCAGGTCGAGGCGGGCGTGCGGCACACCCGAAACGCGGAGCACCAGGATGGCCGGACTCGCACCAGCGTCGAAGCGCGCGTCATGGCGGCGCTGTCGTTCAGGTTGCCGGCGGGACGGGCGGAGCCTCGGTGAGGCGGGGCGTCGCCTTGTCCTGCATCCGACCGGTGATGTTGTGCGGGCTCTTGGCGGGATCGTAGTCAGGCACCAGCTTGCGGAGCCAGGCAAGGAGGACTTCGTCAGGCGCGCCGGCGCGGGCCGCCTCGATCAACGCAGCGACGGCCGGCATCACCGGCTCCTGGATTTCGGCATGCCGAGCCTTGAGGATCTTCGGATGTTCGGTTGGAGCAGCGACTTCCGCCCCGAAGAAGAGCTCTTCGTACAGCTTCTCGCCGGGACGCACCCCGCTGAAGTGGATCTGGATGTCCTTCCCTTCCTCCAGGCCGGACAGCCGAATCAGGTCGCGGGCCAGATCCAGGATGCGAACCGGCTCGCCCATGTCGAGCACAAAGACCTCCCCACCCCGTCCTAACGCGGCGGCCTGGAGCACGAGCTGAACCGACTCCGGGATCGTCATGAAGAAGCGGCGCATTTCGGGATGGGTTACCCGCACGGGTCCACCAGCCGCGATCTGGGCAAGGAAGCTAGGAATGACGCTGCCCCGGCTGCCGAGCACGTTGCCGAACCGAACGGCGATGAAATGCCGCTCGTGCGGGGTGGAGAGCTCCTGGACTACCTGCTCCGCCACGCGTTTGGTCGCCCCCATCACATTGGTCGGTCGAACCGCCTTGTCGGTGGAGACCAGCACCATATGGCGGGTCCCCAGCTCGACCGCGAGCTCGGCGACATTCAGGGTACCGAGCACGTTGTTGGTAATCGCGTCGGCGATGTTCTCTTCCATCAACGGCACGTGCTTGTGCGCCGCCGCGTGGAAGATCGTGGTCGGAGGGCTGCCGCGGAGGAGCCGGTCGATTCGCTTGCGGTCGCGGACATCCGCGATCAGCGGCACCAACTGAATGGAGGGGTGCCGCTCGCGCAGCTCCTCATGAATCTCGAAAATGTCGTTCTCGGCATGGCCCAGCAGAAGCAATCGGGCCGGACCCAGCGAGCTGATCTGCCGGCAGAGCTCGCTCCCGATCGAGCCCCCGGCCCCGGTGACCAGAACGGTGGCACCCTGCACGAACTCGCGAACCCGCTCGAGGTTGGTGCGGACCGCTTCGCGCCGAAGGACGTCTTCGATCCGCACCGGCCTCAGGATGGAGGCACCGGCGCGGCCCGACAGCGACTCGGTGACGCCGGCCATGGTCCGGGTCTCGAGGCCGGCCTCGCGCGCGAGGTCAAGGACCCGCCGAATCACCGTGCCCGGCGCCGAGGGCATGGCAATGATGACTTCGCGGGCCTGCTCCTCGCGAGCGATCTGGCGAAGTTGACTGATGGCCCCGAAGACCGGAAGGTCCTGCATGACGAGGCCCTGCTTCTTCTCGTCATCGTCGAGGAATCCGATGGGAAGCAGACCGAGCTGCGGATTGGTGCGGAGCTGGCGGACCAGGATCTCCCCGGAGGAGCCGGCCCCGGCGATCAGGACGCGCTTGGCGCCCGCGTACACACCGGTGGCGGCGCGACGATGGAGAATGCGAGCCAGGAGCCGGGGGGCGGCCAGGAACGCGCTGGTCAGGAATGCATCGAAGGCAAGCACTCCTAACGCGGGCCTGGGATTGAGCAAACCGGCCACCGGAAGGATCCAGGCACCCAACATCCCGGTTACGACTGCGACCAGGATTCCGCCGACAATGATGCGCTCCAGCTCGGCGACCCCGGCGAAGCTCCAGAGCCGCCGGTACAGTCCCACCGCATAAAGCAACGCGAGCTTGATCGGGACGAAGATCGCGACGAGCAGCAGAAAGGTGCGGCCCTGCCCGGGCGGCCACTCGAGGGCCTCGTACCGCAAGGTGAAGGCGAGGCCGAGAGACACCGTGAAGAGGACGGCGTCGCTCAGCAAGAGATATCGATTCCGGAGATGAGGTACCGTCCGCGGCGCGGATCGACTCATGGCGGCCCTAAGATATACCCGTCACAATCCGGGCGTTGACGAAGTCATGGGTTGCCTGCGCTCAATCGCGACATATCCGCTCGCCAATCCAAGCCCGGCCATGCCGATGGCGGCGGGTAAGCCGCGAGGATACTGCACTGCCGCAAACGCGAGCAAAGCCAGGGCAACGTTGATGCCGACGACTATCGCGGTCACCCGGCCGTGCGTCGCTCCCGCCAGGATCATCCGTTGATACGCGTGTGAGCGGTGCGGCCGGTAGACCGGCTCGCCAGCCAGCAGCCGCCGTGCCAGCGTCACGGTGGCATCGAACACAAACACGCCGAGGAGGAGCAGCCAGACCGCGCTGGGCGGGCCGCCGGTCGTTTCGGAAGCGATAGCCAGCACGCCCATCGTAAAGCCCAGCAGGCCGCTGCCGACGTCGCCCATGAAGATCCGCGCGGGCGGCCGGTTCCACCAGAGAAACCCGGCCGAGGCAGCAGCCATCACCGCCGCGACCCAGGAAAGCCCCGAGGGGTTGGAGGCCGCGAGCAGAGCCCCGGCGATTCCGACCTGAACTGCCTCCGCACCCGCAAGGCCGTCTATACCGTCCATGAAGTTATAGAGGTTGATAGCCCAGACGATTGCGAGTACTGCAAGGACCGCTCCGACAGTTCCCAAGTGAATTCGGGTTAGGCCGAGTTCGAGACCAGAGAGCCCGCCGAGGCTCCAGACCGCCCATCCGGCAGCCGCGAAATGCACGACCAGCCGCAGCCCGGGGGCGAGCTGTTGCCGGTCGTCGAGCCAACCCACTGTCGCGATCAAGAGTCCGCCGGGGAAGATTGCTTGCGCCAGAGAAGCGGAAATCAGTCCAAAGGCCCCCAAGCCCGCCACTGCGGCGAGCGTTACCGTGGCGATGGCGGCCCCTCCGCTTCGCGGGACTGGAACGACGTGAAGACTTCGCGGACCAGGAACATCGAGTGCCCCTGTTCGCAAGGCCCACCGGCGAATCGCGCCAGTCAGTGCCCACGAGGCGATCACGGCCCCCAGCAGCAGGATCCAAGGCCGACTCACGACCGCTGGGTGCTCCAAAACCACCTGGCGGTTTCTCGCAGACCAATCGCGGTGGGATCGAGGACGAGCGCGGGGTAGTCGTGTGCGATCGCACGGGTGTCGAGCACCAGCGAGTCCACCAGCCGTTTCCCCATTCCGCCCAAACGGCGAAGCAGCCCGGGCGGAAAGGGCACCAGTCGTGGGGTGACGCCAAGGGAACCCGCGATCTGATGAACGAGCTCGGGGGTACTCAAGGGGTCCGGATCAGCGACATGATACACCACACTTCCGTTCGGACCAGTCAGGACCGCACCGAGAGCCCGAACCAGGTTGGCCGCGCTAAGCACGCTCCGCCGGTTGCGAATGGATCCCAGGGGAAGTGGGATTCCTCGGGCCACCGCGCGAAACAGCCGCAGCATGTTCGCACCCATGCCGGGGCCATAGACGAGGGGAAGCCGGAGAACCACGACTCGACGGGTATCGTCACGTCCCCACTCGGTTACCAGTTGTTCGGCCGCGAGCTTCGAGCGCCCGTAGGCATCCTCCGGGCGAGGCGCGATGGATTCCGGAAGGGGGTCGTCGCTCCGCTCCGCGATCGCCTTTACCGAGCTGATGAAGATGAACGTTCGCACGCCGGTTCGTGCGCCGGCGCTGAGCAGCGAGGCGGTTCCCTCGACGTTATCGCGGCGGAAGGCCGCCTCATCCTCGCGCTCGGAAGCTCGCAGGCGGTGAACCCGCGCCGCAAGGTGAATGACGAGGTCCGCGCCCTCACAGGCGGTCGCGAGGATCGCCGGGTCGCCGAGATCGCGGATCAGGACTGGTTCGACACCACCGGGGAGCGGAGCGTCGCTCCGCCGGACGAGTCCGCGCACCGAAGCACCGGCCTGGCTCGCGGCGGAAGCAATGATGGTTCCCAGAAAGCCGCTGGCGCCGGAGATGACTACCGCCCGTCTTTCCCAGGGGAGCATCGCCGAAAGCTATATCGAGGCTGGCCCGCTACCGTTTTGCCGTTAATTTGCGAGCAGGCAGGTAAACCCGATTCATCCAGTTCATCCCAGCACCGGAGCTGCCGTGCGAGCATTCGTACTGGCCCTGGGCCTCTTCGCCGCAGCGACGGGCCCGGCTCATTCTCAGTCGCTTTCGGCCGAACAGATTCGCAATATCCTCGCGTCCCGTCCTGACCTTTCCGAGGCGATCCGCCGGCAGATTCAGGCATCGGGACTCACGGCGGACCAGGTCCGGTCTCGGCTCAGCGCAACTGGTTATCCAGCGAGTCTTCTCGATCCCTATTTGAGCACGCCCCCTCAAGGCATCAGCGTGCCCCTCAACGAGCAGGTGGTGGCGGCAAGCTCGGCCCTGGGGTTTCTCCCTGGAGAGACCCCTGCGACGACTGATACGATTCCGCTGGCGGCTCCTCCGAGTGGCGCGCAGGTTCGGTTCGGAATGGAAGTATTCAAGCGAGCCACGTCACAGTTTCAGCCTTCGCTGGCCGGGCCGGTCGATCCCAGCTATCGGCTCGGACCAGGCGACGCGCTCGCCTTGATTCTGACCGGCGAAGTCGAGCTCACCCACCAGCTCGAGGTGAGCCGGGAAGGCTTCATCGTGATCCCGCAGGTCGGGCAGCTTTTCGTGGCCGGGCTCAACATGAGCCAGCTCGAGAACCTGCTCTACGAACGGCTGGGCCGCGTCTATAGCAGCGTTCGCCGAGGGGCCGGCGCCGCCACCCGGTTTCAGGTCACGGTAACCCGGCTTCGGGTGAATCAGGTGTACGTGATCGGTGACGTCGCCCACCCGGGCTCGTATCAGATTCCCGCTGTCGGCACGGTGCTCACCGCGCTCTATGCCGCGGGGGGCCCGACGGTCAATGGGTCGTTCCGCAGCGTTCAGGTCCGGCGCGGATCGGGAGGCAACGGGGTGGGAGGCGGCGGTCCGCGCACGGTGGGCGAACTCGATCTCTACGACTATCTGATTCGCGGCGACAATAGCCGGGACATCCGGCTCGAGAACGGCGACGTCGTCTTCGTGCCGGTGCGAGGGTCGATCGTGCGGGTTACCGGACGGGTGGTGCGTCCCGCGGAATACGAACTCAAGCCGGGTGAGACCCTCCGCGAGCTCATCGCCTCGGCCGGCGGGTTCGAAGCCACTGCGCTGCAACGCCGGGTGCAGATCGATCGGATTCTTCCGCCCGCCCAGCGGCAGCCTGGCGGGCGCGATCGAGTCGTGCTGGATCTCGGTCCCGAACAGTTCGCCGACGGCACGGTGCCCCGCTTCGCGCTGGAACCCGGCGACGAGGTCCGCGTGTTCGAAATCGCGGGACGGCGCCGCAATCAGATCGTCGTCCGCGGGGCAGTATGGAACGAAGGCCCCGTCGGATTCGTTCCAGGAATGCGGCTCGAAGAAGCGATCCGGCTGGCGGGCGGACCCAAGCCAGACGTGTATCTGGATCAGATCCTGGTGTCCCGATTGCAGCCGGATTCCACCCGGATTCAATTGCGGGGCGCCTTCGCCGACTCGGTGGGCGCTATCCGGGACAACTTCCCGCTCCAGGAAGACGACGAGATCACCGTGTTCGCGCGGACGACGTTCCGGCCCGCGCGTTATGTCACGGTGGCCGGAGCGGTCAAGCGGCCGGGAAGTGTTCCCTTCCGGGAAGGAATGACCCTGCGAGACGCGGTTCTCCTCGCCGAAGGACTCACCGAAGACGCTCTGCTCACCGAGGCCGAAATTGCCCGCATTCCGGAGGATCGATCCGGCGGCGGCCTGGCTACCACCACCAGGGTTCCGCTGGACTCAACGTACCTCTTCGATCGCGGGCCGAACGGTGAGTACCTGGGCCCTCCGGGACTCGCAGCCCAGGCCCGAGGGGCACCGGAAGTCGCGCTCGAGCCCTACGACAACATCCTGGTCTTCAGACAGCCGGAATGGGAGTTGCACCGAACGGTCCGCATTGAAGGCCAGATTCAGTTCCCCGGAACCTATGCCCTGCGGACCCGGACCGAGCGGCTTTCCGACATGATCGGGCGGGCCGGCGGGCTCAACCGGGAGGCCTATCCGGCCGGGATCAGGTTCGTGCGCCGGTCCATCTCGCAGGGCCGGATCGGCATCGATCTTCCCGCGGTGCTCAGGAATCCCTCGCATCGGGACAACCTGGTGCTGACGGCGGGAGACTCGATCGTGATTCCGGAATACATCCCCGTCGTGCGAGTCGAGGGCGCGGTCAACTCGCCGATGGCGGTCGCGTATGTCCCCGGGCGGGATATCGATTTCTATGTGGCAAGCGCGGGTGGGTATAGCCGGATGGGGGACAAGGGCAAGGCATTCGTGACCCAGGCGAACGGCAAAGTCGAGAGCGTCAAGCGGCGGTTCCTCTTTGAGGACACCATACCCGAGCCGAGTCCGGGAGCGGTCGTGTTTGTGCCGCAGCGGGATCCGAGTGACAAGAAAGATTTCGTGGGGCTCGCGGCGTCCATCGCGCAGATCCTGGCGAGTACGGTTGCCATAATTGTCGTGGCGACACGGTAGGAGGAGGTAGCGAGCAGGAGGTAGTGAGAAGGACAAACCCTGCCGGTGCGTGTTTCTTGCCACGGCAAGTTTTGTCCCTTCTCACTACCTCCTGCTCACTACCTCCTACTTACTACCTCCTAAGATTAGGATCGGGCCAAGGCTTGTCGATAGTCACGATAGGCCTGGGAATCGGCGGCCCGGGCGCGCTGCAGGTTGTCGGCCCAGACCGCCCACAAGAGTCCTAACACGCCCCCCACCACCAGGCCGAACCCGATCCAGGCCACCAGCCGGCGGGAGGCCGCGCGGGCCGGGACCACCGGCCGCTCGATGACCGTGAGCACCGGCGTATCCCGAACCGCTTCGATCTTGGCTTGTTCCGCGGCCTGGGACAACTGAATCACGACCTGCTGCCGCAGCAGGACCTGCCGCTCCAGTCGGGCAAATTCGGCCTGCAACCGCGGCGAGCTGCGAATGTCCCGATTCTGCTGGGTAAAGACGACCAGCCGATCTTCGGCCTGACGGAGCTCGTCCATGACCTCCCGCAGCCGCTGTTCGGTGAACCGCCGCTCCTCGGAAGCCTGGGACCGGCGGGTGGAAACATTGAACTGGTTGAGCAGCTCGAGCAGTCGCGCGGTGACCTGCTGGGCCAATTCCGGCGTCGGGGCCGCGAGCCCCAGGGAAACCACCCCGGTGCGCGCAGCGATCGAGACCTCGAGCCGGCGGCGCAAGCGGGCCACCGCGCGCTCCACCTGGAGGGCCGGGGTCGCGCCGCCGATACCCAGAATCTCGAGCAGCGTCGCCGAATCGCCGGCGGCGGGCGGGAACCGGGAGGTGGCGAGCGCGCTCAGCAGCTCGCGGGAGCGCAGCAGATCCGCGTAGAAGCTGGGTGACTGACCCGGCTCGACGGGGGTGACCGTCACCCCGAACTGGGCGGCCACCCCGGAGAGCGCCGCGTTGGTGCTGCGGACCTGGGCGATGAACGACGCGTTGGCGAGGTACTGGCGAGGCCGAACCACGGTGACGATCGCGGCGAGCAGACCCAGCCCCAGCGCGGCGCCGATGATGCGCCGGCGGTGCCGCAAGAGACCCGCGGCGACGGCGAGCAGCGACAGCTCTTCGCGATCGGTCATGGCATCCTCACGGCACTCGGGCCAAGCGGGTTAGGAGCTCCAGGTAGCGGTCAGCCAGGTGCCGTCGATCGAAACGTTCGGCCACGAAGGCACGGCCCCGCGCGCCCATCGCCGCGCGCTCCGGCTCAGGGCGGCCGGCCTCCCGGGCGATCGTCTCCGCAAGCTCGCGGGGATCGCCCGGGCTGACCGCAGTTCCACAGCTCGCTTCCTCCACCAGGGCCCGAGCCTCTCCCTCGACTGCGGCAATCACGGGACGCCCGCACGCCATGATTTCGAAGAGCTTGGAGGGAACCGTGTCCCGAAAGATATCGACGGGAGCCAGCGGGACCAGGCACAGATCACAGGCAGCGTAGAACTCGCGGGTCGCGTCGCGAGGTAGAATCCCGGTCAGCGTGATGTTACGGACCCCGAGCTCTCGGACCCGGGCCGCCACCCGCTGGCGCTGCGGTCCGTCTCCCGCGAGGACGAATCGGACTCGGAGGAGCCCGTTCTGGAGCAACGCGGCGGCCTCGACGACGGTTTCGAGCCCCTGCCCCGCCCCGAAGGTGCCGAGGTAGCCAACCACGATTTCGTCTCCCCGGTGGTGCAACTCCGGCCGCGGTGGTGGACTCCTCGCGGGGCCCGGCGTGTAACGCTCCAGATCCACGCCGTTGGGGATGACGGTAACCCGGTCGGCCGGGACTCCCTTGGCGATGAGACGCCGGCGAAAGGACTCGGTGACCGCCACGACATGATTCGCGCGGCGGAGCAGGAACCGTTCGAGCCCGAAGAGCGCCTGCGCGGCCGGGCGGCCGGACCGCAGCAAACCCAGTCCGACGAGATAGTCGGGCCAGAGGTCGCGCACCTCGAGCACCAGCGGTACCCGATGGTAGGCCGCGGCGAGCCAACCCGACACATGGGGCAGAAACGGCGGCTCGCTCGCGATCAGGACGTCGAGCTCGGCGCGCACGGCGGAGAGCAGCGCAGTTGCCATGAAGCTGACGTTGTTTGCGATCGTGTCGCGCCGGCTCAGGCGAGGCGAGGCGTAGGTCCAGGACCGCAGGACGCGAATGCCGTCCCAGCTCTCCTCCCCTAACACGCGGCCCCGGTACGCCGCGGGAACGGTCCCGTGGGCGAGGCCCGGAAGCCGGCCGTGGGGCATCGCGGTGATGGCGGTGACCGACGCACCGCACTCCAGCCAGCGCCGCGCCATTTCCACCGTGCGGGCCGGCCCGGCGCCCACTTCGGGAGGAAACTGCTGGATCAGGTACCCGATGCGAAGCCGGTGGCCCGCCATCAGACCAGCTCGATCCGGTAGCCGAACCGCTGGGTGCTTCCCACCGTCTCCATTACCAGGCAGGGGGCGGGCTGAGCGACGCCAAAACTCGGACAGTACCACCCCTGAGCCGGCCTGGTTTCCCCGCGAACCAGGCGCACCCGGGTGAACCCGCTCGGGATGATGCGAGCGCGGACGGTCTGGCCCGTGGCGATCCAGGCGTCCTGCGCCGGCTCCACGGCAAGCCCGGGATGCAGATGGACCATGCTCGCCACCGGGGCGCCGTCGGCCCCGCGCACCTGGTCCGTCACGTCGACACCCGCTTCGCCGACCTGGATGACCCGCTCGTGCCGGACCCGGGTGCTCCAGTAGGGTGAGATCTCCGCGGTCATTCGCAGCGCGGGCTCGCGATTCACCTCCACCCGATGGAGCTTTGCCCGGCGGGCCATGCGGAAGACACCCCAGACTTCGTGTTGCTCCCGGCCCCCGATCTGCACCGTATTATGGGCGCGAGTGCTGCGCCCGTACTCACGGAGGGGATCGCCGTCATAGCCCGCAACGCCGGAATCCACCACCAGCGGCCCACCCCCAAGATCCAGCTCGTAACTGAGCATTCCGCAGTGGGCATGCGCCGGCAGCCAGCGGGGACCCGGTTCGCCCGCATCAACGGCAATCCGGAGCTGCTCCCCGGCGTATCCCAGGAATCCGCTGGCCGTGAGGTGCCAAGACCCGCGGGGCGGCGGCGGCAGGATCAGACCCAGGCGCAGGGCCAGCCGGCCTAACCCGGGGAGATCGGGATCGGTGGCTTCGCTGGTGTCGTTGAACAGATAGGGTCGACCGTCCGGGAGGGGCCGGTGCAAGCAGGCCGTCGCCTCCAGCATGGCGCCCAGGAGCCGAACAGGCGTCTCGCCGGGCTCGAGACCGGCAGCCCGCTGGAGCAGCAACAGCTCGAGCGCGCCCTGCAACAGCAGATCGTGGTACATGGGCGATCGCTCCTGGTGGACCCCATCGGGTAACACCTGCCGGGCCAGCTCGTCCCAGTATTGCCCGGCTCGCCGGATGCGCCAGTGTTCCGGGGCGGCCCCATCGAACAGCAGCCCGGCCAGCGCGAGCGCCCGCAGATTCTCGAGCAGGTGGTTACCGAGGAGGTGGTACTCCAGCCTCCGGTCCAGGTACGCGGCCTGCTGAGCGATCGCCTCGAGCAGCCGCTGCCCGGTCCGGGCCGGGAGGGCTTCGTCGAGCAGGAGCACCGCACGGATCCAGTGCCCGATGCGAAGGGAGAGCGGATACGGATCCCACCCTTCACCGCGGGTCCCCCGAGTGGCGTCGAGCCACGATTCGGCGAACTCGATCCAGCGCCGGGCGTACCGCGGGTCGCCGCGCTGCCGGAACGCCTCCACCAGCTCCTCCGCCCAGCCAAAGGCGTGGAGCTGGTAGCGCCACAGCGGGCTTTGGGGCCGGCCCTCCCAGTCGTGCCCCCCGCGCAGCTCGGCGGTGCGATCGAGTATCCTCACCCGCCCCCGGCAGAGGTCGTCGGCGCGGGTTAGGGTTCGCGAGCCGGGCTGTCCCGCCGCCAGCAGCTCCGCCCGGAGTCGGCCGGCGCGAGCCGCCGCAAAGCGGGCTTCCACCCGGGGCGGACCGAGCGGCAGGACCCGCTGCAACCGCCGGAGCGGGCGGTAGAGGATCTGCCGGGGGCGAAGGGTCGGAACGGTCCTCGCGTACCGCAGGGCTGCGTCCACGATGCCCATAGGGACCGCTAGTCGCGCCGATCCACGAACCGGCGGCACCAGAGCTCGACCGACAACAGCGCGAAGAGCACCCAGGAGCCGTCGATCCGGCCAGCCTGGTCCGCCGCGCGCAACCGGGTGACGGCCCCGGGATCGAAGAGGCCGCGGCCGGCGAGGGACGACTCCGAGAGCGCATCCTGCAGGAACGGCCGCAGCTCGTGGCGCAGCCAGTGGCGCAGCGGCACCCCGAATCCGGTTTTGGGACGGTAGATCACCTCGCGCGGGAGGACCGGTTCCATCGCGCGTTTGAAGATGGCTTTGCCGGTCTTCCCGTCCTGCTTGTACCGGGAGGGAATGCGGGCGGCGAAGGACACGAGCTCGAGATCGAGGAGCGGGACCCGGACCTCGACGCCGCAGGCCATCGCCATCCTGTCGGCATAGAGGAGGTTGTGGTCAGCCAGAAAGTGCTTGCCTTCGAGGTACAGCATCCGATTGAGGGGATCGGTCTCCCCGGGAATGCGGGTTAGGGACTCGAGCAGCGGCTCCGCCGTGTCGAGCCTCCTGGTCGCCTCGGCCATCCGGGACCCATACAGCCCGCGCCGCAGTCGCTCCCCCGCCCACCAGAAGTAGGCGACCAGGCGCCGGTCCGGATCCAGGTCGGCGTGCTCCAGGACCTTGACGGCGCGCCGGAGACCGGTGCGGGAGAGACCCGGAGCGCCCCCGGCGGCCGCGGCCCGAGCCGGTCGAGCGGCCAGGGTGCGCACCCACGCCGGCCACCAGCCCCACCATTCCTCGGAGCGGAGTGCCCGATGCCGGCGATAGCCCGAGAAGAGGTCGTCACCCCCAGTCCCGTTCAGCAGCACCGGGATCCCGTCCCCACGGGCGCGCTGGGCGATCCGCAACATATTGAAGGGCGCCGGATCGACCTGCGGCTCGTCCAGGGCATACAGGAGGCGGAGGAACTCGGCACCGATGCCGGCGCCCATCGGCACCTCGCGAAGCTCACCCCCCAGCCACGCCGCGACGCGTCGCGCATAGGGAAGGTCCGGCGGGCTCCCGTCGATCGCTTGCCCGGGCGGAAACGCGATGCTGTAACACGCCGGGTGATGATCCGGATGAGCATTCCGCATCGCCGCGAGGATGGCGCTGGAGTCGAGCCCACCGGACAGCAGGAGGCCCACCGGAACGTCGGCCACCAACTGCCGCCGCACCGCCTCGGCGATCCGGTCGCGGAGCGCCTCCGCGATCCGGTCGCGCGGCTCGTCGAGCGGTGCCTGGCCGTAAGGCAGATCATAGTAGGACGCTCGCCGGGCGACCTCACCGTTCCGGATCAGCAGCCACTCGCCTGGGCGCACCTTCGCGACGTTCCTGAGGAGGGTGCGGGGAGCCGGGGTCCAGAGATAGGCGAGATGGTAGTGCAAGCCCTCCAGATCGAGGTCGCGGGACAACCCCGGCACATCGAGGAAGGCCTTGAGCTCGGAGCCGAAGAGGATGCCGTCGGGGACCGTCGCCACGTAGAGCGGCTTGACACCGATGGGGTCGCGCGCCAGGAACAGGTCGCCCGGCTCGATTCCCTCGGGTCGCCCGGCGGGCCGGGCATCGACCAGCGCGAACGCAAACATGCCGTTGAGGCGGGTTAGGAGGGCCGGACCTTCTTGGCTCCAGAGATGGAGCAGCACCTCGGAGTCGGTCGCGCTGCGGAAGGTATGCCCGCGGCGTTCCAGCCCACGCCGCAGTTCGGCGAAGTTGTAGATCTCGCCGTTGTAGATCAGCACGAGGGCGCCCTCCGCGCCGGGGCCGCAGGCCGGACAACGCGGCGTGATAGGCTGCGCCGCTCTCGGGCTCAGGTCGATGATGGAGAGCCGCCGGTGGGCCAGCCCGACGGAAACCCCGGGATGGGGCGTGGCGAGCACCGTCTGCCCCGCGCCGTCCGGCCCGCGGTGCGCGATGAGCGCGCTCATGCGGTCGAGCAGCGCAGGCTCGAAGCGGCCGGCGAACCCAGCGATTCCGCACATCGCGTCGCGCTAGTCCGCCGCGATGGCCTGGGGAGTGCCGGTCCGCAACGAGGTCAGAATCGCGAAGGTCGCTCGCGTCGTGGCTATCAGAGACTCGAGACTGATGGGAGGCGCCCCGGTGCGAACCGCGCGGAGAAACGCGTTGAGCTCGCCGCGGAACCCCTTGTCCGGGCGGAGGAGGCGCCGGCGCCGGCGCCGGCCGCCGCGGGTTATGAGCACCGAACGGAACTCCTCCAGCACCGCGATCTGTCCCGAGCCGAACACCTCGACCCGCTCCTTCGCCGCCCGGCGGTCTCCGGTCGTGAGGTAGGCGAGCGCGGCGACCGACCCTCCCGTAAAGCGAACCGATGCCGTCAGGGAGTCCCGGCAGGGAACCTCGGGCCCTGACAGCCCGTGAGCAAACACCTCGACCGGCCGCTCGCCACTGAGAAAGGCCAGGAGATCGATGAAGTGGCACACCTCGCCCACGATGCGGCCGCCTTCCGAGGGAAACTGAATCCAGCTCTCCGGCGGGAGCGACCCGGCGTTTACCCGATACACCATCGACAGCGCGCGGGTGCCCTCGAACGCTGCCCGGAGCTCCACGGCAAGCGGAGCGAAACGCCGGTTGAATCCGACCGCGAGCAACCGACCGTTCTCCCTCGCCGCCTCCACAACTCCGGCCAGGCCGGCTTCGTCGATCGCGAGTGGCTTTTCGACCAGGACGGCCTTGCCGGCTCGGAGGGCCTGGGTGGCGAACTCCGCGTGCGAGCGGTGCCGAGTCGCGATGATTACCGCATCGATGTCCGGATCGGCGAAGACCTCGCCAGGGTCAGTGCCGGCCGAGCGGAATCCAAAGCGGCTGGCCACTTGCTTGGCGGAAGCGCCATTCGCGGTGACCACCCGCGAGAGCGAGACGCCCCCGATCCGCTTGAGCTCGGGCAGGAGCACAGCCTGGGCAAAGTTCCCGGCGCCGATAAAGCCGATCTGCAGGGTTCCTTGCGCCGCCGGATGCGCCGAAGTCACGATCGAGCGCCGGCTGGGCCGATCGCCGGCCGGATAGGTGAGCACGACCCCGGTGACGGGCTGGCCGCGTGCCTCCGAGACGAGGGCGTAGGCCTCGAGCGCGCGGCTTATGGGGAACCGGTGCGAGGTGAGGCGAGCGGGGGTCACTTTGCCTTCGCCGACCAGCCGAAGGAACTCGGCCATGTTGCGGCGCTCGGTCCAGCGCACATACCCGAACGGGAAGTCGATCCCGGCTTCCTCGTACAGCGGGTCGTAGCGGCCGGGGCCGTAGGATCGGGACAACCGGACCTCGAGCTCCTTCTCGTAGTAGCGCTTCCGGGGCACCTGCATCCCGACGGCGCCCACCACCGTGACGCGCCCGCGGTCGCGCGCGAGCTCGCCCGCGAGCTCGATGGGATCGTGGCTTTCGGTAGCCGCGGTGATGATCACCCCGTCGGCGCCGTACCCATTCGTGAAGTCCGTCACCCGCGACCCGACATCGGCGGACCGATCGAGACTGAGCTCGACGCCAAGCGACTTGGCCCGGCGGACCTTCCCCGCATCGAGATCAATGCCGATCACCCGGCAGCCTGACGCGTTGAGCAGCTGAACCGTCAGGAGGCCGAGTAATCCCAGACCGATCACGACCGCGGTCTCGCCCATTCGAAGGTCGGCGATCCGGAATCCCTGCAGCGCAATTGCCCCCGCGGTCACATAGGCCGCGTCCTCATCCGAGACGCCCTCCGGGATCGGAACGCTGAGATTGCGGGGAACCCAGACGACTTCAGCATGGGAGGCATATCCCTGGCCCGCGCAGGCAACCCGCATGCCAGCCGCATACTCGTCCGCGCCGGCGCCGACCTCGAGCACGCGACCGGCACACGAATACCCGAGGGCAACCGGCCGGTCCAGGCGACTCGAGATGGTCCGCCACGCAGCTCCGATTCCATCGCGGCGGACTTTGTCAAGCACCTGCCGCACCAGATCGGGCCGTTCTCGCGCCTTCCCGATCAGCGACTTGGCGGCGAATTCCACCACGCTTCGCTCGGTGCCCAGACTGATCAGGGAAGCGGTGTTGCGCACCAGCACGCCGCCGGCGCGGAGCGAGGGCTCCGGTACCTCGGCGACCTCGAGCTTGCCCGAACCGACGTGCTGGAGAACCTGAAGCATGAGAAAGGGAGTGAAGACCGAAGTATAGCGAGCTAATCGGCGCGGTTCATCCGCGGCGAGCCCGTTGGGTGGTCTCACGGGCCATCGACCAGTACCGCCGGCCGGGTCGCACCAGGGAGAACGCCACGACCACCAGGATGAACCCCGACGCCGCCGGGACCGGGAATCCGAGCGCCGCCATGGCAACCGAGGCCGAAAGTCCGACGGAGAGGACGAACACCGGCTGACCTACTGCTCCAATCGACGGTCCCAGCGCCAGGACTGCCGCCAGGGCGAGGGCCACGGCGCCCAGGAGCGGCACCGATGCCGGTGTCGCAGCCACTGGAATAGCCACGATGGCCGCGAGCATCGCGACCGCATAGCTTCGAAGGATCCGGCCGGTCGCTCCCGCGGCAAGCAACTCATTCACCAGCACGATCGCCACGACCTGGATCAACAGGACAGGACCCAGGAAACGGAGGTTGTCGGCTACCCCGGCATACTCTGCCGGGTACAGCAGGGCGGTGAGCGGCTCGCGGCCGGCCGTCAGGATCAGGGACCCTACCGCAGCCACCAGCAGGGCAGTCGTGGCGACCCACCGACGGGCATCCTCGGAGAGACGGCCGATCCCGCGAGAGAGCGTCAGCATCGTGGTGCGCGGAAAGGGGACCAGGCTCAGCGCACCTTCGACCAGACTGCTGGCGATCCGGAAGTTGTTGGCGTCGAGTTCCCGACCACCCGCGCCGAGGAAGAGAATCGGCCCCCATAACACGCACTGCTTGTAGATGGCCGGTGACGCCAGGGCCGGGAACGCCCGCCAGGAGAGCACCTCGAGCCGGAACGGGCGCCACAGCGCGAGGGCACTCGCCGGAAGGCCCGCCACGACGAGGGCCAGCGCCAGCGATCCCAAGTGCGCCAGAAGCGGGGACCAGGCAAGGTTCCCCTGGGCCCGAGCGAGGAGCAGCGGAACCACCAGCCCGAGGGCGCCATTCACAAGCGCCAAAACGACGACGGTCTGATTGCGGAACGACGCGGTGAGCCAGGCGATCACCACCATGTAGAAGGCGACCACGAGCACGGTGGGCAGGGCTACGATCAACCAGAACCACCCCCCGTTGGCTCCTCCGGCGAACCCCCACAGGGCTTCCAGCACGAGGATGCCGGGCAGAAGCATCGCCAGGTACTCTCCAGCGGTCCGCCAGAACAACCGGGGATCGGGAACGCCGCCCTTCGCCTCGCCGGTGCGCAGGATCAACTGGTAGCTCATCGCCTCGCCGGTCGTGCCGGTGAGCAGGAGGGCGTGAGCCAGCGCCAGGTTGAGGGTGAAGAGCTGCGATCCGGAGAGAAATCGCGGCAGCAGGAGATTGGTGGCCGCGAGAATGCCGAAGGAGGCGACCTGCGTCGCATAGCCGAACAGCAGGTGGCGCGCCCGGCGGACCTCCGAGGGCGGGGGCGCCGTCACCGGGCCAGGAACCGTTCGTGCCAGGCCAGCACCGAATACACCCGCCAGAGGCCCAGATGCCGCCCCCCCGGTCGCCGGAGAAAGCATTCAGCCGCGTGCCTAACCCGGAGGGGATCCACGTACTCGGCGGCGAACGAGGATTCCAGGAGGCGGGCGAGCCGCGGCACGATCGCCTGCGCCACCCAGGGGCCGATCGGGCTCGCGAAGCCCAGCTTGTCCCGGCGGGTGACGACGGATTCGGGAAGCGCGTCCCGCATCGCGTCGCGCAGAATTCGCTTGGTCACGCCGCGATGACAGAGATACTCGTCGGGCAGCGCCGCGGCGAACTCGACCAGGCGGTGGTCGAGGTACGGCACCCGCGACTCGACCCCGAACGCCATCGCGTTCTTGTCCTCATAACGGAGCAAGCCGGGGAGCGAGTAGCGAAAGAAGTAGGCCCACAGGGCCCGCCGGAACCGCGAGACCCCGGGCTCCGGTCTGAGCTCCGCCAACTCGGTGTCACCGGTTGAGGCTGCCCCGGCGGTCCGCATCGCGTCAGCGAGCCAGGCTCGCTCTCCTTCGCCCGAATCCGCGGCACGCCGGCCGAGAGCGCGGCGCCCAATAGCCAGCAGGTACCCGGCCGAGAGCCGCGGGGGCCGCTTGTGGCGAACGATTTCGGCCATGGTCCCCACCGCCGCCCCCAAGTGGCCCCCGCGGATCTGGTCCACCAGGAGCGGCAGGAAGAAGGTGAGGTATCCGCCCAGGTACTCATCCGATCCCTGTCCATCGAGCACGACCTTGAGACCGGAATCCTGGATCTGCTGAAACAGCCGCCACTGGAGATACACGCCGGTCGAGCCGAACGGCTCTTCCTGCGCTTCGACCAGCCGTTCCAGGTCGCGGTCGAAATCCGTTGCGGTCGGCGCGACGAAGACCCGCCTAACCCGGAACCGTTCTGCCACGGCCGTGGCGTAGCGGGATTCATCGAACGGCTGGCCCGGGAAACTCGCGGTGAAGGTGTAGGGAGCGGTGCCCCCCTCGGCCAGTCGCGCAGCGGCCAGCGCAACCAGAGAGGAAGAATCGATTCCGCCCGACAGACACATGCCGACCGGGACATCGCTCCGCAGGTGGAAGTCCACCGCGCTCTCGAGGAGCCGGCGGAACTCCGAGGTTGCTTCGGGAAAGGAAAGTGGATTGCCCGGCGGAGTGAACAACGGTGCCGGGTCCCAGTAGCGCTCAAATGGCGGAGGCCGGACCGGGTCGAGCGGGATCCGGGTCCAGCTGCCCGCGGGAACTCTCCGGATACCCTCGAAGAACGTTGCGCCGGCGCAATCGGTCTCGCCGCGGCTGAGAAACACCGCGCACGCCGCGCGATGCGGCTCGCGCGCAACTAACCCGCTGGCCAAGAGCGCCCGGATCTCGGATCCGAACACCAGGCCGTCCGGGGCCACCGCGTAGTACAGGGGCTTGATCCCGAACCGGTCCCGCGAGAGCAGCAGCTCGCGGCGGTCGGGATCATACAGGGCCAGGCCCCACATGCCGAGCATGCGCTCGAACGCCGGAGGACCCCACTCGAGCACGGCCTGGAGCACGACCTCGGTATCGCTCCGGGTTCGGAAGACCCTGCCCTGCCCTTCCAGGATCCGGCGCAGCTCGCGGTAGTTGTAAAGTTCGCCGTTGAAGACGATGCGGGCGGGCGATCCCGGCGCGCTCAGGGGCTGGGCCGCTTCATCCGACAGATCGATGATGGCCAGCCGGGTGTGGCCGAGCCCCAGCCGGCCGGCGGTCCAGGTCCGCCGCCCGTCGGGGCCGCGGTGCGCCAGCGCCCCGGTCATTCGGGAGACCAGGGCCTCGAGCTCCCCGGGGTCGGGGTCCCGGGTTAGGATAACGCCGCAGATTCCGCACATGCGCCTAGCGAGCTCGCCCGGTCGCGGGCTCGCGGATCACGATGCTGGCGTCCTCGAGCCGCGGGACGATCCGGGTGCGGGGCGCCGCCACCGCCATCCCCGGGACGACGTCCCGGCGGGCCGGGACCGCCGGTCCCGCCGCCAGCGACCCAAACTCCTGGGGACCGCTCACGCGGACCAGGCGGCGGCCGCTGGCAATGCCAAAGAAAGCGTCGTATCCGGCTTCGTGCAGGAAGTCATACAGCGCGGCGGGCTCATAACCCGCACTCCGGCACGCCGCGGCGTTGAGCTCCACCAGGATAATCGGCGGCCGAGGGCCGCGAAGCGTTCGCCGCGCCCCCCTGAGCGCCCGGAGCTCGGCCCCTTCGACATCCAGCTTGAGGAGATCGCAACCGTCGAGGCCGATCGCAGCCAGCTCATCGTCCAACCGGACGAGCGGCACCGCAAGCCCACCCGGCGTCGCGCCACTGGTCAGGCTCGCCTCGCCGCTGGCCCCCGCCGGAATGGTGACGGATCCGGTTCCCGCGCACTCGGCCAGCGCCGCGGCGCGAAGCACGACCCGGGCTGGTCCGGGGTTCAGCGTCACGTGCTCCTCGAGCCGGGCGAAGGTCGCGGGAACCGGTTCGAACGCCAGGACCAGCCCGTCCCGGCCGGCCAGCGTCGCGAACAGGGTGGTGAACCAGCCGAAGTTGGCGCCGGCATCGACGGCCACATCACCCGCCCGGGTTAGGCTTCGCCACAGCGCGGTGACTTCCGGCTCGTACTCGAGGCCCTGGTGAATCGCCCAGTACATGCTGTCCGGGCCGATGTGAAACCGGCGGCCATCGGCCACCGTCACCTCTCCATCGGGAATATCGGCGACCTTCGCGCCGAACCGCTCGCGCCACCGGTAGCGCCGGTCCGCCGGAATTACCTGCCGGGCCAGACGCAGCAGCGGGGCCGGCATCCAGCGAAGCAGGCGCCAGACGCGCGACATTCAGGCCGAGACTACCGGGGATGTCCACCGGAGCCGGAGGGCATACACGGCGAACGCGACGAAGTAGTTATACGACAGGGCGGTATAGGTCGTCGAGGCCATGGTGAAGGTCAGTCCGGCCCCCAGGCCCGCGAGGATCGCGAGGATCAGGGTGTAGACCTGAGGTTCGCGCCGCCAGCGATGCAGCAGCCGCGCCCCCCGTCCCAGCGCTCCGACCAGCACGCCATAGTACAGCACCAGGCCTACCACTCCCAGGGTCCCTGCAACGAAAGCCAGATGATTGTGGGGCAGCGTCAGTCCGACGGTGGCGAGCCCGATGTCGCTCGAGGTGGGATCTCCGAACTGGTGCCCCAGACCCTGCCCGGTCAGGGGCGATTGGCGGAACTCGGTCCAGAACGCCCGGAATTCCTCGACCCGGCCCACCAGGGTGCTGATGCCTTCGAGATTCTCGCTGCTCAGGCGCGCCTCCCAGCGGGTTAGGAACGGCGGCACCAAGGCGAGACCGACGACCGTCGCGGCGACCGCGCTGGCCAGCACGCCGACCAGCTGCCGGCCCCGCCGCACCAGGGCGAGCGCCCCCAGACTCGCGAGGCAGCCGATCAGCAGGGCCGCGAGCATGGCGCGGGTTACGGTGAGGAGGATGGCGGAGAGCGCGAACAGGAAGACCACTCCCGCCGCCAGGCGGCGCGGCCAGCGCTGGTCTCCCAGCAGCCGGGTAAACGCGACGGTGCCTCCGATGGCCAGCAAGGGATAGATCAGGGTGCGCTGCCCGCCCGCCTCGATGACCGTCACCCGCTCGAGCCCCGCACCCTGGGAGAGGCTGACCCACCAGATCGAGGCGCACAGCAGAACGGTTCCGACCAGAGTCGCATCGAGAAACCAGGCCACCTCCCGCTCGGCGATCCTGGCCAGGACCAGCAGGTAATAGGCGCAGAGAATGACGAACGGGACGGTCGTGCGGGTGATGAGCCCCGGATCATTTCCCTGAAGCCAGGAGAGGTAGGGATTGAGGGCGAGCAGGTATACCACCAGTGCCAGCAGCATCGGATGCAGGAGACCGAGCGGCTGCCACCGGCGCTGGGGCGCCGGGGCGAAGCTTCGCTCCAGCAACGCCACCAGAGCCGTTACCGCGAGAAACCCGGCCACCAGGGCTTCGGCGGTTCCGCTGCGAGTTATGGTTCCCTGCGGGAAGAGCAGCACCACAACGGCAAACGTGACCAGCAGCGCGCGGGCGATCATCGCATCACCAGGGCATCACGGCCCGGCCCGGCGCGCCTGGCGCAGCTTGACGGTGATCATCCATTCGATCGTCGCTTTGAAGACACAGTAATCGAAGCCCGCCCGTCCATCCAGAAAGCCGCCCCGGACCAGATAGAGGTAACCGAACAACACAACCGGCCGGAACGGCAGCCGCATGAATCGCTCTTTGAGCCAACGACGGCGCGCCGCACGGGAGCCGAGTACAGCACCGGGCGACCCGCTGCCTTCCCGCGCCGCCTGGTAGGCCCGCGCTTCCAGCGTCGAAAACTCGTCCATTCGCTGGACATACGAGCTCCACCCCTTGCGGTCGTGATTGAGCAGGTGACCCTTGAAGCGGCCCTCCCTGTCCGGGGCGACCAGCGGATGCGCATTGACGTTCCGACGCTCGTAGCGGACCACTCCTTTCCGAAAGAGACGCAAGCTCCAGGTCGGGTACATGCTGGCATGCCGGATCCAGCGTTCCATGAAGATCAGCTTGACCCGTACCCAGTACCCGTCCCGCTCGGGATCGTTCCGGGCCACCGCCGCCGCGACCTCGGCCTTGAGCTCCGGGTCCATGGTTTCGTCCGCATCGAGGATCAAAACCCATTCGTGGGCGATAGGGAGGTTGTCGAGGGCCCAGTTGCGCTGCTCGACGAGGGTCGATCGAGTGCAGGGTCGGGAGACCACCGTGGCGCCGGCTTCCCCGGCAATCTCCGCGGTGCGGTCGCTGCTTTCGGAATCAATCACGAATATCTGATCGGCCCATCCCACGACGTCGCGCAGAGTGTGCGGGATATTCACCTCCTCGTTCAAGGCATGAACCAGGACGGTGATCGGGACTTTACTCACAGAGTTAGTAGGAAAGGACAGAAGGAGATAGTAAGCAGGAGGTAGTGAGTAGGGAACAGCACCGCCCGCTGCAACGACCATGCCTCGGTCAGGTTTGTCCCTTCTTACTACCTCCTACTTACTACCTCCTCATCAACCACACTCGGAATACCCGCAGACGGGACATTTCACGCAGCCCTCCGAGAACTCGAGCTGCGAGCTGCAGTCGGGACAGGAGCCTACCAGCGCCTCGGCCAATCCGGTGAGGAGCATCTGCTCGTTGCTGCGCACGACCGGCTGGGTAACCGCCATCGGCTCGGTGGCGCTGGGATCGTGCGAGGGCAGCAATTCGCCCTGCACCCCCTGCTTCTCGGCCATGTAGCGCTCGAGGGCAATGCCGACCGCGTCGGGGACCGACATCACCTTGGCCGGCCCGAGGCCCAGCACCTTGTCGGAGCTGATTCCGCGGAGCTGGCGGTAGATCTCGCGAATCGGAATCCCGGAACGCAGCGCGAGGGAGATAAGCCGACCCATCGCCTCGACGTCGGCCATGATCGCTCCGCCTGCCTTGCCGAGCGTCATGAAGACCTCGAACGGCTGGCCCTTGTCGTCTTCGGTGATCGTCACATACAGCGTGCCGAGCGGGGTCTCCAGGCGGCGGGTGGTGCCGCGGAGGAGCTCGGGCCGACTCCGCTTCTGGCGCCGCTGGAGCGTCTCCGATTCGAGCTCGTGAACCTGCCGCCGCAGTCGCTCGTTCTCGGCGCGAAGCTCAGCCAACTCGCCGGCGATGTCGGCCGCGACAGCCCGGCGCTCGCTGGTCGTGCCGGTAGCCAGGACCTCGACCAGGTCGGAGCGGACCTCGGCGCGACCGCTGCGAAGCGCCGCCTCCTGGACCTGCTGAGCGGTCTTGCCGGCCGAGAGCACCTGCATCTCCCGGCTGCCATCGCGATAGACGGTTACTCCCTTGCACCCCAGCGCGTGGGCCAGTCGATAGATCTGCTCCACGTCGGCCTCGGTGGCATCTCTCGCGAAATTCACGGTCTTGGAGATCGCGGAGTCGTTGAACTCCTGGAAGGCGGCCTGCATCCGGACGTGCCATTCCGGTTTGATCTCATTGGCAGTGACGAACACGCGCTGCCACCCCTCCGGCACCTCGGGGAACCCGGCATGGCCGGTCTCGGCGGTGGAACGCATCAGCTCCTCGGAGTACCATCCCTCCTCCTTCGCGACCCGCACGAAGTCTTCATTCACATCGGGCATGAGTACGCCCGCCTGGTGGCGCATGAACGCGACGGCGAAGAGCGGTTCGATCCCCGAACTGCAGCCCGCGATGATCGAGATCGTCCCGGTGGGCGCCACCGTCGTCACGTTGCAGTTGCGCAGGCGCCGCATCGGGCGGATCCGCCGGCCTTGCGGATCTCGGGCGCAGGTCGCATCCGGACCCCAGATACTTCGCTCCCATTCGGGGAACGGTCCCCGGATGCCGGCCAGCCGCTCCGATTCGGTCTTCGCCTCGTCATCCACGAAGCGCTGGATCTGGCGGCCCAGCGCGACCGCCTCCTCGGAGTCGTAGGGCACCCCGAGCCGAACCAATGCGTCGGCCAGGCCCATGACCCCGAGCCCAATCCGGCGAATCCGCTGCGCCAGGGAGGTGATCTCCGGCAACGGATAGCTGTTGGCGTCGATGACGTTCTCGAGGAAATGGGTCGAGAGATGAACGGCGCGCCGCAAGGCGTCCCAGTCGAGGTCGTCGCCCTGGACGAACACCCCGAGATTGATCGAGCCCAGATTGCACACATCGTAGGGCAGGAGCGGCTGCTCGCCGCACGGATTGGTGGCCTCGTAGCCGCCCAGGTGCGGTACCGGGTTGACCGCGTTGGCGCGGTCGATGAAGAACACCCCGGGCTCGCCGGTCTTCCAGGCCCCCTGAATGATCTTCTCCCACACCAGCCGGGCCGACAGGCGGCCCACCGGCTTTCGCGTGTTAGGATGGATCAGCTCGTAGTCGGCTCCCGCTTCGAGCGCCTCCATGAACGCGTCGGTCACCGCGACCGAAATGTTGAAGTTGGTGATCTTGGTGGTGTCGTCCTTGCAGGTGATGAAATCGAGGATGTCGGGATGATCGACCCGCAGGATCCCCATGTTGGCACCGCGGCGGGTCCCCCCCTGCTTCACCACGTCGGTCGACGCGTCGAACAGCGACATGAAAGAGACCGGTCCCGAGGCGACCCCCATCGTCGAGCGCACGATGTCGTTCTTGGGCCGCAGTTTCGAGAAGCTGAACCCGGTCCCGCCACCTGACTGGTGCACCAGCGCCATCGCCGTCAGGGTATCGTAGATTCCGCTGCGCCCGTTGGAGAGCGCATCATCTACGGGCAGGACAAAGCACGCGGAGAGCTGCCCCAGCGGCCGGCCCGCATTCATCAGCGTCGGACTGTTGGGCATGAACTGCCGCTGCGCCATCAAACCGTAGAATGCCTCGGTGAGCTGCTCGACCGCGCCTTCGCTGGCGCCGTACTGCCGGTCCGGTTCCGCGACGGTCCGGGCTACCCGCACAAAAAGCTCGGCCGGGGTCTCGACCGGCTTCCCGGACTCGTCGCGCACCAGGTAGCGCTTTTCGAGAACGGTGATCGCGTTAGGCGAAAGCTGCAGCGGAACCCGCGGCGGAGCAGTTCCCATGGGTCTTCCTCTTATCCGGGTCTGAAATGTAATGACGAAGCTGGGCGGCTCATCCCGCGGCTCGGCGCGGGCTCGCTCCCGCGGGGCGTTGGGGAAGCTCAAATTAGGATCGTGACGGGGCTGTGACAATCCGCTCCGGATTTCAAGGAACGACGCGAAAATCAGTCGTGCACATCACAAATCTGATCAGGGCTCCACTACCACCAGCCGGGCCTCCCGCCGGACTTCCCGTCCCGCACCATCCCGCACCACCACCGCCAGTGCCCAGAACCCCGGACTGAGCTCCCGTGATGGCAAGACCGTTCTCCACGAAACGATGGGACCCGAACTGGCACCGCGATTGATCGCGGCCGCTCCCCGGTTCCCCGGAACCGGCCGCCACTTGAGCACCTCCGGTTCGACCGGCTGGAGGCGATCTCGTGGGGCAACATAGATCCGGAGGTTCGCCTGACCGCCAGGCAGAAGACCGAAGATCTCGGTGGCGATGTGCAGGTCTTGAGATTGGCGAATCAGCGCGGCAGGGGCGAGTGCGAACCTGCTCCCGTCTCCCAGAGGAACGTCCAGGCCCTGCTCCGGGGAGCCGAGCAACAGATCGCCCAGGGCAAGCTCCCCGGCGCCCGGTGAAGGCACTGAAAGCGTATCGATTCCGAAGGCTGACCCGCCCTCGCGATACTGAATCGCGGCATGGGCAACCAGGCGGCCGGGCCGCACCGGGACCGCGATGCGGCCCCCGAGGGCGCGACCTTCTCCCGGATATTCCACCGCTTCGGGCCGGACCGTCGAGTCCGCCGAAGCCACCACGTTTCCGGCGAGGTCGAGCGCGATGAAGCGGACGCGAACAGACGACTCGGCGGCTCGGCGGCTCGGCGGTTCCGCACCCGGCGTTCCGAGCAAAGAGTCGGGGATCGCGAACACCACCTGAATCGCGGGCTGCGCCCCACTCCCACCCGCCACCAGCATGGCTCCCCACGCCTCGAGCTCCCGGGCAAACCGCAACGGATACCGGTCGGATCCGGTGGCGACCCGGATGCCGTACCTGCCCAGCGCGCGCTCGCGGGTTAGGATATCCGGAGCGAGCCGGCTCCGTTGGGCTCCCGGCTGCCGGTAGACCGGCGCGAGAGTCCAGCGGGACCGAAACAGAGCTTCGGTCGGCAGGTTTTGGACTACTGGCACGTCCAGCACGCTCTCGACCAACCGGTAATCATTCTGGGCTTGTCGCGACACGAAATGCAGGACGAGGTCGGGACCTTCCCCGCCCCGGCGATATCGCCACGATTCATTGGGAGGGATGCCGACCCAGGTGAAGCTTGCCCGCTCGTCCGGCTTGCCGTGGCGCACGAATACCCGGCCGCGATCGTCGAGCCGCGTGGTGCTGTCTGCCATGACGACAAGGAATTCCCGCTGGGCCACGCGCAGACGCCGAAGGTGCTCGGCAAGGCGCTCCCCGTCGCGGCGCAGCTCGAGTCGGTCCCGTGCAGTCCAGAACCGGCGCACCAGCTCCGCTCGCATCCATCCGCGCCGGCGATCGAACTCGGCAAGCTCCCAGTCAGTCGCGATCGGAGCCAAATCGGCCCGATACTCCGCGGTGGCCTGCGGATCGTCGCTGCCGGCGCCGGCCAAGTATCTCGCCGCACCGCTTGGATCACCGCGCAGGAGCAGGGCCCGCCCCAACTCGATGAGCCCCACCGCGGGATTATCCTGAATCGAGAGATACCGCGCGAGCGTTGTCAAAGCGCTGGAATCGTCCAGCTCCCGCTGGACCCGACCCAGGGCAAGCAGGAGCCGGGGAACCGGGGTCCGGGTGGTGCTGACCGCGCGTTCGAAAGCACTCCGAACGACGGCGGCGCGTTCGGGAGATTTCTCGCGCACCGCGCGGCGGGCGAGCGCTTCCAAGCGGGGCGCGAAGCCAGGTTCGAGAAGCACGGCTCGCGCAAACGCCTGCCCCGCTCGCGAGTAGGCGTCTCGCGAGCGCGCTTCGCGAGCAGTCGCACCTCCCGGCTCGGAAAGTCGGCTACCCAGCGTGAATTCGGCGGTGCCGAGGCCGAGCCAGGCGTAAGGCCATCGCGGGGCAAGCGCGGCGGCCCAGCGAAACTCGGCCGCCGCCTCGTCGAGGTGGCTCGTGCCGCCGAGTTCGCCTCGACGAAGCGCAAGGTGACCGATGAGGAGGTGAAAGGCGGGGTCGTTCCGGAGCCGCTGAGATGAACGGAGCAGGAGGGCTTCCCGCTCTTGCAGCACAACCGTATCACTCACCGTAAGGAGCGTGTCGCGAAACGCCTCGATGGCCTTTCGTTCTTCCGGCGGCTGGGCGCTGAGGTTTGCGAACAGGACGAACGGGGCGAACCGGGTGAACCGGGCGAACCGGGTAACCAGCAACACCGAGTGCCGAGCCCCCGAGCCGCCAAGCGGTCCTGCCGTCCTGCTGTCCTGCCGTCCTGCCGTCCTCTGGGTCATCGGGCATCCCGCACCTGCTCGAGGAACTGGCGAATTCCCTCGAGCACGGCAAGCGCATAAAGGCGTTGCCCCTCGGACTGGGCCAGGGCAGCCTCCTGCTCCGGAATCATCAGGAACAGACCTTCGGTCAGCACGGCTGGCATCCAGGTGGGACGCGCGAGCGCGAGATCCGCCCGTCCCACGCCGAGATCGCGCAGCCCGAAGCGCCCGACGAATCGGGACTGAATGGCCCGGGCCAGCGGTAACGCGCGAGGGTGGTGGTAGAACACACTCGGCCCGTTGTTGGTGAACGGATTGATGCCGTCGGGCAGCGCATTGTTGTGGATGGAGACCAGGAGCTGGGCGTTGAGGCTGTCGGCCAGGCGGACCCGCGGCCAGAGGTCGAGCGGGCGCATGTCGGTGCGGGTTAGGATCGGGTGAGCCCCCTCCCGCGCCAACAGCCCGACCAGGACCTGCGCGATCGCGAGATTGGCCTCGGCCTCGGTAAGCCCGGTCGGCCCGGTGGCACCGATTGGCGGGTGCCCCGGATCGACCACGACCGTCATGCCGGCCAGCACATTGCTCCGGTCCAGGCGCGGCGGCCTTCGGATCGCAAACAGCAGGTCGGTGCCGTCCCACTCAGTCCGGTATCCCCAGACCGGGGTGCTGAGGTCGAAACGAAGCTCCAACTCGTCGGCACTCGTTTGCCGGGTGATAGCCAATCGCACCAGTGGATCAGCCGGCCCGTACCGAAGCCAATTCACGTCGGAGCGCGCCCCATACAACACGATCGTGAGCGCGCGTTCCTCCTCGTGGACCTGAAACGGCAGGCGTACCCCAACCGGTATCCGCGCGATCACCCGGTCCGGGTTTGGCGTCAGGGTGATTGAACCAACCACCGCGGTCGTTGGTCCGGGGCTCGGCAGAGCTTCGGCAGCGGAGACCCAGGCGTCGCTCCGCCGGGAGAGAGCGAGGCGGAGGTCACCGTTGATCCGCCCTGACACGCGGCCGCGAGTCCCGGTTGGAAAGAACCAGGTATAGGTGCCGCCCGGCGTGGTTCTTCCCATCGTGAGCCGATCGGTGCCGCCGCGGCGTTCGCGATCGTCGTTGAGCGTCACCGCGATCGGAGTGGAGTCGAGAAGCGCGAGGGTCAGGGGCCAGACGGCACGGACGGTGTCACGTCCTCTGATGGCAAGAAGCTCGAGGGCTGGACGGCTGGACGGCTGGACGGCTCGGCGGCTCGGCGGCCCCGTTGGTGGCAGGACGGCAGGGCGGCCGGACGGCAGGATGGTATCGAAGAGCGGCCCCGCGTCGCCGAGCGTTATGCCGCGCAGCATGGTACGATAGCGGTCCGCCCGGACCGGACGCGCGAGATTCGCGACCTCGCGGTCGAAGGCCCGAATACCCTCAGCGACATCCTCGGCCACCGAGTCTGCCGACAGAGTGATCACGGTGCCGCTCGGGAGCGCGAGCCGTAGATTCGCGTCCTCGCTGGCGCGCACCGACAACGGTAGGAATTCATCCCGAGGCCACCATACCCGTCCTCGCGGCGAGAAGCTGGTCGTGTCGATCCAGAGCGCTTGCCCTGGCGCCGGAGTGAACCGGGAAGAGCGGCGCACCCGATATAAGAGTGTTGCCGAGTCGGTTGCGGTCCGGGCCGCGATCGCAAAGCTGATCACACTGTCACCGGCAAAAGGCAGCCAGGCAAGCCACGCCCCGTTCGCCGCGACTGGCACCGACTGGCCGTTGATGGTGAGGATGGCGGTACCATCGCCCACCGAGCCGAAGATGAAACTGGAATCCCGGATATCCACCCGGGCGAGGGAATCCGGATACACCACCCGAATGCGGAGCGGGCCCCGGGACTCCGGCACGGGGGGTAGCCGGCCTGGAGCCGTGGTTTCCCCAGGGATGTCGAGGGCGGGACGCTCGGGTTGTGGGGCAATGACTTCCGGCCCGGGCGGACGGGCGCACCCGGCGAGGAGAACCGCGGCGATCCACGCGCTCCGTTGCATAGGAGGAAACTATCAACACCTCCATTGCGCCGGAACCGATCGCGGCCTCTATTTCGGGACCGATTCAAGGATTGCTGGCGTGCGAGTGTGCCCCGTCTGTAGCGCCGAGTACGGCGAAGATGCTGCGTTCTGCGCCCAGGATCGGACCCCCCTTCGGCCGGTGGGGTCGGACCCGGACGAGCTCCTGGGACGCGTTGTCGCCGAGCGCTATGCTATTGAGCGTCGGCTCGGCGGAGGCGGCATGGGAGAGGTCTATCTCACCCGGCACGTCCTGATGGGGAGACTCTCCGCGCTCAAGATCCTGAGCCGCGACCTCACTCAGGATCCCGAAGCCATCAAGCGCTTCAACCGGGAGGCGACCAACGCGAGCCGGATCTCTCACCCCAACGTCTGCGCGGTGTACGACTTCGGATTGACCGCCGACGGACTGGTTTTCCTGGCCATGGAGTACGTTGAGGGGCAGCCCCTGAGGGCGCTGCTGACGGAATTTGGTCGGCTGCCGGTTCCCCGAGCGGCCGCCCTTCTCAGCCAGTGCGCTGCGGGACTGCAAGCCGCGCATGACCTGGGGATTGTCCATCGCGATCTCAAGCCGGACAATATTATGGTGGTTTCCGCCGGCGGTGAATCGGCAGAAAGGGTCAAGCTGGTTGACTTCGGCATTGCGAAGGCGATCGCGGGCGAAGGGGAATCCGGGGTCACCCGGACGGGATTCATCGTGGGGACCCCGGAATACATGAGTCCGGAACAACTCTCCGGGGCCCGCGTGGATGCGCGATCGGACCAGTACAGCCTGGCCCTCGTGTTCTACGAGGCCATCACCGGCCTACTCCCCTTCGAGGGCGGTTCCCTGCGCGGCGCGCTCTCCAAACGACTCACCGAACCGCCGCGTCCCCTGCACCAGGCCCGGCCGGACGGTGGATTTCCCGCCAGCTTGCAGGCGGTCATGAGCCGGGCCCTGGCACGAGAGCCTGGTGAACGGTTTGCCAGCGTTCGCGAGTTTGCTTTCGCCGTGGTGCGGGTTATGGACGGTGGCTCGGCGCTCGGCGCTCGACGCTCGGCTGGACGTTGGCTCGGCGGGCTGTGGGAGCGGCTCAGTGGGTCTTCCAGCCGACGGCTCGCCGGACCCGACACCCGATGACTACCAGCCCGCCGCCGGTCTCCGTCACGGTCCGGGCCCGAAGCGATCCGGGCCAAACCCGCGACCACAACGAAGACGTCTTCCGGATCGCCGACCTGAGCGGCGGGAAGGACCTCGCCAATGGGGGACCCCACCGGGTCGGGGACCGGGGAAGCGTGTTCCTGGTGGCCGACGGGATGGGTGGCGCGGCCGCCGGCGAGCTGGCCAGCTCGATGGCCGCCCAGTTCATCGTCACCTATCTCACCGAGCACTGGAGTCGCGATGGCGCGCGGAGCCCCGAGCTGTTCACCGAGCGCCTGCGCGAAGCGGTCGAACAGGCCAACGATCGCTTGCATGCGTACGCCCAGGAGCATCCCGACGTACGGGGCATGGGTACGACCGCGACGGTCGCGGGAGTGCTCGATGGGGCGCTTTATCTGGCCCAGGTGGGGGATAGTCGGGGCTATTTGATCCGGAATGGCGTCGCGACCCAGCTCACCAAGGACCAGTCGCTGATGCAGCGGCTGGTCGATGCGGGCGAGCTGACTGAGGAAGAGGCGGCCCAGAGCGAGCGTCGCAACATCATCCTCCAGGCGCTGGGGCCCGACCCCCGGATCCGGGTGGACCTAACCCGCACGGAGCTCCAGCGCGGCGATACGCTGGTGATTTGCAGCGACGGCCTTTCCGGCCAGGTCAAGCGCGAGGAGATCGCCACGCTGGTCGAGGAGGTTCCCGATCTCGACCAGGTGTGCGACCGGCTGGTAGCGCTTGCCAATGAGCGCGGGGGCCCCGACAATATCACGGTGGTCGCGGTCCGATTCGACGGGGATGGGCTGCGCACCGCGGCAGCGTCTGCCCCGGACAACCCGCAGTCCGATCTTCCACGCCGAGGCGACGAGCCACCGAACGCCGAGCCATCGAACCCCGAGCCGCCGAGCGGTAAGCCAGAGGCACTGATCCACCAATCCGAAGAAACGTCCGGACCGCCTGCCGCCCCAGCCCGGCGAAGCGGCTCGCCGGCGGTGATTGCAGTGGTCACGGTCGTGGTACTCGCGGTGTTGCTCCTGGTGTATTTGGTGCTCAGGCGGTAGGACGGTAAGACGGTAAGACGGTAAGACGGTAAGAGGGTAAGAGGGTAAGAGGGAAAGTGCCCCGCCGGATGAGACGCTGGGGCGGTTGGGGGGCGTTTGGGCCAGATCGTCGATTGGCGTAGGAAAGATCCTATCCAGGGTAGAAATGGTTGTTGTTATTCCCCCGGGCTTCCTAGGCTAGGACCATGGCACCCTATGAGCGGCTCCGAGCATGGAAGGCGTCCCACCAACTCGTTCTGCTAGTCTACCAGGCCACCGGGACTTGGCCTAGACATGAGATCTACGGGCTGACCACTCAAGCCCGGCGGGCAGCCTTTTCGATCGCCTCAAACATCGCTGAAGGAGCCGCCAAGCGAGGACCCCGGGAGTTCCGTCGATTCCTCGATATGGCGATTGGGTCGACTGCGGAGTTGAGCTATGTCCTCCTGGTAGCTCGCGATCTTGGGTTTCTTGCTAGGGGTGAGTGGGAAACGATCGAGCGCAACCGAGACGAAGCCGGCAAGCAGCTCTGGCGCCTCTACGAAGCGGCGGCGAGAAAGGGGTAGCCGAACGCTACCCTCATCCTACCGTCCTACCGTCTTACCGTCTTACCGTCTTACCGTCTTACCGCCCTACCGTCCTCCCGTCTCACTGAGCCAAGAGCATCCACCCGATCCCCAGCATGCCGCCCAGAATCACGACCATCCAGAGGAGCCAGCGCCGGGCATCAGCGGCCAGGTCGTCGAGAGGAGCGAGCCTAACCCGCTGGCGCACCGGCCCCCAGGCGCCTCCGGGCCTCACTCGCGCGTAGAACCGATCCAGGACCGCGGGCGCCTCGGGCCGGGTAAGCAGCATCACCGGCAGCCAGACCGCCAGCGAGCCGAACCCGGTGAGCATCAGGCGAGCCCCGAAGGTCAGATGCGCCAGAGGCGGAAGGTAGGTGAGCAGCGCGATTCCCAATCCCGCGAGCATCGCCGAGATCTCGGCCCAGGCGTTCACCCGCCACCAGAACCAGCGCAGCAGCAGGACGAGCCCCGGCCCGTTCCCAATCAGTATCAGGAACCGGAAGACCGTGCCCACACTTTCCATGAAGAACGACACGATCGCAGCCAGCAGGGTGATGCCGATCGTCGCCCAACGCGCGACCCGAAGCAGCTTGCGCTCGTCGCCGGTCGGGCGCCAGCGCGCGTAGAGGTCATGGACGAGGTAACTCGCGCCCCAGTTCACCTGAGTCGAGACCGTGGACATGAATGCGGCGAGGAGGCTCGCGAACACCAGTCCCAGCAAACCCGCCGGGAGATAGCGCACCATGAGCAGCGGATAGGCAAGCTCCGGATCGGCCAGACCCGGCAAGACCACCAGTGCGGCGAGGCCCACCAGGACCCAGGGCCAGGTGCGCACGACGTAATTGAGCACGTTGAATGCATGGGCCGCCTTGCGCGCTTCCCGCTCGTTGGCCGTAGCGGAGAGCCGCTGGACGAACATCCCGCCGCCGTCGCTGTTCCGGAACGCCCACCACTGGATCCCGATATATCCGAGGAACGTCGAGAGTGGCACGAGGGCCTCCGACCCCAGCGGAACCAGCGCCAGCCGGTTGCCCTGCCCCGTCGCTCGAAGGCGGTCCAGCATCGACCCTAACCCGCCGAGCTCGTGGAGCGCAAAGCCCATGACGGTGAACGCCCCGGCGAGGGCCAGCAGGTACTGGACGAAATCGGTGGCCACGACTCCCCAGAGACCCGCCGCCGCCGTGTACGCCAGCACGATCACCACGATCGGGAGCAGCGCCCAGAGGCGAGGATCGCCCGGCAGGTCGGGAAGTCCGCCCAGCAGGTCGAGCCCGACGATGACCTTTCGCATCGCGAGCATCCCGTAGCCGATCCCGATGCAGTTGATCGGCACTGCGAAGAGAAAGGCCCGGACCGAGCGCAGCACCGCGGCCGGCCGCCCCCCGTACCGGAGCTGGGTGAGCTCCATGTCGGTCAGGATGCCGGCCCGCCGCCAGAGCTTCGCCAGCAAGACCGCGAGCAGCACATGGGCGAAGGCGAAGCTCCACCATTCCCAGTTCCCGGCCACGCCGGCCTGGGCCACCCGACCCGCCACGTACAGCGGCGTGTCCACGTTGAAAGTCGTCGCCGCCATGGAGGTGGCGGCCAGCCACCACGGAATCGAGCGCGCGCCGACGAAGAACTCGGCGAGGCTCTTCGCACCTCGCCGGGCGAGGAGCAGGCCGACCGTGAGCGTGACCCCGAGATACAGGGCCACGACCAGCCAGTCGAGCGCGGTCACCCGAGAGCGGCGCTGACCCGCCGGGCCACCGCCTCCTGCATGAGCCGCTGGCGATGCCAGGCCAAGAGGATCGGCGCCCGGCCCGGGATGGCCGCCGCGTGGCGGGGATGGGCAAAGAGCACGACCAGGGCGGCCTCCGGAGCGGCGCGGGTTAGGGCCTCCCGGCTGGCCGGGCCGAAGCCCGCCCATCCTTTGTAGCCGCGCGGCTCGGTGAAGGCCAGCACGATCCGGCTGCCGCCGGGTCCGAGCGGAACCCCCCGCGCGGCGAGCGCCTCGGCGACCTGCGTGTTAGGGGAGACCGGCCCCGGCCCGGCCAGATCGTCGTCCACGATCACTAGCTCGAGCGGCGCTCGCAAGGCGGGGAACTCGCCCCGAAGCAGCGGGGCGGTGAGCAGCCAGTCGCCCAGCGCCTGGGCGGAACCGGCGGGTGGCACCGGCTCGACCAGTTCCGCACCCGCTACGGCCTCCAGCGCCGTCTGGTACCGTTCGAGCGCGGCATCCACCCGGGCTCGAACCGTCGGGTCTCGGCCTGATTCGCGATCCAGGGCCCCCGCAATGGTTACCGGGTCATCGGGATAAAGCAGAACATCCACCCCAGCCCGTACCGCATCGAGCGCGGCGCGCTCCGCGGGACGACCGGTTGCCCCTGCCATGATCAGGGCATCCGAGGCCACGATTCCCGCGAACCCGAGCTCGCGGCGCAGGATCTCGATGATGGGCGCCGAGAAGGTCGCGGGCGCGCCGCTCGGATCCAGCGCCGGATAGGCCACGTGGGCGGTCATCATTGTGCTCACCCCCGCCCCAATGGCGGCCCGAAACGGCTCCAAATCGGTGCCGCGCAGGGTGGTAGCATCGGCGGTGACGACCGGCAGCTCGAGATGCGAATCGCGGCAGGTCCGGCCATGGCCGGGAAAGTGCTTCCCGCACGCCAGAGCGCCGGCCGCTTCGCAGCCCACGATCCACGCCGCCACCGCAGCAGCGGTTCCCGCCGGGTCGTCGCCAAAGGCACGGGTTTGCACGATCGGATTCTCGGGCTCGATGTCGAGATCGGCGACGGGGGCAAGCACCCAATTGATGCCCACCGAGAGCGCCTCGAGGCCCGTTAGCACGCCGGCCCCGCGCAGCACGGCGGCATCGCCGAGCGACGCGAGCGCCATGGGTGGCGGCAACTCGTCCAGGCCGCGCACCTGCTGGCCCGGCCCGCGCTCCAGATCGGCGGCAAAGAGCAGCGGGCGGCCGGCCGCTCGGCGCAATCGGGCGGTGAGCTCGGCCACGGTCTCCCGGGTCCCGCCGAACAGGATGAATCCCCCGGTGCCGAAGCCGAGCGCCCGCTCCATCGCGTCTTCCTCATGGGCGAAGCCGGTCTCCTCGCGCCAGCGGAGCGCCGGAAAAACCAGGCGACCGGGCGTCACGGAGGAGTGATCACTCCTAACACGCGAGGCCCTCGGGCGCCGGTAGCGGCGGGGAGATTCCCGGGCTGTCCGTGAATGGTGAGATAGCCAAGCAGGGCGAACGCCACTGCTTCCTTCGCTTCCCCGGGAAAGAAGAGCTGGTCGAACGGCCGAAGGGACCGGCCCTGGCGCGACAGCCGATCGGCGAGCGCGCTCCAGAGGATGGGATGCCGGCAGCCACCGCCAGACGCGACGACTTCCACTCCGGCCGGAGTCCACGCTTCGAGCGCGTGGGCAATCGACCGGGCAGTCAGCTCCACCGCTGTCACCACCGCATTGCTGCCGAGACGCCCATAAAGGCGTTGCGCGTAAGCGGTGCCGAACCGCTCCCGCCCGGTGCTCTTGGGCGGCTCTTGAGCGAAGAAGGGGTCGGCCAGCAACTCCCCCAACACGGCTTCGTCCGGATGACCCGAGCGAGCGAGCGCCCCGTCGAGATCGAATGGAAGCGACGGGTCAACCAGCCGCGCGACCCCATCGATCACCGCCATCCCTGGCCCGGTGTCGAAGGCAAACGCGCCGTCCTCTACCGCTCGGCGCAGCACGTACGTCAGGTTTGCCATGCCGCCCAGGTTGAGCAGAATCCGGGGACCCTGCTCGGCGCCGAACAGGAGCACATCGGCCATGGGGACGAGCGGGGCCCCTTCGCCTCCGGCCGCGAGGTCCCGGCCCCGGAACCCGGACACCACCCGCACGCCGAACCGTTCGGCCAGCCAGGCCGGTTCGCCAAGCTGCAACGTGACCAGCGGCGGCTCGTGCCACACGGTCTGGCCATGAAAGGCAATGAAGTCGAGGCCCTGCGCGGTGAAGCGTGAGCGGGTTAGGACCTCCTCGACGGCCTCCACCGCCCACTCGCCGAGTCGCGCGTGGAGATGCGCGAGGCGCCGCGCACCGCCGACCTGCCGCTCGATGGCCTCCTCGATCTCCCGCCGCTCCTCCGGGTGATAGGGGCGGTGGGCAAAACCAACCAGCTCGGCATGGGTGGGTCCGGTGAACCGCACCAGCGCGGCGTCCATACCGTCGAGGGAGGTGCCGGACATGAGACCGATCCCGGTCGCCGGACGGCTGGACGGTGGGACGGCAGGACCGCTGGTCATGCAGGACGGCGGGAAGGCAGGACGGCTGGTCATTCCGGACCGATAGGCGGCGGTTCTCCCAGAATTGGGCGGAGATGGTTGTCGTTGGCCTGGAGCAGCGCTTCGGCCTCCTCGCGCGAGCAGCCCCGCCGAACCATCACGATCGCGGTACGCACCCATCCGCTCGCCGCGGCGATGGCCGCACGTGCGGCGTCGCGATCCACGGAGGTCACGGCCATCACGATCCGCTCACCGCGATCGGTCAGCTTCTGATTCCAGGCCTGCAGGTCCACCATCAGGTTGCCGTAGGTCTTGCCGAGCCGCACCAGGGCACCGGTGGTGAGGGTGTTGAGCACGAGCTTCGTGGCCGTGCCCGCCTTCATGCGAGTCGAACCGGTCACCACTTCCGGGCCCGTGAGCACCGCGATGGTGACGTCGCAGGCGTCCCGGATGCCCTCGGGAGGCTCCACGCAGGTTAGGAACACGGTCCGGGCCCCGCGGGCCCTGGCCTGGAGCAGCGCGGCGCGGACATACGGGGTCGTCCCGCTGGTCGCGATGCCCACGAGGGTATCCGACGAGCCCACCCCGTGCTCATCCATCACCGCGGCACCGGCCGCGGCATCGTCCTCCGCGCCTTCGACCGAGCGGGTTAGGGCCTCGCGCCCGCCGGCAATGATGCCGACCACCATCTCCGGCGTCGTACCGAACGTCGGGGGGCACTCCGCCGCGTCGAGCACGCCGAGCCGTCCGCTGGTACCGGCACCGACGTAGATCAGCCGGCCGCCCGTCCGGAACGACGCCTCGATCAGCTCCATGGCACGGGCGATCTCGAGCCGCGCGCTCGCGACTGCCGCGGACACGCCGGCATCCTCCCGCGCGATCAGATCGACGATCTCGAGCGGAGTCGCGATGTCGATATTGGCGGTGCGCGGATTGCGGCGTTCGGTGACTCGAAGCGGAGGGGACGGCTGCCGCGAGGAAGGGGAGTCCATGGGTGCCGGGTAAATTACGGGTATGACCACTCTCCGTCATCTCCGATTCCTCGGATCGATCCTCCTGGGGATCATTCCGATCAGCGCCGCTCCCGCTCAGGGCCCCGCACCACGCGGGGAGCCTACCTGGCCGCTCGCGGGCCGAGCCCGCGTCACTGAGGCACCCCGCGCCATGGTTGTCTCGGGCAGTCCCATCGCGAGCGAAGTAGGCCGCGAGATCCTCCAGCGCGGCGGCAACGCCGTCGATGCCGCTGTCGCGGTCGGCTTTGCGCTGGCGGTCGTTCATCCCGAGGCCGGCAATATCGGGGGCGGCGGGTTCATGGTGATTCGCACCGCCGACGGGAAGGTCCAGGCTCTCGATTACCGCGAGATCGCACCCGGCCGCGCCACTCGCGACCTGTATCTCAACCGCCGCGGGAACCCCACCGAGCTGAGCATCACCGGGGCACTCTCGGCGGGCGTGCCGGGGTCGGTGGCGGGTTTGGTCGAGGCCCATCGCCGCTATGGGAAGCTGCCGTTCCGCACGGTCATCGATCCTGCCGTTGCGCTGGCCCGCGACGGATTCGTGGTCGATTCCTTCCGCAGCGCTTCGATCGATTCCGACCGCAACCGGCTCTATCTCTTTCCCGCCTCACGTCAGCAGTTCCTGCCCGGTGGACCCGCGCCGGCACCGGGAAGCCGGCTCCGGCAGCCCGACCTGGCTCGGACACTCCTCGCCATCCGTGGCCAGGGAGCGGCCGGATTCTACCGGGGGCGGGTCGCGGAACTCATCGTCCGCGAGATGGAGCGGAGCGGCGGGATCATAACCCGCGAAGACCTGGCGAACTACCGGGCGATCTGGCGGGAGCCTGTGCTCATTCGCTATCGGGACCACACCATCTATTCGATGCCGCCGTCCAGCTCGGGCGGCGTGACGATCGCGGAAATCCTCAACATCATGGAGGGATGGTCACCGCTGCCGCCCTTCGGGTCGACTGCCCTGCTCCACCGTGAGGCGGAAGCGATGCGCCGGGCCTTCATGGACCGCAATCACTATCTCGGCGATCCCGCCTTCGTCACCGCTCCGATCGAGCGTCTGATCTCCAAGGAGCACGCCGACAGCCTGCGAATGCAGATCGATCCCGCTCGGGCGACCCCGACCCCTCGATTCACCGCCAGCGCGCCACGCGGATCGTCGACGACCCACTACTCGGTCGTCGATGCAGACGGCAATGCGGTGAGCTGCACCACGACCCTGAACAACAGCTATGGGTCAGCCGTCACGGTGACCGGGGCGGGGTTCCTCCTCAACGACGAGATGGATGACTTCGCGACGGCGCCCGGCAGACCCAACATGTACGGCCTGGTCCAGGGCGAGGCGAACGCGATCGCGCCCGGCAAGCGCATGTTGTCGGCGATGACCCCTAGCATCGTGCTGGATCCCCAAGGGCGCCTGCTGATGGTTGCGGGTACGCCAGGAGGGCCGCGCATCATCACAATGGTTTATCACGTGATCTCCAACGTGATTGACCACCGGATGACGCTCGCCAATGCGGTGACGGCGCCACGGCTCCATCATCAGGCACTGCCCGACACTATCCGGGTTGAGCGGAACGGATTCGGTCGGGCTGTGCTCGACAGCCTGAGACAGATGGGACATTCGGTGATTGAAGGAGCACCCTGGGGAGACGTGGCGGCCATCATCCGCGTTCCCCAGGGCTGGCAAGGTGTGAGCGACCCCCGTCGGGGCGGGGGTGGCGCCGGGTATTAGTCCGCGATCAACGGAGAGCGCAACGAGATCCGGATAAGCCCGCCGGACGGGATCACCACGTCGCGATCAGCGGTCTCCACGGCAACGGCGGCTCCCGCCGCGGCGCCGGTCACGGCACCGGCAGCGGCGCCCGCTCCGCCGCCGATCACTTTGCCGATAATGGCACCGGCGGCAGCGCCGACACCAACCTTGGCTGCCTCGGCAGTCCCGACGCCTCTGCCCTTGAGCGTGTGCTCAACGTAGGTCACCTCCGCATCGAGCGGATGGGACTTCCCGTTGATCGTGACGCTGGTGGCGCGGAGCACCAGGGTGCCGTCCTTCGCACCCTTGTTCGGGGCCGGCTTGATATCCACGATGGTCATGGTGACCTCGGAGCCGGCCGGGATGACCATTCGCCCATCGGCTCCGGTGACGGCGTCACTGATGCGGGCCGTGAACATCTCACCCGCCTTGTTCACCTTCGACGTGATCTCGCGCGTGGCTCGCGCCTCGATGGTCGCCCCTGCCTCGAGCCGGGGCGCTGCTCTCGGCGCCGGTGCAGGAGCGGGCGGCGCCGGTGCCGGAGCCGGTGCGGCCGCTGGCGGCCGAGGTGCAGGCGCCGTTGGCCTCGGTGTGGGTGTGGCCGGAGCCGGCGCGGGGGCCGGAGCTACCGGTCGATCTCCGAACGATAGCGTCGTGTCAGCATTCGGCAGCTGAATATCGCGCGCCGTGGTGTCGGTGGCCGCGTACTGGTCACCCCGACGACATCCCGCCACCGCCACCATACCTACGAGCGCAAACGCAACAATCCGCATTGCAATCCTCCCAGTATTGGACATGGGGTCTCTTAAGGGAGACGTGGGCAGGGCGGTTGTTGGCACGGGGTGGGGCTATTGGCTATTGGCTATCGGCTATTGGATAGGGCGATGCACGGGCGCGAGCCGCAACCGAGGTTCCCACCCGCTCACGGGACATCCAATAGCCAATAGCCAATAGCCTACAGCCAGTTACGCAGGAACCCCGGGGTCAGCGCCTGCAGCCAGCTCGCGAGCCGAGTGAACTGACCGGTCGCAAGCAGAAACCCGACCAACAGGAGCAAAACGCCGCTCACGCGCTGGATCCAGCGCACGTGGCGGCGGAATCGCTGGAACCAGTCGAGGAACGCCTCGACCGCATAGGCCGCTACCAGAAACGGTATGGCGAGGCCGAACGAATAGGCGCCGAGCAGAACCACGCCCCGGGACAGGCTTTCCTGGGTGGCCGCGAGTCCCAGGATCCCTCCGAGGATGGGACCGATGCACGGTGTCCATCCCGCCGCGAAGGCCATGCCCACCAGCACCGAGCCAAGGTAGCCAACCGGTTTGCGATCGAGATGCAGCCGCGCGTCCCGATCCAGAAACGACAGCCGCAGAACTCCGAGGCAATAGAGACCGAATAGCATGATCAGCACACCGCCGATCCGCTGGATCCAGACCTCGTAGTACTTCAAGGACCGGCCGAGCGCGGTGGCACTTGCCCCGAACAACATGAAGACCAGCGTGAACCCGGAGACGAACAGAACGGCGTGAACCATCGCGATTCGACGCCGATTTGCCATTTCGTCGAAGGTGAATCCGGTCACGAACCCGAGATACGAAGGGACCAGCGGCAGCACGCATGGCGACAAGAAGCTCAGCAATCCGCCGAGGACCGCGAGGAAGATGCTCAGATTGGGGGTGTCGCTCATCCTCAGTCGGGATTGGTGACTGGGGATCGGGGAGTAGGGAGTGGGGAGTGGGGAAACCAGATCTCCAGTGAAATGGGGACGGGAGGCTCTTCTTCATCCGAACGCTTGGGGACCAGGGCCAGCAACTCGTCGAGCGCCTCCAGCGGTCCGCTCCCGACTTCTTTCACCGCCCAGCTGAATTCGCCCCGCTTCTTCCCCTTGACGGTGTGCACGAACCGCGCGGTATAGACACGGCGCCGGTCGCCTTCGATACGCGAGAGGATAGCGGTCCCGAAGTCCTGCCCCCCACGTCGCATAACCCGGAAGGCCCAAATTCGATCGAGCTCACCGACGGGAAACGACTCGCGCAGGCCCTGGGCAAGCCGCTCCCATCCCGGTCCCGGGCCGGGCGTGAGGCTAGTCGTGGGGAATGGCAATCGAGGCTCGACCATGGATACCGCGGAACCTAAGCTGTTCCCTGCGCATCGCGCTATGTTTTCCGCTCATGCCGAGACTCATCCTTGCAATCCTGGCGGCATCGCCTCAGCAACCGGATACCCTGCCTCGCGACACGACCAGGCTGCCGGCGCTCGAGGTCCGGGTCACCCGTGCCCCCGAGGCCACAGCGCGACTCCCCCTGGCAGTTGGCGTGCTGGGTGCCGAAGAAGTGCGGCGGGCTCAGCTTACCGCGGGCCTGGACGAGTCGCTGAGCCGCTTGCCGGGTGTCGTGGTGCTCAATCGCTACAACTTCTCCCTCGACCAGCGGGTTTCCCTTCGGGGTGCGGGGAGCCGCGCCAACTTCGGCCTCCGGGGCGTCAAGGTGTTATTGGATGGAGTCCCGCAGACATTACCTGACGGCCAAAGCCAGCTCAGCAACCTGGATCTGGCGCTGGTCGATCGGGTCGAGGTCCTGACCGGTTCGGCAGGTGCTGTTTACGGCAACTCCGCGGGCGGTGTGCTTGCGTTTTCCACCGAGACGCCCACGCTGCCATTCCAGGCACGCACCCGGGTGCTGGCGGGCAGCTTCGGCACGAGCAAGCTGACTCAAACGATCGGGACGGCGCAAGGCAGGTTCGGAGGGATGGCATCGCTTTCCCGCTTCCGCACCGACGGATTCCGTCAGCACAGTGCAGCGCTCGCCTATCAGTTCATGGCGAAGGTTGCCGCGGAGCTGGATTCGCGCTCGAGCTTGTCGGTCCACCTCGGCTGGGCGGAGGCGCCGCGGGCCGAGAATCCCGGCGCGCTCACCGAGGCGGAGTATCTGGCCCGGCGCGACAGCGCGGCCGGGAACAACATCCTGCGCGGCGCAGACAAGGACGTTGACCAGCAGCAACTCGCGCTCCGCTATCGCTGGGCAAACGCCCGGGGGATCGAGCTCGAAGGCACCGCGTTCGGTCTCCTCCGTGACCTCGCAAATCCATTGGCGACACCACCCCCTCCGCCGGTCACGCCGGCATCCGGGACCTATAACCGAATCGATCGCGTCGTGGGCGGGGTCCGGCTGAGCGGCTCCCTGCCGCTCAGGAGCGATGGATCCATCCGCCTCACTGCGGGGCTCGATGCGCAACGCATGCGAGACGATCGCCGGAACGAACGGAGCAATGCCGGCGCACCGACCGGCGAGGTGCTTGCCGATCAGCGGGAGACCGTGACGGAGCTGGGGCCCTTCGCGCAGCTTCACTGGGATCTCGGGCGGGGGTTCCTCTTCCTGGGCGCGGCCCGCTATGACCGGGTGGCCTTTCGGGTGCAAGACCGGTGGCTCTCGGATGGAATCGATAACAGCGGCGAACGCATCATGGAGAACCCGAGCGGCAGCGCGGGGATTTCTTACGCCGCGACGCCGGCGGCTACGCTCTATGCGAGCGTTTCGACGAGTTTCGAGTCTCCCACGACTACCGAGCTCGTAAACACGCAGAACACCACGGCCGGATTCAACACCGCTTTGGGACCCCAGCGCACCGTATCCGCCGAGCTCGGCGCACGGGGCCGGATCGGCCGCTGGATCGATTACTCGGTGGCCGGCTTCGTGAACTGGATCCGCGACGCGATCATCCAGGCTCGCGAGGTCGATGGCCGGGCCTTTTTCCAGAATGCCGGGCGGGTTAGGAATAGCGGGATGGAAGCCGGCGCTGGCCTGGCGCCGTTCGAAGGGCTGAGCTTGCGGGCGGCCTATTCGTTCGCCGACTACCGCTTTACGGAATACCGGATCCCCCTCGGCGCCACGACCGATACACTCGATGGCAATCGGCTGGCCGGCGTCCCCCGGCATTTCTTCCGCGCGGTCCTCGGGGTTCGTCAAGGTCCCGTGGGGATAGAGGTGGACCAGGTCACCGCCGGAGGGATGTTCGGAGACGATCGCAACGCCATCTCAGTGGCGGGTTGGGGAGTGGGCATCACCTCGGTCCGGCTGAGCGGCACGATCCGGTTCGGCGAAGCCACGCTCGAGCCGTTCGGCGCCCTCAACAACGTGTTCGACCGGAAAGTGGTGGGCTCGGTGAACATCAACGGCGTGGGCGGCCGGGTGCTGGAGCCGGCACCCGGCCGGCACGCCCATGTCGGGCTGTCGGTAAGCTGGGCGCGGCGTTAGCCCGACGCCCCGTCAGCCCTCGATCTTGTAGATCTCCCGACGGCCGTAGTCCACCAGGTCGTGGTAGCCCGCCATCAGGCGCTCCATCTCCTTCAGGTCTTCCTCGCCCTGGCCAGTACCCTGCATCATCCGCTCGAACTCGTCCACGCTTGCTACTTCCATCTCTGCGACGATGGTCCAGTACCGTTCGGCGCAGAAGTCGGTCATCACCCGCATCTTCGGCATCCCGGCCTTCCGCCCAAGCTTGTCCATGGCCAGGAACTTCTCGACCATGGGGCGCACCTTGCCCGGCTTGCAGTACATGATTTCGCGGATCAGCAACATGGAGGGCCTCCTTCCTCAGGTATCGGGACCTAGATCACAGCGGATCGGCGCCGCCGGGGCGGAATGGGTGATCCATCCCACGGCGATGAGAGCGGCACCGGCCTCGGCATAGGCTCGAGCAGTGGCCGTCGTGATGCCGCCCGAGACCTGGATGGTGACGCCCGGACCGGCCCGGGTGGCCCACATTGCCACTCGATCCGGGGGCTGATTGTCCACCAACAGGTGGGTTACGCCCGCCGCGAGGGCAGCCTCGACCTGAGCGCCGTTCTCGACCTCGACGATGACCGGCACACCGGCCGGCGCCTTCGCCAGCGCGGGACCTAACCCGGCAGGTGAAGTAAGCAGAGCCCAGTGATTGTCCTTCCACAGCACAGCGTCCGCCAGGCTGGCCCGATTGGCAACCCCACCGCCGATCCGCACTGCGTAGAGTTCCAAGTCGCGGAGCCCCGGCGTGGTCTTGCGGGTATGGGTGATGCGGGCCCGGGTCCCTTCGATGGCTTTGACCACCTGTCTGGTCGCGGTCGCGATACCGGAGAGGCGCTGCAGCAAGTTGAGTACGACGCGTTCGCCGGCGAGCAGGATGCGGGCCGGCCCGCGCGCCACAGCGAGGGCAGTCCCCGGCTCAACCCAGTCCCCTTCCCTCGTCTGAATCTCGACCGCGATGCCGGGATCCAGCTCCCCCAGGGTGGCCGCGATCACGGGAAGGCCTGCGACCACCATTCCCGCTTCGGCTACCAACCGGGCGACCGCCGGCTTCGCTGCGGCAGGGTCGAGCAGACGGGCCGTGACGTCCTCGCGTGCCCGATCTTCAACCAGCGCGCGCCGGACCACCTCGTTCCAGCAGGGCTCAGCCAATCGCCAGCATCCGGTCAATCGCCCGGCGCGCCAGGGACGCTACTTCGGTCGGCACCGTCACGGCATACCGATCGTACCGGAGGGCGTCCCGGAGCTTCTCCAGCGTGATCAGCTTCATGTAGCGGCACTCGGCCGACTCCAGGGCGGCAGTGAATTGCTTGGCGGGGTTCTCCCGCCGGAGCCGATGGAGCACGCCGGTTTCCGTGGCCACTACAAACCGTTGCGCTGGAGAAACCCGGGCGCGCTGCATCATCTGTTCGGTCGAGACTATGCGGACCCGGCCGGCCTGGATGTCACCTTCCGCTTCCGCGTAATACATCGCGCCGGTAACACACCCGCACTCCGGATGCACCAGAAACTCGGCATCGGGTTGCTCGGCCCGCCGCTGCTCGAGCACCTCGCGGGTAAGTCCGGCGTGCACGTGGCACTCGCCCATCCAGACATCGAGTTGCCGCCCGGTGACCCTGCGGAGGTAATTGCCGAGGAAGAAGTCCGGCAAGAACAACACGGGCCGATCGGGAGGCAGGGCGCGGATCACCGCCACCGCGTTGCCCGAAGTGCAGCAGTAGTCTGCCTCAGCCTTTACCGCAGCGGACGTGTTGACGTACGCCACCACAATTCCCTCGGGATGCCGAGCCCGCCAGGCCCTCACATCGGCGACCTGGACCGTGGCCGCCAGAGAACAGCCGGCATCGGGATCGGGAATGAGGACCCGCTTGCCCGGATTGGCGATGGCGGCGGTCTCGGCCATGAAGTGGACCCCGCAGATCACCAGAACCGGAGCATCGAGCTCGGTCGCGCGGCGGGCCATGAGGAGCGAGTCCGCTACAAGGTCGGCGAGGTCCTGGATCTCGGGGCGCTGATAGTTGTGAGCTAGAATGGCGGCTCGGCGACTGCGCTTGAGGGCGCGGATCTCCGCCGTGAGGCCTGAGATGGAGCTCTGAACTGGGGGATTCATCGGGCCCTGCTCCCATTGGTGGCAGTACCGGGCGGAGGGGCCGATTGGGCAACGCCTAGGTTCGTCGCAGCTGACGAACCACTCTCCGCCTGGAACGCGCGGCCGTGCGCGTCAACAGGAATCTAACCTGGTGACTCGATACTCGGGGCTCGACACTCGGCGCTTGGTGGCTCGGCGCTTGGCACTCGGCACCCCTGGTCCCTGGCCCCCGGCCCCGCACCCCCCGGTCTTTGGTCTTTGCTCTTTACAGGTCCAGCCCACGCTATAGCTTGATAACCTTCCCGGATCGGCCGGGTTTCCACCCTGGGAGGGCACCATGTCTGAGTTGTTCGGCTCTACTACACCGCGTCGTGGGTTTTTGGGCAAGATGGCCGCCGCTATGGCAGCGACTGGAGTCGGAACCCTCATTCCCGAGACCGCAGCGGCCTCGACACCTTCACGGGCCCTTGATGCCAAGCTCGAGGCCTGGTTCGGCCAGATGAAGGGAAAGCACAAGCAGGTGTTCGACGGGCCCATGCCGAACGACGGCATGCCGGCGATTTGGCCCCGGGTGTACCTGAACACCATCGAGGCCAACTATCCGGGCGAAGGGGCCAGCGCCATGGTCATTCTGCGCCATGACGGCCTCCCGCTCGCGCTCCAGGACCCGGTCTGGGCCAAGTACAGGCTCGGCGAGATGTTCCACATCAACGAGGGGACCGCGCCGGCGACCAAGAACATCTATGCCAGCATCACGGGCCTGCCGATCCCAGGTCTGGGGATCGCCGAGCTGCTCAAGGGTGGGGTGCTGGTGGGGGCCTGCGACGTCGCGCTCACGGTCTACAGCGCGATGGCGGCCCAGAAGATGGGTGGAAATGCGGCCGCAGTGAAGCAGGAGTGGGTCGCCGGCTTGCTGCCAGGGATCATGGTCGTGCCGTCGGGCGTGCTGGCGGTCGGCCGCGCCCAGGAGCTCGGGTGCACCTACTGCTTCGCCGGGTAGGAGAGCCACTAACCCGCAGGAGACGAGGGCCGTGGGTCGATGTTTGCCTAACCCGCGGCCCTTCTCGTTGCGTTATAGCAAGCTTACCGGATCTCGATCCAGCACGATACGGGTTCCCCGGCCCCCCGACAGGCGGGGCGCCGCGTACCGCACCACCCGCCCGATGGGTTCCCGGTCGCCCTTGAGGAGCAGGTGCCAGCGCCAGCGGCCTTTGAGCCGCGTCAGCGGGCAGGGCGCCGGTCCTAGCACGGTGATCGGAAGCTGGTGCCGTTCCCGCAACTGCTCCAGCCAGTCCGCGGCGCGCAGCGCTTCCGCAGCGGCGGTTTCCTCCCGCTCGGCCGACGCAATGACGTTGACGAGGTTGGTGTGGGGCGGGTACGGCGGCGCCCGGCGGGCCTCGAACTCGCGGGCCAGGAACCCTTCGGTATCGTGCTTTGCCGCGAACTGCAGGGCCTGATGGTCCGGGTTACGGGTCTGGACGACCACCTTTCCTCCCCTGGGTCCCCGGCCGGCTCGCCCGGCCACTTGGGCGAGTAGCTGAAACGTGCGCTCGCCTGCCCGGAAATCGGGCAGGTGCAGCGCGGTATCGGCATCCACCACGCCGACCAGGGTGACGTTGGGAAAGTCCATCCCCTTGGCGATCATCTGAGTGCCCAGCAGCACATCGACCTCGCCGCGCCCGATCCGCCCCAGGATCCGATCGTGGCTCCAACGGGTCGAAGTGGTGTCGAGGTCCATCCGCGCCACTCGCGCCTTCGGAAAGCGGGCCGCGACCAGCTCCTCGAGCTGCTGGGTACCCACGCCATGGGCGCGCTGAACCGCGTGGCCGCAGGCCGGACACTGGGCGGGAATCGGAAGTCGCCGCCCGCAGTAGTGGCATCGTAACCCGGGCGGCACCCGGTGCAGAGTAAGGGCGATGGAACAGTCCGGGCACTCGGGGACGAGCCCGCATTCCAGACACTGGAGAAACGCCGAATAGCCCCGCCGGTTGAGCAGGAGGATGGTCTGCTCCCCCCGGTCCAAGGCTCCATCCAGCGCCCGATCCAGCGCTTCGGACCAGGGCACGGCGTGCCCGGTCCGCACCATGGGCTGCGAGCGCAGGTCAACCAGCTCGACCGGAGGGAGTGGCCGGTCGTCGATGCGGCGGGGCAGCCGGAGGAGCCCGAGACTGCCGGACGGCTCGGCGGCTCGGCGGCTCGGCGAGTCGGCCCTCAGCACTCGTCGCTCGGCACTCGGGACTCGGCTGTCAGTGAGCGACCTGGTCTCGAGGGAGGGAGTCGCGCTGCCCAGGACGTAACACGCGCCTTCCGTACGCGCACGAACCAGGGCGACCTCCCGGGTGTGGTAGCGCGGGGCTTCGCCGTTCTTGTAGCTGGTCTCGTGCTCTTCGTCGAGCACGATGATGCCGAGGTTCTGGAGCGGCGCAAAGACCGCGGACCGGGCTCCCACGGCCACCATCCGTTCGCCGCGGCGGAGCAGCCGCCACGCGTCCGCCCGCTCGCCTTCGGAAAGCCCGCTGTGCAGCACCGCAACCCGGCTCCCGAACAGCCCCCGCACCCGGCTGACCATTTGGGGCGTGAGGCCGATCTCCGGCACCAGGATGATCGCCCCCCGGCCGGCCTCGACCATTCGCTCGACCGCGCGGAGATAGACCAGCGTCTTGCCGCTCCCGGTCACCCCGAAGAGCAGGGCTCCCTCGCCCGCTTCCAGCGCCTGCAGGCGGTCGAGGGCGCTCGTCTGCTCGCGGGTTAGGCCGGCCGGGGGCGGGCTGCCTTCGACGCCGGCGAAAGGATCCCTAACCCGCTCGACCGACACCCGCCGCGCCAGGCCGGAGGCCGTGAGGGAGCGGATCACCGAGTCGCCAACCCCCACCGTCTCCCGGAGATGGGTCACTGGCGCCGATCCCCCCAGCCGCTCCAGCGTCTCGTAGAGCTCCCGCTGCCGGGCCCGTCGCGCAAACCGGTCATTGCGCTCGACCAGGGTGAGCCGCTCGCCCACCAGCTCCAGCCGGCGTTCGATCGCCCCGGCCGGTTCCGTCGCGACCGGGACGACGACCAGCTCGGCCGCCCCGATGCGGACCAGCCGATCCGCCGCCTCCCAGAGCGGCTTGCGGAGCGCGCGCGCGGCCGTCGCGAGCGACGCCTCTCCACCTCGCCGCTCCACCCACTCGAGCAACTCTCCACCTAACCCGCCGACCGCCCGACCGCCCGACCGCCCGACCGCCCTGAGCAGCACCTTCGACTCGCCCCAGAGTCCCGGCGGCAGCATGGCCTTCAGCGCAATGCCAATCGGCGCGCCGTAGTATCCCGCCATCCACTCCGCGGTCCGGAGCAGCGCCGCCGGAAGCGCGGGCTCCGGGTCCGGGGCGCCCAGAATGTCCCGGACTTCGCGATCCGGCGGTTCGCCTGCCGTGGCAACGACGACCCCGACGAGCTCGCGGCGCCGGACCGGGACCACGACGCGCGCACCGGGAGCTATCCGGTCGGCCAGGCTTTCGGGAATGCGATAGCGGTAGGGCTCGAAGAGAGGGAGCGGGAGAGCAACCTTGGCAAACCGGGGAATCATCGCCGCGAGAGGCCGAGACCCGGCCCCTCGGGTAACCGAAGCTGTCCGCCGTCGATGGTTGCCCCGACATAGGGATCGTGGGCCAGGAGAGCAGCGCCGTCGAGATCGCACAGATCGACCAGCGGCGCAATCTGGGCCATGGCGGTGATGGCTACCGACGTCTCGATCATGCACCCGAGCATCACCATCAGATGGTGAGCCCGGGCCACGGCGACCATCCGCAGCGCCTCCCGTAACCCGCCGGCCTTGGCGAGCTTGATGTTGATCCCATCGACCCTGCCCACGAGCCGCGGAATGTCGGCGGCGGTCAGGCAGCTCTCGTCCGCGATGACCGGCAGGCGCGAATGGCGCGTGACTTCGGCGAGTCCTTCGAGATCCTCCGGATGGAGCGGCTGCTCGAGTACGGTTACCCCGAACTCCTCGAGGACCGGCAGCGTCCGGATCGCCTGCTTCCGGGTCCAGCCACAGTTGGCATCGACCCGGAGCTCCTTCGAGGTTACCTCCCGGATGGCGCGCAGCACCGCGAGATCGTCCCGGGTGCCGAGTTTGATCTTGAGTACGGGGTACGGCTCGGCCTCTTCCACTTTTCGTCGCATCCGCTCTGGCGTGTCGATCCCGATCGTAAAGGTGGACACCGGACACTTGATCGGGTCGAGTCCGAAGAGCCGGTACACCGGTGCGCCGAGCCGCTTCCCCACCAGGTCATGGAGAGCCGCCGAGAGCGCCGCGCGGGCGGAGTTGTTGCCGTTGAGCAGCGAGTCGAAGCGGGCCTCTGCGTCGTCGAGATGATAGGAATGGTCCGGCAGCGCGGTGGCATACACCTCCAGCGCCGCGAGCACGGTCTCGGGCGTCTCCCCATAGAACCGCTGGGGCGCCGCTTCGCCCCAACCTTCCACTCCGTCGCGATCCACCAGCCGGACCGCTACGGTGCGATAGGTATCCTGCGACCCGCGCGCGATGATGAACGGATGGCGCGTCTTGAGCTCGAGGATGTCGGCCTGGAGGCGAAGCGACACGGAAACGGGAAAAGTGAAAAGTGAAGGCGATATATGTTCTCGAACAGCGATTACCTGATAGCTGATAGCTGATAGCTGATAGCTGATAATTGGTAGCGAGCCGAGTATAGACGGCCCGCGCTGATCCGTCAAACCAGCGCGCGGAGGGTCGCCAGCACGCCTGCCGCGATCCGCTCCGGCCGGTACCCCCCTTCCAGGACACCCACGATCGGCACCCCGACACAGCGATCTCTGAGCCACCAGACCAGATCGGCGTAGTGCTGGGGCTCGAGGGTAAAGCCGCCCAGAGGATCGCCCCGCATGCTGTCATAACCCGCTGAGATCAGGATCAGCTTCGGGGCCCAGTCCTCGAGCGCACTCGCGATCCCTCCCCGGAGGTCGTCCCCGTATCGCTCGGCGGGAAGCCCCGGAGGTCTGGGCAGGTTGAACACGTTCCCCACCCCGCGCTCCGATGCGGCGCCGGTGCCGGGATAGTGAGGCCATTGATGGAGCGAGACCAAGCGAATGGTTGCGTCCCGCTCCATCAAGGCCTGGGTGCCGTTGCCATGATGGACATCCCAGTCCACGATCAGGACTCGCTCCCGGCCCAGGGCCTGCGCCTCTCGCGCGGCAATGACAACGTTGGCCAGGAAGCAGAAGCCCATCGGCGTATCGCGGAGCGCGTGGTGACCGGGAGGACGCACCGCGGCGAACGCATTGCCACCCCCGGCCAACGCGTGGCGGACCGCGTCCAGCAGCGCCCCGGCGGCGGCACGGGCAGCCTCGAAACTCCCGGCGCTCAGGAAGGTATCGGGATCCAGCATCGCGCCACCGCTCGAGGCCAGCCGCTCCAGCCGATCGAGATAGTCCCGTGGGTGTATCCGCTCGAGCGCCTCCCGCTCCGCGGGGCCGGCCTCGCGGAGCGCCGCCGGGTCCTCTGCCTGGACGGCCCGTTGCACCGCGCGCAACCGCTCCGGGGATTCCGGATGGGCCGGCCCGGGGCGATGCTCAAAACAGCGGGCTGAGGTAAAGACGGCAGGCAAAGGCACGGCGAGCAACCGCGGCAACCGTCAACGGTCAACGGTCAACGGTCAACCGTCAACGAGCGGGTCTCCTCCGGAGCGGCAAGACGATCAGGGCAGCGTGGTCGAGAACTCCGGCATCTGCCAGGGTGCGGTCTTCGTCATCGAGGCGAGCGCCGTTGTACTTCACCTCGTACTCCCCGGGGGAGCGGCGGACCCGAGAGCGGGCCAGTGCCTCCTGCTTGAGCTCGCTCACCCGAATCGTCGGCGGCACGTTGAAAACGTGCGCTTCCCAGGTATCGAGCAACGTCACCCGCACTTCCATCGGCGCCCTCATGCGGAGCGCCGCTGCCGCGGGGCCGCCGCTGCCGGCAGGGTCGCGAGAAAGCGCGCCACAGGCTGATCGAAGAAGAGGGTAGAGGCCCTAACCCGGGTACCTCCGTCGGCCGCAGTCGCCGGGAATGCCGCCAGACTGATCTCCTCACCGCCCTGGCCGCGAAGGACCAGGAAGGTCGATCCCTCCGTTTCGGGGAAGGCGGCCTGATTGGGAACCCGCTCGGCGAAGAACCGCTTGGCCCGCTCAAACACTTCGGCCGGCAGGAGAGTGGTGACGGCTTCGTGGGTCATAGTCGCAACCTAATGCAGGATCGGCCTGGCCTCCACGGTCGCCTGATACACCGGCGGGCGACGAAACAAATCGAGCCAGCGACTGGGGCGACGCAGCACCAGCACCAGGTCCCCCGGCGGGGGAGCGGGAATTCGCCCAACTGCCAGGAACGCCGGCAAGCGGCAATCCGGGGGAACCCTGACCTCGAGGTTCTCGCCACTCCAGCGAAACCGCACCATCTCGGGCAGATCCCGAACGATCCGCTCGAGAAACACATCGTCATCGACTTGAAAGGAGCCGTCCGACAATCGCAGGCCATCCCGGTAAAACAGGGGATCGAACGCCTGGCCGTCCTGGCGCGCATAGTTTGCCTCGGCGGCGTCGTCAAACGCCACGAGGTCGGGCACTCGGGCTTTCCACTCGACGTGATGGCGAACCTCGTGCGTGAGCGTCTCCCACGCTTCGCCGGCCCAGTCGAAGCCTTCGGTTTGCCGCGCCAGCGCCACGAATGACCCGTAGAAGAGCACGATCCGGCTCTGGGCGTGCCGGGGGTCGCCATCGGCGACCGGCAGCGGGATGCACTCGCCCAGCGTCCAGACTCCTTCCCGCTCGGAATGCGGAACCGTTCGGGGAGACACGACGACCTCGGTGATGCCCTCGAAGAACTCAGCGGGAATGTCGGCCGCCTGACGGCGCACCAGGGCTTCGAAGTCCGGCAACCGCATCGCGGCTCACAATCGCTCGACGAGGTACCCCGCAACCGCGTCGATGGCGATCCGCTCCTGGGCCATCGTGTCCCGTTGCCGCACCGTCACCGAGCAGTCGCTCCCGGTCAGGCCGTCCACGGTGATGCAGAATGGGGTGCCTACCTCGTCCATCCGCCGGTATCGGCGCCCGATCGCGCCGCCGTCGTCGTAGAACGTCACCAGGCGCTTGCGGAGGTCCTGGTAGAGCGCGGTCGCCGTCTCCGGCATACCGTCTTTGTTGACGAGCGGGAAGACTGCCGCCTTGATCGGCGCCATCGCCGGATGCAACCCTAACACGGTACGGGTCTCCCCCTCCACTTGTTCTTCGCGAAACGCGTCCACCAGGAGCGTCAGGGCCACCCGATCGGCTCCAGCCGAGGTCTCCACGATGTGCGGGAGGTAGCGGGTATTTGCCGCCTGGTCGAAGTACTCGAGCTTCTTCCCAGAGTACTCCTGGTGCCGGCTCAGGTCATAGTCACCGCGATTGTGGATGCCCTCGATCTCGTTCCATCCGAACGGAAACTCGTACTCGATATCGAACGCGGCCCGGGCATAGTGGGCCAGCTCCGCGCCGGTATGCTCGTGCCAGCGCAGCTTGGCGGGGGTAAGGCCCAACTCCCGATACCAGTCCATCCGCCACCCGCGCCAACGCTCGAACCACCCCTCGGCATCGCCAGGCTTGAGGAAGAACTGCATCTCCATCTGCTCGAATTCCCGGGTCCGGAAGATGAAATTCCCCGGGGTGATTTCGTTGCGGAATGCCTTGCCGATCTGGGCGATCCCGAATGGAATCTTCTGCCGCGAGCTCTGGAGCACGTTCAGATAGTTGAGGTAGATCCCCTGAGCCGTCTCGGGGCGGAGATAGACGACCGCGGCCTGCTCCTCCACCGGACCCATGAAGGTCTTGAACATCAGGTTGAACATCCTGGGCTGGGTCAGGTCGCAGGTGGAGTGTTCGCCAGGATGCTTCGAAGGCTTCTGGGGACAGGTAGCCTGATCGAGCTGATCAGCGCGAAACCGCGCCTTGCAAGTCCGGCAATCGACCAGCGGATCGGTGAACCCCGCGACGTGACCGGAAGCTTCCCAAACCCTGGGATGCATCAGGATCGCCGCGTCGAGTCCCTCGATGTCGTCCCGGGTGCGGACCATCGCGTGCCACCAGCGGTCCTTTACGTTTTTCTTGAGCTCGGCGCCCAGAGGGCCAAAATCCCAGACCGAGCCCAACCCGCCATAGATCTCGGAGGACTGAAACACGAATCCGCGGCGTTTACACAACGAAACCAGCTTGTCCATGACGGTTGCGGTGGCCATGGCGGGAAGATAGGCCGCCCGCGCGAGGAACTGCAAGCAGCATCATAGCTTGGGCGATCTGCAATGTTTTTGGTCCGGGGCCCTGTTGCACCGCCTCTACAGACAGGGGGCTCGCGCGGCAGGGTAAGGGGTTAAGGTGGGTCCTCGATCGGCGCGGCGCTTGCGGTTCCCTCCAGAACCTTGATACCGGGTTTGGCCGGCCGACCTCTCATGACGCACTATGCAGGCCTCAAACCGACGCGACACGGCGGCTTCTCGCTGGTCGAGCTGCTGGTGCTGGTGGCGCTCATCGGCATCCTCGCTGCGATCGCTTTTCCCGCCATCGACTACATCCGCTACAGCGCGGAGAGCGCGATGCTGCAGGTCGGCACCGCCTTGCAGTCGGCTCAGCGCGAAGCGGTCGCGCGCCAGCACGATGTCCTGGTGATCTTCGACGCGCCGAACAGCCGGCTCCGGATCGTCTACGACGTGAACGGCAACGGGGCGGCGGACGGGGGAGAGCGGACCCGCGGCGTGTCGCTGGAACGCCACATCGTGTTCGGGCGGGGTGGCGCCCCCGCGCGGGCGTTCGGCGCCGGACCGGTGACGCTCTCCGATGGAACCCAGACCCTGGTGTTTCACCGTAACGGGGCGGCCAGCGCTTCCGGTGGGCTCTATCTCACGTCGGTGCGGGCAGCCGCCGGGGAAACTCGCCGCATGAGGGACACTCGCGCCATCGAGATGGTCCGCGCCACGGGGCGGATCGAATGGTTCCGGTACACCGGGTCGGGTACGACCTGGATTCGGGGGTTCTGATGACGCGCAAGCGCGAAGCGGGCTTCACCCTGATCGAGGTGCTGATTGCTCTGGTGATCCTCGCCATCGCCGCCCTCTCGCTCATGCGGCTCTCCGGCAGCATGATCCGCGGGGTCACCGACGACCGGGTGCGCACCCTGGCCTCGGCGTCGGTCGAAGCCCGCATTGCCGAGGTGCGCTCCTGGCCGACCTATTCCACGCTCGATGGCAAGTACGCGGGGAGCGAGAGCAACACCCCGACCGCCGGCCTAACCCGGATAACGACCATCGTGCGGACCGGGGGCGTCGGCCAGACCAACGACTACAAGCGGGTGACCGTCACGGTGAGCGGCACGGGGCTCGCCACCGCGGTGAGCCGCACCATCACGATTGCGGCACCATGAGTAAGGCACGGATGCGCGACGAGCGTGGCATGACCATGATCGAGATCCTGGTCGCCATGACGGTCTTCCTGATCGTCCTGGCCGGGGTCATGCAGGCGATCGGCGGCCAGTCGAAGGGGTTCCGCCGCGGCGGCGACGAGCTCGGCGTGCTGCAGAACCTCCGCTACGGGATCGATCAGCTCGAGCAGGACCTGCGGAACGCCGGCGCCAATACGCAGACACGGCAGCCTATCGTGGTCTATGGAGGCCCGAACTCGTTCGCCTTCAACGCCGATATCGTCTCGAATCTCGCGGCTGACATCTCGGCCGTGTATATAGACGTCGACGCGCCGGCTGGCGAGGTGACCGCCTGGACCCAGGCGACCGCGACCACCATTCCGGGCTCGACGTTCACCTACCCCCTGGTGGACTACCTGAACAGCGCAGCCGAGACCGTCATTTTCTGGTTTACCCCCGATGACGAGACGGCTCGTACCGACGACTACATGCTGGTCCGCCGGGTGAATGCGCGTCCTCAGGAAGTGCTGATGCGGAGCATTCTTCCGCCGGAAAGCGGGAACTTCTTCCGGTACCACTACATGAACGCTCCGGTCGGCGCGAACGCCACGCTCGATACGGTGCCGGCTGCGTGGGGGGCCCTGACGCACTCGGCGGCGCAGCACGGCCAGCTCCCCGACACGGGAACGCTGGCCCGAATCGACCTGCTGCGGGCCGTCGAAGTACGCTATCGGGTAACCAACGGCAGGACCGGCCCCGACGAGCGGATTCGGACCGCCACCGCACTCCTCGCCATGCCCAACAGCGGCGTGAAAAAGCTGATCACCTGCGGTGACACCCCGATCTTCGGGAATCCGGTCACCGCATTGTGGAATCCCTTGTCGAACGCCATCGAGGTCAGCTGGAACGCGTCGGTGGATGAAGCGTCGGGCGAGCAGGATGTGATTCGGTATCTGGTGTGGCGGCGGCTGAACGGAGCGGGACCCTGGGGCGATCCCTACACCTCGATCTCCTCATCCGGCTCGGCGAGCTACACCTTCCCGGACCCGGACGTGGTCAGCGGGTCCTCATATCAGTACGCGGTGGTGGCGCAGGACTGCACCCCAGCCCTGTCGCTCCAAAGCGTGTCGATCACGGTACCGGTGCCGTGAGCCTGCACTTGGAGGATGGTATGCGCAACGAGCGCGGTATCGCGTTGGTGACGGTCTTGCTGCTGGCCTTCGCGCTGAGTGCCCTCTCCCTGGGCGCGGCGATGATGGCCTCGAACTCGACCTTGGTTCGTCGCTACAACGAGCGCCTGGCGATCGTGAACGACGCCGCGCTGGCCGGCCTGGAAGAGGGCCGGAGCCGGCTCAACGGCACGCCGAGTCTCTGGCCCGACAGCAACTACGTCACGCTGGAAAACGGGGTGGCGGTCTATGACGCGAACGGCACCGTGATTCCAGGCATAACCCGCTGGACCTGGGCTGGTCCGAGCGGCAACTCCACCGGGCAATACGGCATCTTCGGCAGCATCATCAGTCAGGTGGTGGACAACACCAACATCAGGGTGGTCCGCCGTCTCGAGGTGAACCAGGAGAGCTTTGCCAAGTACGCCTACTTCACCACGATCGAGGGGGCGATCTACTTCGGCGGCGGCGACCAGATCTTCGGCCCGGTTCACTCCAACGACCGGATCCAGATCCACTCCAGCGGGGCCCGCTTCTGGGATGTGGTGCGCACCGCCCAGTACATCTCCAATCCCCAGTACGGCACCTTCGACGTGGGCTATCAGGAGAACGTGAATCCCATCGGGATGCCGACCACCGCCGACCTCCAGGCCCTGAAGGCCTACGCCCAGACCGGAAACACCTACTTCACCGGCTATTCCAGCGGACTCGAAGGTGAAGCGCGGACTCGCGTGGAGTTCGTGCCGGTCGATCTCAACGGCGACGGCGATATCACCGACGAGGACGAGGGCTTCATCAAGGTGTATCAGGGGCAGGGTATCAGCAGCTCCCCATGGGTAACGGCGAGCAGGCCTG
>JBQTHV010000107.1:0-2935 GCA_052389555.1 Gemmatimonadales bacterium | reverse complement strand
GACAGACTCCACACCGCGCCTTCCGCGCCGTACAGATCAGCGCGCCGAGCTCGATCAACGCCTGATTGAGCCGCCACGCCACCGCGCCGTTTCGGGGCTGGATGGCGGCGGCGGTCTCCCACACCCGCCGGCTGGCCGTACCCGACGGCCCCCGGGGATGGAAGGCCCGCCGGAGGACCCGCGCGACGTTGGTATCCACCGCCGGCACCGCCCGCTGGTAGGCGAAGCAGGCCACGGCGCCCGCGGTGTATCGCCCGACGCCGGGCAATCGCCGCAGCGTGTTAGGATCGGCGGGAATGCGCCCGGAGTGATCGGTGACGACTACCCGGGCGAGCCGGAGGAGATTCGCCGCCCGCCGGTAGTACCCGAGGCCCTCCCATTGCTCCCGCACCTGGGCGGGCTTCGCCGCCGCAAGCCGGCGCACGCTCGGAAACTTCGCGAGAAACCGGGGATAGTACTCCTGCACCCGGCTCACCTGGGTCTGTTGCAGCATGAACTCGGAGACGATGACCCGATAGGGATTCCGGGTGCGGCGCCAGGGAAGCTCGCGTCCCTCACGGCGGAACCAGGCCAGCAGACGGCGCCGAAACTCCGCCATGCGCCGCGGCGCGGGTGGGGTGGACTTCGGAGGCATTCGTCCCCAAGATAAGCCTTCCATGCCGTCACCTCCCACCCGGTTCTTCCATGCCGTCGGGCGCCTGATCCTGCTTGGCCTCGCGCACCTGGGAAGGCTCGCGCTGTTCATCGTCGAGGGGTTCCGGGGACTGCTCGAGTGGCGGATCTGGCTGCCGCGCACCATCACCGAGGCGGCCAATGTGGGCGGCGGCTCGCTGTTCATCGTGCTGCTCATCTCCGCCTTCGCCGGCGCGGTGACCGCGTTCCAGGCCGGGTATCAGTGGCAGAGCAGTCTGCCGCTCTATGTGCTGGGCACCCTCATTGTCGAGACCGTGGTACTGGAACTCGGTCCGGTCCTGATCGGGCTAGTCCTCGCGGGGCGCGTGGGTGCGCGCTACGCGGCGGAGCTCGGCACCATGCGGGTTACCGAGCAGATCGACGCGCTGGAATCGCTGGGCCGCTCGCCCGCCTCGCACCTCATCATCCCCCGGGTGCTGGCCTCGACGATCATGCTTCCCTTTCTGGTGATCATCGCCAATGTCACGGCCGTCGGAGTCGGGTGGATCAGCGTCAAGGAGGTGCTGCCCCTCACCGACTGGGATTTTCGCTACGGAGCGCAGTACTACTGGCGGCCCTTCGATGCCTGGTACTCGATGATCAAGGCAGTATCCTTCGGGGGCGCCATCGGCGTAATCTCCTGCTACATGGGATTCAATACTCAACAGGGGGCGGAAGGGGTCGGGAGATCGACCACCGCCGCGGTGGTGACGAGCTCGGTGGTCATCCTGCTGCTCAATGCGCTGCTCGCCCGGATTCTGCTCCACTGATGATCGCGCTGCACGGAGTCCGCAAGGAGTTCGGCGACCAGGTCGTGCTCGACCGGGTGACATTTGAGGTCCAGGAAGGCGAAACCGTCGCGCTAATGGGGCCGTCGGGATCCGGCAAAAGCGTCCTGCTCAAGCACATCAACGGCCTGCTCCGGCCCGACGCCGGCTCGGTGGTGGTGGACGACATGCCGGTGCCCTCGCTTACTCGCCAGCAGCTCGCCGAGCTGCGCACTCGGATCGGCTACGTCTTTCAGAACGGGGCGCTGTTCGATTCGATGAATGTGTTCGAGAATGTCCGGCTCGGGATCAGCGACGAAGCCAAGTACCGCGATCTCGACTACGCCCGGGAGCGGGTGCAGGAGTGCCTCCGGCTGGTGAACTTGCACCCGGACGAGATGCAAAAGCTCCCCGCCCAGCTCTCCGGCGGGATGCGCAAGCGGGTGGGCATCGCCCGGGCGATCGCGGGCTCGCCCAAGTATCTCCTCTATGACGAGCCGACCTCCGGACTCGACCCGGTGAACGCCGACGTGATCGACGATCTGGTCAAGCGGCTGGAGCAGGAGCTCGGGGTCACCAGCGTGATGGTCACCCACGACGTGCGAGGCGCCTTCCGGGTAGCGGACCGGCTGGCCTTGCTCTACGATTCCACCATCGTGCTGGAGGCGCCCCCGGACGAATTCCGGCGGTCGTCCGATCCCCGGGTCCGGGCCTTCCTGGAACGGGATTTCGATACCACTACCTTCCCGGCCTGAGCCGATTCATGGATCTCCATTACAAGCAGGAAATCACGGTCGGCGCCCTGGTCCTGGTCGGGGTGGCGCTCTTCATCGTGGGCACCATGTGGCTGAGCGGCCGGACGTTGTCGCGCGCTCCCACGATCACCATCGCGTTTGCGGAGGTGGAGACCCTGAAGCGCGGCTCGCCGGTCAAGGTCTCGGGGGTGGTGCTCGGCACGGTCGAGGACATCGAGTTCCAGGAGTACGGGCGGGTTCTGGTTCGCGCCAATCTCGATCCGAAAGTGCAGCCCCGGAGCGATGCTTCGGCGACGCTGGCGTCGGTCGGCCTGGTAGCCGACGCGGTGATCAACCTGAACCCGGGGCAGGCGCCGGAGGCGTTGCCCGAAGGGGCGGTCATCGAGGGGACCATCGAGCGGGGCTTGCTCTCCGGCGGGCCCGATCTCACCGCCCGGGCCAACGAGGCGCTGGCGGGCATCGCGGAAATCGCCAACAAACGGCTCGCTGAAGACTTGTCGCAAACCCTCGCCGCGGTGCAGCGGCTGGCCAACCTCTACGCGAATCCGCGGAGCGGGCCGAGCGCCGAACTGACCCAGACGCTGGAAGAGGTGCGCCGGCTGCGGGGCCGGCTCGACTCGACGCTGAGTGAGCTCAAGCTGAGCGGCACCATGGAAACGGCGGACAGCCTGATGCGGAATCTCTCCCGGCTATCTGCCGCGGCCCAGGTTACCAACGAGCGGCTCGACACCATGCTCTCCC
>JBQTHV010000106.1:0-8630 GCA_052389555.1 Gemmatimonadales bacterium | reverse complement strand
TGGCTCGGCACTCGGCCAGCGTGGTGTATTGCCGAGCGCCGAGGGCCGAGCGCCGAGGACCGGGCCGCAACGCCCAGGCCCACCATCGCGTATTTGGGTTCGTACCTTCCACCCTTGGAGCGTGTATGTCTGGACGGATCCTTTCGGTGGCTTCCCTGCTCGCGGTCTTTGCAGCCACAACGGCCACCGCGCAGGCCAAGCCGAACTTTAGCGGTACCTGGAAAATGAACATGGAGAAGAGCGACCCCATGGGCGGTGGGGGGGGCGGGGGCGGGGGCGGCATGGGTGGCATGATGGCCCCAATCACACTTACTCAAACGGCGACCGAGCTGGTGGTCGAGCGGACCGTAGGTGATCAGGTCCGCAAGGAGACCTACTACCTCGACGGGCGGGAGAGCACCAATCCCGGCTTCCGGGGCGGAGAGTCAAAGAGCAAGGCCCGCTGGGAGGGGAACGCCCTGGTCATCGAGACGACCTCGATGATGGGAGAGAATCAGATCACCACCAAGACCGTTCGGACTCTCAGCGCCGACGGAAAGACCATGACCGTGGAATCGACCCGTCCGGGGCAAGGCGGTGAGATGACGACCCGGAAGACGGTGTACGACAAACAGTAACAGAGAGCCACTGGTCGGAATCGAACCGACGACCACTCGATTACGAATCGAGAGCTCTACCGCTGAGCTACAGTGGCAGGACCGCAGGTGAAAGGTGAAAGGTGAAAAGTGAAAAGGGAATCAGGAAGGACCTGCTCCTCGGTCCCTTTCACGTTGCACTTTTCACTTTTCACTGTGGTTATGCCCTGGCGCGGACTCGAACCGCGACGCCTTTCGGCACTACCCCCTCAAGATAGCGTGTCTACCAGTTCCACCACCAGGGCGCGATGACCGCAACAGTATAGTCCGTAAGGGCTTAGCGGTCAACGGAACAGAGACGGACAACCCCCGGCTTGCCGGGAAAGGTCACTAGCCATCAGAATCCTCAGTCACCTGAAACGGTTCCGGATGCACAAGCGACGCCATCGGATCGGGATCATCTCCCTGGCTGCGGCCGGTTCCCTTGCGAATTCGGCTGTTCTCTCGGCTCAAACGCCGGACACCACCCGGGCCGATACCACGAAGCTCGAAGACGTGCAGGTGAGGGTTGCCGGACCGATCCTCACCGTGGGGGGGGCCAGCGGGGTCCGGCTCCGAATCGACTCGCTCCCGCTTCCCTCCGCGCCGACCCTGGAACAGGTACTCCGCCAACTGCCCTTCCTCCACGTTCGGCGAAACAGCCGCGGCGAGGCCGAATTGTCGGCTCGCGGCTCAGAGTCGCGCCAGGTCGCGGTGCTGGTCGATGGCGTACCGATCAATCTTGCCTGGGATGCCAAGGCCGATGTCTCGATCATTCCGGCCGCGGGATTCCAGGAGGTGCGGTTCGTCCGGGGCCTCTCCTCAATGCTCTACGGTCCTAACACGCTGGGCGGGATTGTGGAGATCAGCGTGGGCCGTGCTTCCTATCGGCCGCCGGCGGCGACGGCGGAAGTGGCGTCCGGGCTCGATCACGTCGGAACCTACGGCGGTTCGGCGAGCGTCACCGTTCCGATCGATCAGGGGTCTTCCTTCTGGCTGGTACGCGGCGGGATGAGCTACCGCGACTCGCCCGGCCTGCCGCTCGCCCGGGGAATCACCGAGCCGGGGCCGGACCCGGATCTGAGACTCAACACCGATTCGCGGCTGCTCGACGGATTCGGGGCCGTTCGCTATGAGGGCGGCAAGGGCCAATGGTTCTCCGTCTCGGGCTCCACCTTCCGCGGCGAGCGCGGCATTGCGGCCGAGCTGGGATACGATGACGCCCGCTTCTGGCGATACCCGCATGTCGCTCGCACCCTGGCGGTGCTCTCGGGCGGCACCGGGGATCGCCGGTCTCCATTCGGCGGACGCGGTGACCTCGAAGCCAGCATCGGGGTTGACTGGGGTCGCACCGAGATCGATGCCTACACGTCGCGCAGCTACCAGCAACCGGCCGGGTTCGAAGATGGCAACGACCGCACCATCACGCTGCGACTCCTGGGCGACCAAACCCTGGGCCTCAAGGGCGACCTGCGATCGGCGTTCACGATCGCGGAAGTCCGGCATGATGAGTTTCTACCCGATGGCGCGGGCGGGACTGCCGAAGCGCGCTACCGGCAGCGGCTCGCCAGTCTGGGGGTCGAAACGGTCTGGCGGCTCTTCGAGAATCGCGGGAGACTCAATGTGCTCCGGCTCAGCCTCGGGGGAGCGTATGATATCGCGCAGACTCCCGAGACCGGAGGGCGCGAGCCCGGCCAGCCCACGCTGAAGGAATGGGGGACCCGGATCGGCGCGACCGCGGTCCTGTATGATGGCTATCTCCAGGCCCACGGCGGGGTGAGCCGGCGGGGCCGGTTCCCCTCGCTGCGCGAGCTGTATTCGGGATCGCTCAACCGGTTCGCGCCTAACCCGGAGCTCCGGCCCGAGAACCTGGTCGCCGCCGAGGCGGGAGCTACCGTTCGGGTGGGCGACTACACCGAGTTCCAGGTCGTTGGATTCCGGCACCAGCTGAACGACGCGGTCGTCCGGATCATCTTGCCGGACCAGCGATTCATGCGGGTGAATCGCGACCGGCTCACCAGCCACGGTCTCGAGCTGGTCGCTTCGACCGTACTGGGCCGGCTCGACCTGCGCGGGGATCTCACGCTGCAATCGGTGAAGCTGTCGGACCCGGAAGCCGGAACCACGGCAAGACCCGAGAATCTGCCGGAGGTCTTCGGAGGGATCAGCGGAGGGCTCCTGCTTCCCTCCCCGCTCGGTCTCCGAATCGGAGCTGAGTTGCGCTACACCGGGACCCAGTTCTGCTTGGATCCGGCAACCGGCGATGAAGCCGGATTGCCGGCAGGCGCGGTGCTCAACAGCGATGTCGCTCGGCAGTTCCGGATTCGGGGGGATGGCACCGGCTTCTTCTCGCAGCTCGAGGCCCGGGTCGCCGTCGACAACATCGGCAACAAGGCGCTCTACGATCAGTGCCGGCTGCCGGAGCCTGGGAGACTGGCGCGGGTGCAGATCCGGCTTTTCTAAGACGGACAGACGGACAGACGGACAGCCGTACAGGCCCGAACCCTCGAGCGTCTGACCCTCTGACCGTCTGTCCGCCTGTCCGCCTGTCCGCCTGTCCGTCCCCCCCAACATATCGCGGTCTAAGTTCGTAGATAGAGCGCCGTACCAGGCCATCCAGCCAACCACATACCTGCGAGTTGTCCATGCGCATGTTCCCGTCCGTCGTCCGGGGTGCCGGCATCGCCTCCGCAATCCTGCTTGCCGTCCCCGGGGTTTTGCCAAGCCAGGTTCCCACCGCCCGGGTCGATTCGGCCCTCATTGCCAACCTCCGGTGGCGCAACGTCGGTCCCGCCAACATGGGCGGCCGGATCAGCGACGTCGTAGGGATTCCGAGCCCCTCGCGCACGTTCTTCGTCGCTGCGGCCACCGGCGGCGTCTGGAAGACCACCAATGCCGGCACGACCTTCCGGCTCGTCTTCGGTGGCAATGGTGATGAAGGCGTTATCTCCGGCGGCCAGCTCGCCATCGCACCGTCCGACACGAATCAGGTCTGGTTCGGGACCGGCGAGCCCAACGCCCGGAACTCGGTTTCTCCCGGCGGCGGGATCTTCAAATCCACTGATGGTGGAATCACCTGGAAAAAGATGGGCCTCGAGAAGACGGAGACCATCGGCCGGATCGTAGTCCACCCGACCAATCCCAACATCGTGTACGTCGCGGCGTCCGGCGCCATCTGGCGCACCAATCCGGAACGCGGGCTCTACAAGACCACTGACGCTGGCCAGACCTGGCAGCTCATCAAGTTCATCAGTGATCGGGCCGGGTTCATCGACGTTGCGCTCGATCCGTCGAATCCCGACGTGGTATACGCGGCGAGCTGGGAGCGGATCCGCGGGCCGTACTTCCTCCGGAGCGGCGGACCCGGCAGCGCCCTGTGGAAGAGTACTGACGGCGGAGCTACCTGGACCGAGATTAAGGGCGGCGGGTTCCCCGAGACCATGAAAGGCCGGATCGGATTCGCCATTGCCCGGAGCAACCCGCAGGTGCTCTACGCGATGGTCGAGGCCGACACGGCACCTAACCCGAGACCCGCCGCAGGCGCCCGGCCCCAGCAGCGGCTCAGCGGTCTCTACCGGTCGAACGACGGCGGGAAGACCTGGGCCCGGATGGCACCCCAGAACGTGCGGCCGTTCTACTACTCTCAGGTACGGGTCGATCCCAGGGATCCTGAGCGAGTCTACTTCTCCTCGACACCGCGAGTGTTCTCGCCGGACGGCGGGAAGACGGTGCGGGCCGGCACCCAGGGCATTCACGTCGACACCCACGCGCAGTGGATCGATCCCAACGATCCCAATCGCATGGTCGAAGGGAACGACGGCGGCGTGTACCAGACCTGGGACCGGGGCGGCAACTGGGAAGAGCTCGAGATTCTCCCGGTCGGCCAGCCCTACAACGTGAGCTTCGATTACGGGGTGCCCTACCGGATCTGCGGCGGCTTCCAGGACAACGGTTCCTGGTGCGGTCCCAGCCGGCGTCGAGGAGTGATCACCAACGCGAACTGGTTCAACATCGGCGGCGGTGACGGGTTCGTGACCGCCCAGAATGCGGACGACCCCACCATCGTCTATGGCGAGTCGCAGGGCGGCAATATGTATCGGCTGAACCTCGCCACCGGTGAGCGGACCGGCCTCGCCAAGCCCCAGTGGCGGCCGGGGTACCTCAAGTGGCAGGACTCCATCATCGCAGTGCGGGGCGACACCACGAAGGCCGCCACCCGCGAGCAGAATGCCCTCATCGCCGAGCTCCGGCGGCGCGCGACGCAGGACTCGCTCGATCTCCAGCTCCGGTGGAACTGGAACACCCCGTTCCTCCTCTCTTCCCACAACCAGCGGGTGTTCTACGCCGGCTCGAATCGGGTCATGAAGTCGCTCAAGGGCGGGGACGAGATGTTCCCGATCTCCCCCGACCTGACGATGCGGGATACGATAAAGATCCGGGTCAGCACCCGGACCACCGGCGGCATCACCATAGACGCGACCGGTGCCGAGACCCATGCCACGATCGTGTCACTCAACGAGTCGCCGATCCGGGCTGGACTGCTCCTGGCGGGGACCGACGACGGCAAAGTCTGGTTAACCCGCAACGACGGGGGAGCCTGGGAAGACCTGACCGGGCAATTCCCGGGCGTGCCCGCCGGGACCTACGTGAGCCGGATCGAGCCGTCGTACGCCGACGAGGCCACCTTCTACGTCACCTTCGATAATCACCGGAACGGCGACTTCACACCGTACGCGTACGTCACCAACGACTACGGCAAGAACTTCCGCTCCATTGTCAACAACCTGCCCAAGGGCGGGCTCAACTACGTGCATGTGATCCGCGAGGATCCCAACAACCGGAACGTCCTGTTCGGGGGAACCGAGATCGGCGCTTACGTCTCGACCGATCGAGGGGCCTCGTGGCGGCCGTTCATGTCGGGCCTGGCCACGGTGCCGGTGCACGATCTCAAGATCCATCCGCGCGACCGGGAGCTGATCGCGGCGACCCACGGCCGGGCGTTCTGGATCGTGGACATCGCGCCGCTCTCCCAGCTCAATGAATCCGTGATCGCCGCTTCGGTGCATCTCTTCGAGCCCAAGACCGCCTGGCAGTTCGCGTCCAGTCAGGAAGGCGAACTGGGCGGTGGTGGCGGCGGAAGCGGCCACCAGGTCTTCCGGATCAACTCCCCGCCTTACGGCGCGGAAATCGTCTATCGGATCGGCGAGGGCGCTCCGTCGGGCCGGGCTCGCATCGCGATCGTGGATGCGGCGGGGGACACGATTCGCACGCTCCAGGCTCCGACTTCTCGCGGTGTCCATCGAGTCGTGTGGGGCTTCCAGGGTCGCCCCCCAGCGCGCCCGGCTCTCTCTCCGGCGCAGAAGCGCGACAGCGCGGCACTCGTGGCGCGGATGAATCGGGCGGTCGACTCGCTGGTAGCCGCCGGGCAGGACCGTGCTCCGCTCGATTCGCTCAAGAACAATCTGCTGTCCGGGAATATCGGAGGAGGATTTGGAGGCGGTGGCGGCGGGTTCGGAGGAGGGGGGCCGGCCCAGCCCGGATTGCCGACGTTCGTGGCACGGCCCGCTGAGGGGAATCCAATCGGCGCCGGTCCCGGCGGTGGTGGTGGCGGCGGTGGCGGTGGATTCGGCGGTAACCCCCTGATCCAGGCGCTCGGCGGCTTCCAGGCGATTCAGGCCCTTTTCGGCGGCCCAGGCGGCGGCCCAGGCGGTGGCGGAGGTGGAGGCGGAGGTGGAGGCGGAGGTGGCGGCGGTGGTGGGCCGACGGTGGATCCGGGAACTTATCTCGTCGTACTCGAGATCGGCGGACAGAAATTCACCCGACCGGTCAAGGTGGAGCGGGCGACGAGGATTTGGTGACGGTAAGGCGGTAAGACGGTAAGGCGGTAAGGCGGTAAGGCGGTAAGGCGGTAAGGCGGTAAGGCGGTAAGAAGTAAATGCGGAAGGCCGCCATGGTACCCCAGGCGGCCTTCGGCTGTTTCCTACCGTCTTACCGTCTTACCGTCTTACCGTCTTACCGTCTTACCGTCCTGGTTGGAACGTGAACGCCACCCCTACCGTAAGCACCCGCTCGCGGAGCTGGCCTTCCGGGGCGTCGCGATCGCCGCTCCAGTGGTGCATGAAGTTGAGCGACGGGGTGAGAAACACGTTGCGGCCCAGGCGGATCTCATAACCCGCACCGCCGAGCGCCGCAAAACCGGTTTCGCCGACGTTGCCGCCGGGACCTTCCACGTCGGCCGCACTCCGGCTGATGCCGAGCCCACCCTTGAAGAACAGGCCCTGCCTGCTCATCGGATAGAATTGGGCGACCAGGAGCGCGCCCCCCAGGGACTCGGTGACATTCAGGCCGCTTTCCTCGTCGAAGTTTTCGTGAACCCAGGCATTGAGCTCCGCCCCCAGGCGAAGGTGCTGATTCACGGTACCGCCCAGCGCGAGCCACAGGGAGGGGGCCATCTGGCTGTCCGTCCAGTCGCTGGGAGTATCGAATCGATAGCTCTCCCATCCGGCTCCCGCCCCGATCGAGAGCCAGAACCCATGCCGGTCCGAGCGGGTTACGTCTTCGAGCCCGCGCCGCCTTTGAGCCGACGCGAGAGATGGGATGAGCATCGCCACCGCAAGTATGGCCGTGAGCGCCAAATGCCGAGCGCCGAGTGCCGAGCGCCGAGTACCGAGCATGACGACCTCCCTGAGAAGTCAGACTCCCAGGCGGCTACGCGCAAGGGACGGGCCGCGTGTCTTGAGACGTGCTATCTTGGCCGTTGAACACGACTTATGATCGATACGCCGAAAGTCAGCGGAGAGGCTGGTGTACTCTCGGTAGGTCGCACTGTCCTCTTTCTGATAACCCTGATCGTGGCCGCCGCGGCAGTGGGGCTGGGCATCTGGCAGCTTCGCCGCCACGAGCAGCGCAAGGCCGCCAATGAGGAAGCCCGTCTCGTTCGGGCGATGCCCCCGATGGTGATTCCGGGCGACGGGAGATTGGCGCCGAATCGCCGGGCCCAAGTCACCGGCCGGTACGACGAATCGCGGGAGTTCCTCTTGCGCGGCCGGGTGGTGCAGGGTGTGCCTGCGGTCCAGGTCGTGACGCCGCTGCGCATTCCCGGCGTGGATACCGCGATTCTGGTGAATCGGGGTTACGTCCCCGCCCCGGATGCCGCGGAACCGGGCTCGGCACAGTGGCCTGAGGCCGGAACGGTGGAGGTCACGGGAATGCTCGTCCCGGTCCCCAATCGGGGCGACGGTGCACCGATCACGCGAGGAGGCCGCGAGACCTGGAAGAGTCTCGATCTCGGGGCGATGCGCGCGCGGCTCCCGTATCCCATCGCGCCGGTCTATCTCATCGCCCAGCCGCCCGATACGGGCGTGGCCCATACCATCCGTGGACGGGTATATCCCTTCCGGGCCGAGCCGCCTTCGCTGGATGCAGGGCCGCACCTCATGTATGCGATTCAGTGGTTTGGGATCGCCGTTGCGGCGCTGGCCTTCGGCATCGTATTCGTGCTCCGTGAGACTTCTGGGAGGAGAATCGGGGTGTAGGGATTGATCTGGTAAAGCTCGGGCCGCTTCACGAATTCCGGGCAAATATCCCGGTCATACTCGTACGGCCCGCCGGTTTCCGCGTCGAGCCAGGGGAATCCCCGGCAAACCGCGGGATAGTACGGCTGATTGTAGATCCTGCAGACGTTGTCGGCCAGGAACACGCAGCGGTGGTTGCGGACCCGAGTGCGCCAATCGCCGGTCCGGGTTTGGTAGACGACCTCGGGCCCGTGCGCCTCGAGGATGGCCTCCGCCTCGTCATCGGATAACGTGGTCCCGTGCGCACAGCAGGCGGAGTGATGCGGACAGGGATAACAAGGGAGCGGCGGGAACGGCGAGTGCTGCATGCCGCAATCTAGGCTCTGGCGGCGGGGCTGGCCCAGGTCTAGCTTCCCCGGGGATCGGGCGCCCTTAGCTCAACTGGATAGAGCATCAGACTTCGGATCTGAGGGTTGGGGGTTCGAGTCCCTCAGGGCGCGCT
>JBQTHV010000105.1:0-14311 GCA_052389555.1 Gemmatimonadales bacterium | reverse complement strand
GTGGTGAAGGGGGAGACGTTTCGGAGAGGGCCGGCGATCCGGTGGGGTTGGTATTCCGCTCGCTCGGGCTGGGCATTCTGGTGGGCCTCGCGCTGCAGGCGACGGTGACGTGGACGGTGCGGACGCTTCAGCCGCCCGGCGGGCCCGCTGGGCCGAGTCTCTCGTCCGCTCCAGCGCTGGTATTGTTGCTGGGGACTTTCGGCGGGATCATCGCGGCCGGCGCCGCTACCTATCTGGTTCTCGGTCCCATCCAGAATCCCTGGCGGCAGGCAATGCTCGCGATGATCACGGGCCTGGGCTCGTTTGTGATCTCGCTCGTCACCCTTCCGATCGATCGCGCCTTAGGACGACCGGGTCTGCTTGCCCTCGCGGCGCTCGCCGCGGCCGCGAGCGTATTGCTGTGGCGCCGGCTCCCGCGGCGCCGCGAGGCTCGCACCGGATGACCCGCACCATCGTGGTCGAAGACCTGGGCCGCCGGCCCTATGGTGAAGTATTGGAGTACATGCGCTCGCTCTGCCGCCGCCGCGCGGCCGGGGAAATCGACGACGATCGCCTGCTCCTGGTCGAGCATGAGCCGGTGGTCACCCTGGGGCGGGCCACCCAGACGACCAGCCTTCCCTTCCCTCCCGACCTCCTCGAGGCCCGCGGGCTGTCCCGGTTCGAGGTCGAGCGCGGCGGCGACGTGACCCTGCACGCTCCCGGCCAGCTGGTCGGCTACCCGATCCTGGACCTAACCCGCTGGCGGACCGACCTGCACTGGTACCTGCGGCAGCTCGAGGCCGCCCTGATCGCGACGTTGGCCCGGCTCGCGATCGCGGCCACCCGGAATCCCGGTAAGACCGGGGTGTGGACCGGAGCGACCGGCGCCGAACGGAAGATCGCGAGCATCGGGATTCACGTGAAGCAGTGGGTGACCATGCACGGATTCGCGCTGAACGTGTCGACCGATCTCACGCTGTTCGACCTGATCGTCCCCTGCGGGATTCCCGACGTGCGGATGACCAGCGTGGTCCGCGAGCGGCCCGATCTGGGGAACCCCTGGGAGCAGACCCGGGAAGCCGTCGTGGCCGCATTCGGCGAGGTGTTCGAGGCAGAGATCAGGGAACCGCGAGCAGGAGTCCGCGAGTAGGGAGGTCCTCCTCGCGAACTCCTACTCGCTTATTTTCCGTTCCATGGGGGTGGTTGACCAGAAGAAGCTCGAGGCACTGGCCGACGCCAAGGTAGCCGACATCCTCCGCGCCGCGGCGAGCTGGGCCCGCGACGTGCCGGCCGATCTCACTCCGGCCATCCGGGCCGTCTGTGTGCGCCTCGCCGAGATGGTGGCCGATCAGCGACACTACCTGGCTCCGCTTCCCGAGCCGCAGGAAACCGAGCGGGCTACCGTGCTCACCCTCACCGCCGAGCGGCTGCGCAAGCCTCCGGTAACCCGCGGAATCGAACGGCTGCTCCAGGAGCTCGCCGATCGCGAGCTGCGCTCGACCGCCTCGTGGGCGCTGGTCGAAGGGGCCCAGGCCGAGTGGATTGCGACCGCCATCGCCTTTCTGGAGGAGAAAGCCCGCGATCTGCCGGCCGACCAGCGACCCGATCCCTATTGGGCCGACGACGTGGTGGCCGGTATCATCGCCTCGGTGCGCGCCGTGATCGGGATCGACGAGCTGCACGCGCGCACCGAAGCGCGCTATTCCGGCGGGCACAAGCGGCCGGCGCCTGAAGAATAGGAGGTAGTAAGTAGGAGGTAGTGAGTAGGGACAACACTTCCCGGAGCAGGATCCCTGCACCGACAGAGGCTGTTCCCTGCTTACTACCTCCTACTTACTACCTCCTATTCGCGAACAGCTCAAAAAACTTCCCAAAGACCGCAATCCCGTCTTCGATCTGCTGCACGTTCACCTTTTCGTTGGGGGAATGCAGCCCGTCGTCGGGCAAGCCAATCCCCGTGAGCAGCACCGGCGCGCCGCCCCGCTGCAGGGCTGGGACCACCGGGATCGAGCCACCCGCGCGCACCGGGACGGTCGGTCGGCCCACCACCTGCTCGAAGGCCTCGTCGAGGACCTGGAACGCGGAATGGGTGACATCGCAGAGGACCGGGTCGCCGCCATGGAGCAGCTTCACTTCGACGTCGGCGTGGCCCGGCGCGAGCTTCTTCACCGCGCGGGTTAACCACTTTCCGGCCTTCTGGTAGGTATGCCCGGGTACCAACCGGAGACTCACTTTGGCGACCGCCTGGGCCGGGATCACGGTCTTCGCGCCCTCACCGGTGAATCCGCCCCGGATCCCGTGAATCTCGAGCGTCGGCAGTGCCCAGGTCCGCTCCAGCACCGAGAATCCCTTGAGCCCGGTCAGGGCGCGAGCGGTCACCTCCTCGCGCAGGTACCGCTGCTTTTTGAACGACAGCCGCTTCCACGCCTTCCGCTCCACCTTGGAGGGCGGAATCACCGATTTGTAGAGTCTGGGAATGTTGATCCGGCCGGCGCGACTCTTGAGATCGCTGAGGAGCCGGACCATGGTCTCGATCGCATTCGGCGCCACCCCGCCATAGGTGCCGGAGTGGAGGTCACGCTGCAGGGTGCGTAGGTGGATTTCGGCGTAGCAAATACCGCGGAGCCCGGTATACACCGCGGGAATTCCCGGCGCATAGTACCCCATGTCGGCCACGAGTACGGCGTCCACCATGGTCCGCTCCGGCTGGTCACCCAACAGGTCGAAGATCACCTTGCCCCCGCACTCCTCTTCCCCCTCGATGATGAAGTGCACGTTGAGCGGCGGTTTCCCCTTGGCGTCGAGCACCGATTGGTACGCTTTGAGCAGCGTGAAGACCTGGCCCTTGTCGTCCACCGCGCCGCGGGCGTAGAGCTTGCCGTCGCGTACCGTGGGCTCGAACGGGGGCGAGATCCACTCGTCGAGCGGATCGACCGGCTGGACGTCGTAGTGGCCGTAGCAGAGCACGGTTGGCTTACCCGGCACCTTCGGACTCTCGGCCCAAACGACCGGATGGCCGTTGCCCTCGATCAGGTCGACGACGGGGCAGCGCAACGTGCGAAACCGGTCCATCAGCCACTGGGCAGCGCGGCGGCAGTCGTCCGCGTGATCGGGGAGCGTGCTGATGCTGGGAATCCTCAGGAAATCGGAGAGGTCGGAGATCAGGCTAGCGGCGGGCATGGTCACAGGGAATAGGGAAAGGGAGGAGGGAATAGGACCTGAATGGTAATGCCGTTCCCTACTGCTTACTCCCTACACCCTACTCCCTGCTAGCGGGTCGGGTCCAGCGCCCGCTCGAACCGCACAAACACCGAATCCCCCGGCACGTTCTCCATTAACGCGCGCATGGCGCTGACGCTCGCCTTGACGCTTCGCCCGTGCTGCTCGAACCACCGGTCGAACCAGTCGAGCTGGGTGCGGTAGATGCGAACGCCGACCAGGGCGGCATTGTTGATCGGCCGGGCCGCGAGCCGGCCCACCCGAAACGTCCGGAAGCGGGCCCCGAACGGTCCCTCCAGCTGCTCCCGGGCCCAGCGCCCGATCGCCAAGCGGCCGGCCTCGAGCGAGTCGCCCTGGGGCTTGCCAGCGTAGAACGCCTCCAGCTGACCGAGGAGATCCCGGTAAAACTCCCCCAGCACGATCTCGTCGTGCCAGCGGTCGGCCGCCCGCCGGGCCAGCAGCGTGTCGCTCCTAACCCGGAAGAACTCTTCCGCCGAGCGATAGCCCACCAGCTGGGCGAAGCTCTCGTTGAACGGCGTGGCGCTCTTAATGTAGAGCGTGTTATGAGCGAGCTCGTGGAAGACCGTGGCGGCAAGCTCGACCGAATCCTTGACCAGCGCGGTCGAGAGCAGCGGGTCCTCGAACCAGCCCAAGGTCGAATACGCGGCAGCCGGGCGGAGGGAGATATCGTACCCCTGGCTCTCGAGCTTGACCGCCTCCCGCTGCGCCATGCTGACGTCGAAGAAGCCCTTGTAGGGGATTCGCCCCACGATCGGGTATTTCCAGGTCTTGGGGCAGATGCAGCTCTTGGGCGAGGCCGAGAGCACCAGCAGCAGGGTGTCGCGGCCCACATCGCTGTATTGGGTGTAGGTCTCCCCCGCGTCGAGACCCAGCTCCGCGGCGTGTTCCCGCACGGCGAGCACGAGCTGCAGGTACGCCCGGGTTTCCGGATCGACCCTGGGGTCGGCGATCAGCGTTGCGATCGGCCGGCGCTTCTGCAGGATGACGGTCTGCTCGATGCCGGCGCGGGTTAGGTAGCGCACGTCGGCGCTCGCCACGTACGCGGTCCCGTAACCGAGGATCAGCACCGCCGCGCCGATGAGCAGCCCCATGACGAGCCGGCGCCGTCTCACCGAATCCGCACGATCCCGAACCTCGCTTGCAGCTGCGGGTCGAGCGCCGTGCCGGCCGAGTTCCGGAGTACCTGCAGGTCGATCGGAGGGCCCAGGCTCGACTGGCTCACCAGGAAATGCTGGCCCGAGCCCGCTTTCAGTGGCCCGCCTTTCGAGAAGGATCCCGTGATCGTGGGGGGCACCAGGGGAAATCCCCGCGTGAAGTTCTGGGGATTCGACCAGATCGCGCGGAGGCCCCAACTCTTGTACCGGAGCCGGCCGGTCGGCTCCTCCGGGAGCTCGGTGCCGTCATCGAGATAGATCGCCATCAGCCACTCCGGCACCATGGTGGGGAAGCTGCCGCCGGTCGCCGTCGCCACGTTGCCGGCCCCGGTCGCGGCGGTGGCCACCAGCAGGCGGCTCAGATCGGTCCCCAGAATCGTGTCGGCCGCGAATTGATCGAGGACCCAGCGGAGGAAGAGCCAGCCGGCGCCCCGATCGGGTAGGGTCCCGGTCCCCGTGTTAGGAAAGACCAGGTAGCTCGTGTCGGTATCCTCGGCGTACTCGTAGGCATTGATGATCGTGCCGCTGATGTACTGCGAGCGGCAGGAGGGAAAGCCGAACGGGGTACATTCCGCGTCGGGAATCTGCCGGCCACCCAGCTCCTCGGCAAAGTGAGCCAGCGCCTCATTCAGCCACACGTCTTCCGAAAGCCCCGACCGAATCAGCACGTGCTGGTTGAAGCTGATCATGTGCTGGAACTCGTGGATCAGGGTCGGCTTCAGATTGTTGATCGCCAGCCGCTTGGACACGGCCGAACAACTCGAGCTTTGGGGGGCGGGCACCAGGGTGTAGAACACCTCGGCACGATTCGAGTTCGGCCCGGTAAGCAGATCGCCGCCGAAAAAGAAGCCGACCACCCGGCCATCCTCGCAGTCCGGCGTGAGGTCGTTGACCGCTTTGGTCATCAGGATGATCACGACCCCATTCGCATCGATATCGGACTCCCTCCCAAACGCGGTCGTGTCGATGGCGTAGTGATAGGTGTCGAACGCGCCACCGAGCTCGGCGAGATCCGAATTGGACGGTATGTCGAAGGTAGCGTTGTTGTCGTAGTAGATCGCGGCGTGCTCGCCGACGTACCGCGCCGTGGCCGTCACATTGGTGAAGCTCGAGCATTGCAGATTGGCGCAGGCCTTGAAGGTCCTTACATCGCCGAGCGGCGGCGCCATCGTGACAGCAGGCGGTGGGGTCAGCGACGGCCGCTGATAGCGGGGATCGGACAGCCTGGAGCGCTCTCGCTCCCGCAGCGTCCCATCGAACTCGGCAGCCCGCTTACCACCAAGTCTCCAATCGGTGAGCACGAAGGCGCCCAGTGCCGAGCCCCGAGCGCCGAGCGCCGATCCACCGGCTAACGCCCCGGCTTCTGCCGCCGCTGCCGTCGAGGGCCGACTCGCGCGAAAAAGATAGGTTCCCTGAATCCCCGTGCCGCTCCGAGTGCCGTTGGTCGAGGCCAGCACCACGAGATGCAACGCACCGGCGGAACCGGCCTCGGGAACTCGCAAGCACCCGGCGGTCGTCGCGGGATCCAGTACCACGTGCTCCCCGGGCGCCAACTGGGTCACCGGTTGCGTCGCGCAGGCCTCGCTGGGAGGAGGGAGATCATTGCCGTTCGGATCGGTACTACCACCACAGGCAACCAGGGTAACCCCCGTTAACCCGGTCCAAAGCCTCGCGCCGAGCCGCCGCGGACCGAGCCGCCACAGTGCCTTCTCTGGTGCTGGGTTCATTATCCTAAGTTAAGGCACGCCAATGACTTTTGACAATCTCCGATGGAGCCGATAGCTTGCCCGCTGCGATGTCCTTCGTGCATCTCCATACCCACACCGAGTACTCTCTCCTCGACGGGGCAATTCGCATCGACGATCTCGTCGATCACACCACCCGCCTGGGAATGGACAGCCTCGCGATCACCGATCACGGCAACCTGTACGCCGCTTGGAGTTTCTACGCCGCCGCGAAGGCGAAGGGGCTTCGTCCCATCCTCGGCTTCGAGGCCTATCTCGCCTTCGGTGACCGCCGCTCCCAGCAGAAGCCCCCCGACGCTCCCAAGGAGTACAGCCATCTCGTCCTGCTCGCGCGCAACCGGACCGGGTACCAGAACCTGATCCGGCTCGCCTCGATCGGGTTCCTGGAGGGTTTCTATCGCCGCCCCCGGATCGACAAGGACGTCCTGGCCCAGTACTCCGAAGGCATCGTGTGCCTGGCGGCGTGCCTCTCGGGCGAGGTGGCCCAGTGGCTCCGGCTGGGCCGCTACGACACGGCAAGAGCATCCGCCGAGTGGTTCGCGAGGCTCTTCGGGCCGGAGGGTTTCTGGCTGGAAGTGCAGGAGCACGGGATTCCCGGCGAGCGCGAGGTCACCGAGGGCATGCTCCGGCTGGGGCGCGAGCTCAGCCTCGGAGTGGTCGCGACCAACGACGCCCACTATCTCCGGCGCGAGGATGCGGAAGCGCATGATGTGCTCCTCGCGATCGGGACCGGCTCCGACCTCGACGATCCCAAGCGATTCCGGTTTACCGGACAGGAATCGTACGTCAAGAGCGAAGCGGAGATGCGGGGCCTGTTCCCCGACCATCCCGAGCTTCTCGATAACACCGCGCGGGTGGCCGAGCTCTGCGAGTTCGATTTCGAGCGACGCTATTACGTGCCGACATTTCCGAAGCCAGCGGGTTATGACGACGAGAACATCCTGCTCCGCGACCTGGCGGAGCGGGGCGCCCGGGAGCGCTATGGCGATCCCCTGCCCCCCGCGGCCCGGGAACGACTCGACTACGAGCTCTCCGTCATCACCAACGCCGGGTATGCAGGTTATTTCCTCATCGTCGAGGATTTCATCCGGGCAGCCAGGGATCGGGGCATCCCCGTGGGACCCGGACGCGGCTCGGTGGCCGGCTCCCTGGTAGCCTACGCGCTGCGGATCACCGACGTGGATCCGCTCCAGTTCGACCTGCTGTTCGAGCGGTTCCTGAATCCCGAGCGGATCACCATGCCCGACATCGACGTCGACTTCTGCTTCGAGCGCCGGGGCGAAGTGATCGAATACGTGCGGGAGCGCTACGGGCGCGACAGCGTCGGGCAGATCATCACCTTCGGCACCATGAAGGCGCGGGCGGCGGTGAAGGACGTGGCGCGGGTCCTCAAGATCCCGCCCGGCGAGGCGGACCGGCTCACCAAGCTGATTCCCTCGGGGCCGGCGTACAGCCTGAGCATTCCCGAGGCGGTGCAGCGGGTCGATGAGCTGCGCGACCTGGTGAAGCAGTCGCCGCTTTACGAGCGGATGGTCACGCTGAGCTCGAGAGTGGAGGGGATTTCGCGGCACGCGTCGGTGCACGCCGCCGGTGTGGTGATCGCCCCCGGCCCGCTCCAGGAATATGTGCCGGTGTGCACCGCGCCGACCAAGGGGGGGGGGGGGGGCGCGAGCCAGAGCGCGAACGGCGAGGACATCATCATCACCCAGTTCGAGATGGGGGCGCTCGAGGCCGTGGGCATGCTCAAGATGGATCTCCTCGGCCTCAAGACCCTGACGGTCATTCACGACGCGCTGGCGATGATCGAGGCCCGTACCGGGCAGCGGCCCGATCTGAGCGCGCTTCGCTACGACGACCCCGCGGTCTACGCGCTGTTCCGCGACGGCCGCACCGCGGGGGTTTTCCAATTCGAGTCGCCGCTCGCTGCCGACACGCTGCGCGCGATGAAGTGCGACCGGTTCGACGACCTGGTCGCCTCCAACGCCCTGCTCCGGCCCGGGCCGCTCGACGCCGGGATGCACACGGTGTTCATCCGGCGCCGGCTCGGCCTGGAGGAGGTGACCTATCCGCACCCGCTGCTGCGCGAGATCCTGGAGCCGACCTACGGCGTGATCACGTATCAGGAACAGGTGATGCGGATCGCGAATGTCTTCGCCGGGTTCACCCTGGCGGAGGCCGACGTGCTCCGTAAGGCAATGGGGAAGAAGGACGACGCGCTGATTCGGAAGGAGCTCTCGAAATTCATCGAGCGGGCGATCGCGCAGGGCCATCCGAAGAAGCTCGCCGGGGAGCTGGCGGCGCAGATCGAGACCTTCGGCCGCTACGGGTTCAACAAGTCCCACTCGGTGGCGTATTCGATCCTGGGGTATCAGACCGCGTGGCTCAAGGTCTATCATCCCGCCGAGTTCCTGGCGGCGCTCCTGTCTTCGGAAATCGGCAACACCGACAAGGTGGTGCAGTACATCCTCGAGGCGCGGGAGATGGGACTCGAGGTGCTGGCTCCTGATGTGAACGAGTCGGGTTTCAAGTTCACCGTCGTCGGGGACCAGCGGATCCGGTTCGGGCTGGGCGCCATCCGCAACGTCGGACGCTCGGCGATCGAGTCAATCCTGGCGGCGCGGCGGGAGGGTCCCTTCGAGCACCTGGGAGACCTGGCGGGGCGGATCGATCTTCGCCTCTGCAACAAGCGGGTGCTGGAGTCGCTGACCGCGGCCGGCGCGTGCGACTCCCTGGCGGGCGGGCGCGATCGGAGCGCGCTGCTGGCGGCGCTCGATGCGCTCCTCGCGGAGGCCCAGCTTCACCAGCAGGAACGGGAGGCGGGGCAGGGCTCACTGTTCGGAGAGCCATCGGAGCAGCGGGTTAGGCCCCCGGTGCTGCCTGATGTACCGCCCTGGTCGGAGGCGGAACGCTTGAGCAAGGAGAAGGAAGTCCTGGGCTTTTTCATTTCGGGCCATCCCCTGGAGCCGTTCCGGCCCGAGGTGGAGCTGTTCGCCACCCGCACGACCGCGACGCTGCATCGCTGGTCCGAGCATTCCGTGCGCGTGGCCGGCGTGATCACCGCGGTGCGCCGGCAGCTCTCCAAGAAATCAGGCAAGGAATACGCGCGGCTCGTCCTGGAGGACTTCCATGGGACCGCGGAGGTGCTGGTATTTCCCGACGCCTGGGCCCGGCTCAACCCGGTGCTGGTCGAGGACGCTGCCGTGCTGTTGAGCGGCGGCTACAGCGCGCGGGACCGAGGCGAAGAGCGGGCCACGCTGGTCGTGGAAGGGGCGCAGTCCCTCGCCGAGCTACGCCGGTCCGGCAGAGTCGGGGTCGTGCTACGCTGCCGGAACGATGCCGCAGTGCCGTCCTCTCCTGATTTGTTGCGGCAGGTCGCCGCGGTGTGCGCGAATCATCCCGGCGCGGCGCCGGTCTATATTGAGTGGTCCGGCGACAATGGTGGCAACGAGGCCGGCGGCAGCGGGAGGCGGGACGCCGTCCGCTTGCGCGCCCGCCGGCTCCAGATCGAACCCCGCGACGACGTCGTGCAGGCCCTGCGGGCTTTGCTCGGTACCGAGGCAGTTCACTTCACCAAGGTCGGGTGACCGATGGCGAACACCTACACCCTGGAGTTCGAGAAGCCGCTCCTCGAGCTGGAACGGCAGATCGACGAGCTCAAGCGGGTGGGCGAAGAGCGCGGCATCGACGTGGCAAGTGAGCTGGAGCTGCTTACCGGCAAGCTGGCGACGCTCCGGGAGGAGATCTATCGCAACCTGACGCCGATGCAGCGGGTGAGCGTCGCGCGGCATCCGCGCCGCCCCTACACGCTCGATTACCTGAGCACCATCTTCACCGATTTCGTGGAGCTCCACGGCGACCGCCTGTTCCGGGACGATCTCGCGATCGTGGGAGGCTGGGCGCGACTGGGCGGGGCGTCCGTGATGGTGATCGGGCACCAGAAGGGACGGGATACCCGCGAGAATCTCCGCCGCAACTTCGGCATGCCGCACCCGGAGGGATATCGCAAGGCGCTGCGCCTGATGCGGCTCGCCGCCCGCTTTCGCGCCCCGGTGGTGACGCTGATCGACACCCCGGGCGCTTACCCCGGGTTAGGCGCCGAGGAACGCGGCCAGGCCGAGGCGCTCGCCACCAACATTCTCGAGATGGCGATGCTGCCCACTCCGATCATCGCCGCGGTGATCGGCGAAGGAGGTTCGGGTGGCGCGCTTGCGCTCGGGGTGGCGGACCGGATTCTCATGTTCGAGAACTCGGTCTATTCGGTGATTTCCCCGGAGGGCTGTGCCGCGATCCTCTGGAAGGACGCGAGCCAGCGGGAGCGGGCCGCGGAGGCGCTCAAGCTCACCTCCGCCGATCTGCTCCAGATGAATCTCATCGACGAAGTCATTCCCGAACCGCTGGGCGGTGCGCATCAGGATCCCGATGCGGCGGCCGAGGCCCTGCGCGAGGCGCTCTTGCGTCAGCTGAATGAGCTCCGCAAGGTGCGGCCGGAGAAGCTGGTCCGGCGGCGGGAGGAGAAATACGCTGCCATGGGCGTGTTTACCGAAGCCTGATGCCCGCCACCGTCGAGGTGCGCTTCAAGGGCACCCGCAAGGACTACTACCTCTGGCTCAACGACGACGACCCCCTGCGGCTCTGGGAGTCGGTGATCGTCCCCGTCGAGCGCGGCCTCGATTTCGCTCGCGTGTCCGCGACCGGGGACACGGCGCTTCGCAAGTGTGCGGGCTGCAGCGGCTGCGCGGTCGGCGAGGTCAAGCCGCCCGACCTCGAGGTGGTGCGGCGGGCCACTGCCGAGGACATCCGCACCGCCAACGAGCTGCGCCGCTCGGAGGAAGAGGCGCGCCGGGCGGCGATTGAGCGGGTGAGAGCGCGCGGACTCGAGATGAAGGTGAGTGACGCCGAATGGCAATGGGACCGGCGCAAGCTCACCGTGTATTTCACCGCCGAGCAGCGAGTCGATTTCCGCGAGCTGGTGCGCGACCTCGCCCAGGCCTTGCACACCCGGATCGAGCTGCGGCAGATCGGCGCGCGCGACGAAGCGGCGCGGCTCAGCGGGGTCGGGCGCTGCGGCCGCGAGTATTGCTGCTCGAGCTGGCTCACCATGCTGGGACCGGTGAGTCTGACGCTGGCCAAGGACCAGCGGCTCTCGCTCAACCCGGCGCAAATCTCGGGCGGCTGCGGCCGTCTGCTCTGCTGCCTCAAGTACGAGCACGAGTTCTACGTGCAGGCTCGCAAACAGTTCCCGAAGGAAGGCCGCACGGTGAGCACCTCGCGCGGACCCGAGAAGGTGGTGGCCCTGGATCTCTTCCGCGAGCGGGTGTTCCTGCGAAACGAAGAACAGGGACCCCGGGTCATCACGTTGGGTGAACTGAAAGCCGAGCTCGAGGCACTCGGCGTGAGCTTTCCCGCCGAGCCGTCGAGCACCGACCGCCCGACCGCCCAACCGCCCAACCGTCCGGACTCGGAGCCGCCGAGCGCCGAGCGCCGAGCGCCGAGTACCGAGCCACGCCGCCGCAAGCGCCGCCGCCGGCGGCGCTGGGGCGGTCCGCCAAGGTCCGGACCTAACCCGCAGGAGCCGCTCCCGCCTCCGGAGACCTAGTGGCCAAGTTCTACCTCACCACCGCCATCGACTACGCCAACGGTGAGCCGCACCTCGGCCACACGCTGGAAAAGGTCGGGGCCGACTGCATCGTGCGCTACCGACGGCTCCGGGGCGACCAGGTGCACTTCGTCATGGGCATGGATGAGCACGGCCAGAAGGTGGCGATGGCCGCCGAGCAGGCCGGCCTGGCGCCACAGGAATGGGCCGCGCTCATCAGCGACCGGTTTCAGTCCACCTGGCGCCGGCTGCACTGCTCCCATGACGACTGGATCCGGACCACCGAGGCGCGGCATCACGCCTCGGTCACCGAGTTCATCCGGCGGATCCAGGCCCGCCATCCGGAAGACCTTTTCATCGGCGACTACGAGGGGCTCTACTGTATCGGATGCGAGGAGTTCAAACAGGAAAGCCAGCTCGAGAACGGCCGCTGCATCGAGCATCCCGATCTGATGCCGGTCCCGATGAAGGAGCGGAACCACTTTTTCCGCCTCTCGCGCTACGGGCCGAAGATCCTGGAGCTGATTGGATCGGGGGAATTCAGCGTGGAGCCCGCGATTCGCCGCAACGAGGTGATCAAGATCCTGGAGAGCGGACTGGAGGACGTCTCGATCTCGCGGGCCCGGTTCCCCTGGGGCATTCCCTTCCCCGGCGATCCGGAGCACACGGTGTATGTGTGGTTCGATGCGCTGATCAACTACATCACCGCAGCGGGTTTCCCGGAGCCGGGCTGGGAGCGGCTCTGGCCGGCGGACGTGCACGTGATCGGCAAGGGCATAACCCGCTTGCACTGCTGCCTGTGGCCAGCGATGCTGCTGGCCGCGGAGCTCCCGCTTCCGGACACGGTCTGGGCCCATGGATACGTGCAGTGGGAAGGCACCAAGATCGCGAAGTCGGCCGGGCCCGGCGTGACGGTGGATGAGGCGATCGCGCGGCATGGCCCCGATCCCCTGCGGTACTTCCTGCTCCGCGAGGTGGGGTTCATCGGCGATGGCAACTTTTCCTGGGAGCGATTCGACGCGACCTACACCGCCACGCTCGCGGACGGGCTCGGCAACCTGGTGTCGCGCTCGCTCGCCATGCTGGCGAAGTACCGGAGCGGCGTGATTCCCTCGGTGGCGGTGGAGGAGTCGGGGCTCGAGCAGGCGGGCCGGGCCGCCGAGGGGGACTACCAGCGCGCCGTGGAGCGATTCGATCTCCGCACCGGCGCCGAGGTGATCGAGGGGCTGGTGACTCAGGCGAACCAGTACATCGTGCAGACCGCCCCCTGGACGCTGGCCAAGGAGCAACGCGACGCCGAGCTGGACCGGGTGCTCGCGAGCCTAACCCGCTGCCTCGGCCGGCTCGCGGTGCTGGTGGCTCCGTATATGCCCGAGCGCGCCGAGATCCTGTGGCAGGCGCTGGGTAATGTGGGATCGGTCGCCGACGCGCGCTGGCAGCGCCGGACTGAGCTCGAGGTACCCGCACGACCCGGACAGAAGGTGAGCGTGCCGCCGCCGCTGTTTCCGAAGGCGGTAGGACGGTAAGTCGGTAAGACGGTAAGACGGTAAGACGGTAGGACGGTAGGACGGTAGGACGGTAGGACGGTAGGACGGTACCAGGGACGAACATCGGCCAACGCCCGCGGCCGCCTCCTCCATCTTACCGCCTTACCGCCTTACCGCCTTACCGCCTTACCGTCTTACCGTCTTACGTCAAAGACTTCGCCACGCAACTTCTCGTGCTTGACAGCCTTGGAAGCCGGGGTGATTTTATGCCTTCCCCGATCCCCGAACCGGGGCTTCATGCGCCGGCGTCCGTCCCCGGCGTTCGTGTTGGCAACTCGTTGGATCGCAGGTATCGATGTCCAAGCGCCGCTGGACCATCGTCGTGGTGCCGCAGGGCTCGAGCGCCACCAAGATCATCGAGCTCTCCCAGACCGCGCTCAAGCTGGTGGTGAGTCTGGCCGTCGTGGCCGGCGCTCTGGTGCTGCTCTTGGGATACGGGATGGTGCGCCGCTCGGTGGACCTGGCCCGGGCCGAGCGGCTGAAGCAGGAGAACACCCAGCTGGCCGGCGATCTCGACCACCTGCGGGGCCGGGTCAGCGTGTTAGCGGACAGTGTCGCCTCGCTGGAGCGCCGCGACCTCCAGGTGCGGCTGCTCGCCAATCTCGATCCCATCGATCCCGAGGTGCGCGGGGCCGGGATCGGGGGTCCCAGTCCGCGCGTTTCCGCCCCCGGTCCGGAGAGCGAGTTGCTGGCGGGGAGCGCCGAGGTGCAGGTCAGTCTCGAAGCGCTGATTCGCCGGGCCAATCTCCTGGCGGGCTCATTCCGGGAAGCGGCGGACAGCCTGTCCCGCCACGCCGACCGGCTGGCAGCGACGCCCTCGATCATGCCGACCACCGGCTGGCTGAGCAGCGCGTTCTCCCGCATGCGATCGCACCCGATCCTCCATCTGGCCCGGGCCCACGAGGGGATCGATGTAACCGCGCCGATGGGAGCGCCCATCGAGGCGCCCGCCAACGGGCGGGTGATCGACACGGGCTGGGAGGCGGGCTACGGCAACATGGTCGTGATCGACCACGGCTACGGGGTCGTGACCCGATTCGCCCACGCGTC
>JBQTHV010000104.1:0-8693 GCA_052389555.1 Gemmatimonadales bacterium | reverse complement strand
GCCGTCATCAGGTCATAGCAACCCCAGGCCGGCAAGCCGACCCGGGGCCGCTCTCCTTCGGGAGCGGCCGCGAGGAAGCCCAGCGCGAGGGCTACTGTCCCGCTTGCAGTAAGCACCAGTGACGAGGTCCCGTATTCCCGGGCGATCTGTCTCTCGATTCGGGAAACCGCGGCCGGCCGAGGAAGGAGCCCGGCGACCAGCGCACGCACGGTGATGGGTGACCAAGCCGGAAGCTGACGCCGGGCTATCATTCTCGAAGACTACTCTGGTGGCCCCGGCCTTGCGCCGTTTCGGCCACAGTATGATTGACGACCCCCGAGCGACGGTGGATACTTGAGACGGGCCTGTTCACACTCCGGTCCAGACTGCCGCGTCGCGATCGCCACTCCCCTGCATCGGTGGTGTGCCTGAGACATGTTCGAAAAGGTGAGGCGTGACCTGTGGCGCGCATGCCAGATGAACCAGGGCGGCAGTCACAGCGTCTTCGCCCTGCTCCGGGAACTGTTTAACCCCGGGACCCAGGCCATCCTTCTGCATCGCCTTGGATTCTGGTGCGACCGTCTGCCAATCCCGCTGGTCCGCGAGCTCCTCAAGGCGCTTCATTTCCTGCTTCAATATGTGTTCAGCTGGCGGGTGGGCATTTTCATTCCGGTCAAGGCCGAGATTGAGCCGGGCATCGTGATCCACACCTGGGGTGGGGGCGTGTTCCTGCCGTGCTGCCGGATCGGGCGCGACGTGACGGTGGTCGGCGGCGGAGTGCTGTTCGACTACCTCACCAAGGAGATCGGCGACGAGGTGATTATTGGTGCCGGCGTGAAAAGTGTAGGCAAGATCGTGATCGGGAACCGCGTGCGGATAGCGCCAAACACCTTGATCATGCAGGACGTGCCTGACGACTCGCTCGTCTCCGGCAGTCCGAGCCGGGTGTTGAGCGGCGTGCGTCTGCGGCTGCAGGGCAGCAAGAAAACCACCTGATGGACTTCTCACTCAGCCCAGCCCAGCTCGAGCTGCGCGACGCCGTGCGTGAGTTTGCGCGGCGCGAGTTGGCCGGCAACGATGGCGAGCATTTCAGCCGCGAGCGCTGGCGCGCCTGCGCCGAGTTCGGCCTGCTCGGGCTGCACGTGCCAGAGCAGTTCGGCGGCTCGGCCCACGACCTGCTGACCACCATGATCGCCATGGAGGCGCTTGGGTACGGTTGTAACGACCAAGGGTTCATGTTTTCCATCCACGCGCACTTGTGGGCGGTCGTTTCGCCCCTGCTGACCTTCGGCACGCCCGAGCAGCAAGAGCGCCTGATCCCAGCCCTGCTCGATGGACGCTGGATTGGAGCCCACGGGATGAGCGAACCGGATTCCGGTTCTGACGCCTTCAGCCTACGCACCCGGGCCGAGAAAACCGGCGATGGGTATGTGCTCAACGGCGTGAAGACGTTTGTGACTAACGCCCCCATCGCGGACGTGTTCGTGCTATTCGCCACGGTGAACCCGAAGCGCGGACGCTGGGGCGTGACCGCGTTCGTACTGGAGAAGGGGACGCCAGGCCTCGCGGTCACCGCGCCGTTCAAGAAACTGGGCTTGCACAGTTCGCCCATGAGCGAGGTGGTGCTTACCGACTGCCGAGTCCCGGCCACCGCGCGCCTGGGTGCCGAAGGGCAAGGCGCCGCGATCTTCTTGGATTCGATGGGTTGGGAGCGTGCCTGCATCCTCGGCAGTCAGATTGGCCGGTTGGACCGTCAGCTCGAGACTTGCATCAACTACGCAAAGCAACGCCGCCAGTTCGGGCAGCCGCTGGGGAACTTCCAGCTCGTCGCGGCCAAGCTGGCCGACATGCGGGTCCGGCTGGAGACGGCGCGCCTCCTGCTCTATCGCTCGGCCTGGGAGAAGGCCAGGGAGGGCGACGTGGCCCTGTACTCGGCCATGGCCAAACTCTACGTCTCGGAGGTCGCGGTGGCGTCGAGCCTCGATGCCATCCAACTCCATGGCGGCTACGGCTATATGGAGGAGTTTGAAGTGGCGCGCGATCTGCGTGACGCCGTTGGCGGCACCCTGTACTCTGGTACCTCGGAGATCCAACGGCTGCTGATCGCCCGCGCCCTGGGTGTGACGCCGTCGTGAACCGCTATCTGTTGTGGCACGGCGTTGCGGAAGCCGCAGCGGCGGGACCAGACCGGCTTGCCGTCGCTTACGAAGACGACGTCCTGAGCCACGGCCAGCTGGACGATCTGGCCGCGCGCGCAGGCGGGACCTTCATCGCCGGCGGAGCGCGGCGCGGCGATCGGATCGGCGTGTTCGCACCCAAGTCGGCTCGGGTGGTGAGCTGCATGCTCGGGGCGCTGCGCATGGGCCTGCCCTACGTGCCGGTGGATCCCGCCCAACCGGCCCGACGGGCGAGCATGATCCTCGCCAACGCGCGGGTTCGGGTCCTGGTGACGACACCGCGACTCTTGGCCGCGCTTCGCACCGCGGGGACGGCGCTACCCGATCTCCGGCTCGTCGTGTTTGCGGAGGACGGCCTGGACCTCGCGCCGGAAGGACCAGACGTACGGAAGGTTTCGTGGCGCGAAGTGGTGCTCGGCCCGCCCACGCCGCCGACCCTTGAGGTCGTCGAGGACGACCCAGCCTACATGCTCTACACCTCAGGCTCGACCGGCGTGCCGAAGGGCGTGGTCATCAGCCACCGCAACGCCCTGACGTTTGTGGAGTGGGCCCTGCGCACCTTCGGGATCGGGCCAGCCGACCGGCTCTCCAACCATGCACCCTTGCACTTCGATCTCTCGGTCTTCGACCTCTACGTTGCGCTCCACGGGGGCGCGAGCGTGCATCTGGTGCCGGACCGGTTGGCGCCGTTCCCGCCGGCGCTGGCGGCGTGGATCGAATCGCAGGGCATCAGCGTGTGGTACTCAGTGCCGTCGGCCCTGATACGGCTGTACAAGCAGGGAAGCCTCGAGCGCTTCACCTACCCGGAACTGCGGGCCATACTGTTCGCGGGCGAAGTGTTCCCGGTGGGTCATCTCCAGGCAGTCATGGGGGCGTTTCCCCACAGCCGTTTCTACAACCTGTACGGGCCCACCGAAACCAACGTGTGCACCTGGTACGAGGTGCCGCGGCCATTCGATCCTGCGGCCGGGGACCTCCCCATCGGCCACTCGTGCACCGACATCGAGTGCATCGCGATCACCGACGGGCGCCGCGCAGCTTCCGGCGAAGCGGGCGAACTCCTGGTGCGCGGACCATGCGTGATGCTCGGCTACTGGGGCCTGCCGGAGCAAACCGCGGAGTCCATCATCCAGAATCCGCTGCACCGCGACTTCCTCGATCCCGTGTATCGCACCGGCGACATCGTCAAGCCGCAGCCTGATGGCAGCTTCGTGTTCGTCGGCCGACGGGACCACATGGTGAAGACACGTGGCTATCGGGTCGAGCTGGGGGAGATCGAGTACCAGCTGCACCAGTGCACCGGCGTCGCCGCCGCAGCGGTTGTGGCCCTGCCCGATCCGGATGTCGGCGCGCGCCTGGTGGCGGCTGTCGTGGTCGATCCCGGTGGCCCTGGCAAGGAGGCGCTGGCGGCACATTGCACCGCCCGGCTGCCGAAGTACGCCGTGCCCGAGTGCTTTACGCTCCTCGACGAGATGCCGTATACCTCGACCGGAAAGGTCGATCGGCAACGTCTGGCCCTCCTTCTCACCGACACCCTCAAGGCAAGCCTCGCATGAGCCTAGCGGAAGATCTCGCGCGCTTCATCAAGTCCACTCTGGTACGCGATGGTGGCCCCGCCCCGATGCCGGACGAATCGCTTATCGACCGAGGGCTGATCGACTCCTTGGGCCTAATCCAACTGGTGTCGTTCTTGGAGTCGACATACGGGGTGCGGATCCCGGACCACTTTATGGTGCCGGACCGCTTCGAGTCCATTAGGACGATCGAGGCGATGGTCGAGGAATTGCGCCGGCAACGCTGATAGCCAGACGGGCGCCGTCGCGAGGACGGTAGCGGACGCTGGAATCGCGGTCCGCCGCGGCGAGCGCGCAACCGCGGACCCCTATGGGCAGCCGGATGCAGTCTTCGAGAAGGCCCTCAGCCAGATGCCCAGAGCGCTGGGTAAGACGAGACCTGGGTTGCTCGGGCAAGTGGCCCCGACCTTGCGCCTTGCCGAACCCGCGATGAGAGCGATGTCCTGAAATGTGCGGCTTGACCGGCTTGTTGGTAACTGCCCCAGGAGATCCCGGCTCGCTCCGGACCAGCGTGGATGCGATGGCTGCCACGTTGGTCCATCGGGGGCCGGATGACTGCGGATCTTGGGTCGATGCCGAGGGCGGGATTGCGTTTGGGTTCCGGCGCCTCTCCATCATCGATCTGTCCGAACTGGGCCACCAGCCGATGCCGTCCGAGTCGGGCCGTTACGTGGTGGAGTTCAACGGAGAGATCTTCAATCATCGCTCCCTGCGCCGGGAGCTGGAATCCCGCGGGGCCCGTTTTCGCGGTCACTCCGATACTGAGGTCATGCTAGCGGCCTTCGAGGCCTACGGAATCGGTGACACGATCCGGCGGCTCATCGGAATGTTCGTCATTGCGGTTTGGGATCGCGACCGGCGAGAGCTCCATCTCATCCGGGATCGGCTGGGCATCAAGCCACTCTACGTGCACTGGCGGCCGGGCCTCCTAAGCTTCGGCTCCGAGCTCCGGGCCCTCCTCGCGGGCCCCGGCGTTCCCCGAGAAATCGATCCGACGGCCGTCATCCAGTACTTACGCTACCTCTACGTCCCCTCTCCTCGTTCGATTCTCCAATCGGTTCGCAAGCTACCTGCCGGCCACCATCTCGTCATTCGGGATGTCTCCAAGGAACCTCCACCTAGCAAGCCCTATTGGTCACTCGCGGATGCTGCGGTCAGTGGTCGAATGGCGCAGGTGACCGGCCCGGACTCAGAAGTCGTAGCCGAATTCGACCAACTCCTTGAGGAGGCCGTAAGGCTTCGACTCGAATCCGATGTCCCGCTCGGCGCGCTCCTCTCGGGTGGTATCGATTCATCCACGGTAGTGGCACTGATGCAGGCCGCTTCCCCGCGGCCGGTGAAGACGTTTTCCATCGCGTTTCCGGGGACCGAACACGATGAAGGCCCCAAGGCGCGGGCAGTCGCTACCCACCTCGGAACTGAGCATTGGGAGCTGCCGGTCGATGACCAGGCGGCGCTGACCCTGGCGTCCCGGCTCCCGGAGATCACCGATGAACCGTTCGCCGATCCGAGCCAGATCCCAACTTTCCTTATCTCCCAATTGGCCCGCAGGGAAGTGACGGTCGCCCTCACCGGCGATGGAGGGGATGAGCTCTTCGGGGGCTACAATCGGTATTCCACCGGCACTGGCATGATTGGCTTCGCAGGTCGGATCCCGACGGCGCTCCGCCGTCGGGTCGGCGCCGCGATCGGGTATATCAGCGAAGAATCCTGGAGTCGAGCCCATCGCGCATCGGCCCGGCTGATCCCGGCGCTTCGTCGGCATCGCCTGGTGGGGGATAAGGCTCGGAAGGTCTCCCACCTGCTTCAGGCGAACGGTGAAGTAGAGATGTATCGCTCGCTGCTATCCGTCTGGCAGGATCCTAACCCGCTGCTCGCCGTGCCGGTGAGAGACGAGGATCCCTTTCTCGCGGCGTTTAGCACTATGGATCCAGACCGGCCGTTCCTGGACCGTGCGATGCTCGCGGACCAGATGATTTACCTACCCGACGATCTCCTGGCCAAAGTCGATCGCATGAGCATGGCGGTGAGTCTGGAGGCACGAGTTCCGATCCTGGACCATCGGGTGGTCGAGTTCTCCTGGCGGCTCCGGCCCGAGCACAAGATCCGCAATGGCAAAGGCAAGTGGATCCTGAGGGAGGTGCTCTACCGCCGCGTTCCCCGCGAGCTGGTCGATCAACCGAAGGTAGGATTCACGGTCCCGATCGCCGACTGGCTCACTGGCGCGCTCAAGCCATGGGCCGCAGACCTGCTATTGAATCGGCGAAGCGATAGGGCCAGTCTACTCGATCTCACCAAAGTGGATTCGGCATGGCGCGCATTCCAGGCCGGCAACCGCAGTCTCGCGCTGGGTCTCTGGGCAGTGGTGATGCTGACCGGCTGGCTCGAACATTGGTCGGAAAGCCGATAGAGTGCGTCGAGGAGCCTGGGGTAAGCTGCTCGATGTCCTCAACGCTCGCCTCGACCGGCTGACTTACGACCGCCGCCGCAGACGGGCGCGAGAGCGTCTCCGGGCCAATGGCCCGCCCAAGAAAATCCTCATTGTCTGCTCGGGAAACATCTGCCGAAGCCCTTATGCTGAGGCTCGGCTACGGAGGGCATTGGCAGAGGGCGGCCTCACCGACATCCAGGTTGAATCAGCGGGGTTCTTCGGGCCTGACCGGCCCGCGCACGAGCCGGGGATGGCAGTTGCAGCCAAACGCGGTGTCTCGCTCGATAGCCATCGATCCAGGCTGATTCCGAGCGATTCCAAGAGACGCTATGAACTGGTCCTCGTACTGACCCGGCACCATCGAGACGAGCTGGACCGTTTCGGGATTCCTCCCGAGAGGGTGATGTTCCTGGGCGACTTCGACAACGCTGATTACCGCCGGGAGATCCCCGACCCCTACGGTAGACCGGAAGCCGTTCTGGAGGAGGTGTTCGATCGGATCGAGCGTTCGATCGTCGGGCTGTGTCGTTCACTTCGCGAATGAGCTCCGGCGTCCCGATCGTCGTGCTAGACGGAGAACAACGGGCCGCACTCGCCGTCGTACGCTCACTTGGACGAGCGGGGCATCGGGTCCATGTTGCGTCCAGCGACATGAAGTCTTTGGCCGGCGGTTCCCGTTACTGCGCGAGCGAAACCGCCGTCCCCGATCCGGCAGTCCAAACCGCGGAGTTCGCCCGAGCGATAGCGGGACTGGTGCGAAGAAGCGAAGCGAAGGTGCTTCTCCCCATCACCGATGCTTCAACCCTCGCCGTCCTGGAACGGTCTGATCAGTTCGTGGGGGCCGTAATTCCATCGGCCGATCTCAAGCACTTCCGCCAGGCCTCCGACAAAGAAGCCACCCTGCAAATAGCGCAGCGGATCGGGATCGCGGTTCCCCCGCAGTGGATCGTGATGGAAAAAGCGGCACCGCTCCCTGAGGTCTCCGACGCGCAGTTTCCCGTCGTTCTCAAACCTCCTCGATCGGTCGCCGATTCAGCAGGCACCCGCGTCAAGGTCGGCGTCTCCTACGCGACTAGCCGCGAGGAGCTTCGCCGCGCGATCGAATCCCTGGCGGGTTATGCCTTTCCATTGCTCATCCAGGCGCGGATTCAGGGGCCTGGAGTGGGCGTCTTCTCGCTTCGGTGGAACGGGACGATCTACGCGACCTTCGCGCACCGGCGGCTCCGGGAATTCCCCCCCTCGGGGGGCGTCAGCGTTCTCTGTGAGAGCATTGAACCACCCCAAGCGCTGGTTGCCCAGGCAGAGGCCCTGCTGGCTGCGCTCGACTGGACGGGGGTTGCCATGGTGGAGTTCAAGCACGACCAGCGGTCTGACACCCACTACCTGATGGAGGTTAACCCGCGGTTCTGGGGCTCCCTGCAGCTTGCCATCGATGCGGGAGTGGACTTTCCCCTCTACCTGGTTCAGCTCGCGCTCGGAGAGCCTGTCCCCACGGTCCGTACCTGGCGGGTAGGAGTGAGAAGCCGGTGGGGATGGGGCGAAGTGGATCACCTGATTGCTCGATTACGGCGATCCCGGCGAGCCCTCGACCTTCCGCCGGACGCCCCCGGACGACTCCGGGCTCTGTTTGAGGCACTCACCTCATGGCGCCCAGGTCAGCGGGGTGCGGTGTTCCGGTTAGCCGATCCAAACCCGGCTCTCCGAGAGTCGCTCGCGTGGGTAAAGGCCCTCATGGGATAGACTTCACGATCCACGGCCCCAGCATTCGGGAAAGAGCAAGCGGCAAGTGCCGCCAGAGGCGGGGCCCCCAGGCGTATTTCGGCTGGTCGGGCGACGGGGTCGCAGCCTTGCCTCCGCCATTCGGGGTCCACTGATACCACCAGAGCGGCACGTCGCGAGAACCCCATTGCCGCTTGAAGCGATGGGTCCCGCTATTCGGGGTGCAGCGGCCAAAATTGAAGAGCGTTACGCCTTCTGCGATAGCGCGCTCCAGAAACGACCAGTAGAGCAGCATGTTGGGGGCGATGCGGTTCCACGCCGAGAGGGACGACGCCCAGGTCAGCTCGAACTCGGCGCCCCAGCGGAACCCCGCACCGCAGGCGATGGGCTGGTTGCCCAGCCAGGCGCAGCCGAACCACCCGTCCTGAGGGAATTGCCCGGCGACCGCCCGGAAGAACCGGCGCGGCAGGGTCGGAGTCCCCAGGTCGCGCATGTGGCGGCTGAAGACCTCGAAGAACGGATCAACCTGGTCCAATCCGAAGCGCACCGTGACCCCCTCCCGCTGGGGGCGGCGAATCTGGCTCCGCAGCTTCGAGGGAAACGACTGGAACAGCGTGTTAGCGTCGGCCGGCAGATCGAGGACCACGGTGATCTTACGATGGGAAGCGGGGAGCTCGAGCGGCAGGGAAGTTCGGCAGCGAAGCTCGAGCAGCCTGACCCGCGACCCTTTCGCCTCCTCGACCGCCCGACTGGCCAGCTGGGCGATGGCTTCTCTAGTACCGAGCGGCCCACCGTAGTTGAGAAACGGCATCG
>JBQTHV010000103.1:0-36956 GCA_052389555.1 Gemmatimonadales bacterium | reverse complement strand
CGCACCGAAATCCGCCTCTATGCCGCCGCAGTGTTGCGGCAGGTCCCCGAGGAGCCGGTCCAGCCGGTGCCGCTCGGCCCGGTCCACCTCGCCGGGGATGCCGACGTCGTGACCGCGCTGCGGATGGACGCCTACATGGCGGGCGACCAGCCTACCGGGATTCCCATCGGCGTCTATGCTTCCGGAGGGCTCGAAGCGCCGGTCTATCTCGACGCGGACTTTCTCCTGGGTCCCGAGGCAGCCCACCTCAACATTACCGGTGTCTCCGGCCTGGCTACCAAGACCAGCGCGGTCGAGTTCCTCCTGACCAGCCTGTTCCAACGCTTTCCTGCCCACAAGGGAAGCATCGCGGCGCTGTGCTTCAACGTGAAAGGTCCCGATCTCTGCTTCCTCGACCAGCCGGCCGAGGTTACCGAAGAGGATCGCCGCCTCTATGCGCGACTCGGCCTCGAGCCAGTGCCCTTCCAGAACGTGCAGTATTACGCACCGTACCGTCCCGACGGCGTGAACCTGAACACCCTGCGCACCAACCAGGCGCTCGACGCGAATACCCAGCCGCTCCTCTGGGGTCTTCGCGAGGTCCTCGATTATGCCGAAGTCGTGCTCAACCGGGACGATGTCGATGCCAAAGCCGACGCACTGATCGACTTCCTGGCCGACCGGGTGGTGGGCAAGGAATTCGAGGACCCCACGCTGCCCAAGCGGTTCCGGGTTAGGAGCTTTGCCGATCTCGACGAATTCTTCCGCACGATCTTCGCGTTTCTGGAGGACGTCGGGCGGGGCGGGGAAGTCTGGCGCACGCACCACATCGCCACGATCCGGAAGATCCGCAACCGGCTCGGCAATATCAGCACCCGGGCGAAGGGGCTGGTGACCGACGACGGCGAGGTCAACGATCTTCCCTGGGGAAGCTTCCGGGATCGCGGGTTATATGTAGTGGATGTGGCCGGGCTCGATCCGCTCGCGCAGGATCTGGTGTTCGCGCGCCTCGTGTCCCGGCTACGGGAGCACCTGGAGCGGCGCGATCTGGGAGTGGATCACGTCGCGGTCTTCGTGGACGAGCTCAACAAGTACGCTCCGATGGACGGCCCGGACACCTACGTGCGCAAGATGCTTCTCGACATCTCGGAGCGGGGCCGCTACCTCGGGCTGGTGTTGTTCTCGGCGCAGCAGTTCCGCTCCCAGGTGCAGCGTCGGGTGGTGGGGAACTCGGGGACCACGATCCTCGGACGCATGGACGGCGATGAGTTGTCCCTGCCCGGATATGGGACGTTGAGTCCGGCTACCCGGGCGCGACTCGCTGCGCTGCCTAAGGGCGAGCTGCTGGTGCGTCATCCCCACTTCACCCACCCGGTGTTCGTGCGCTTTCCGCGTCCGTCGGTGCTGTCCGGACGAGAGGGGATCGATCGCTTCCCGCCCCGCCCGGAAGTGTCGTTCGGCGAGGCAGTGGCTCGCCGGCTTCGGGCACTGGATCCCGCTCTCAGCAAAACTCAGATTGACGATCTCATCGCCGGACGGAGGGAGGCGGACGTGCGGCGAGCTCTCCAGGCCACGATTCGCGCCCGTCCCGAACGGCCGCTCCCCTTCTTCATTCGCTGCCTGGGTCAGGAAGTCCCCGTCGAGCCCGTGCGACCACGGGACGTTATCACCCCAGTGAAGACCGGGCGGAGCGAGGAGTACTAGTCTTCAGTCGGCTCGCTATCAGCTATCAGCTATCAGCTATCGGCTCTCCGCAGCTGAGTCCCACTGACGACCGAGGACCGAAGACTGATAGCTGATAGCTTATAGCTGATAGCTCTCTGCTGATAGCTGATAGCTGATAGCTGATAGCTCGCCCTCCCGCTACCTTCCAATACCGTGAGAATTGCCCACCTCGCCGACCTGCACCTCGGGTTCCGGCAGTACTACCGGCAAACCCCTGAAGGGGTGAACCAGCGGGAAGCCGAAGTCGCCTACGCGTTCCGCGCCGCGATCGATGGGATCGTCGCGGCCCAGCCGGACGCCGCCGTGATCGCCGGCGACGTCTTTCACGGGGTGCGGCCCTCCAATCGCTCGATCGTGTTCGCGTACCGCGAGCTCAGCCGGCTCCAGGCCGCGTTGCCGGGGATGCCGATCATCGCCATCGCGGGCAACCACGACACGCCCCGGAGCAGTGACATCGGCTCGATCCTCCGGTTGTATGAGGAGCTCGGGATTCACATCGCCACCGAGGAGCCGCGCCGTCTGGTCTTCCCCGATCGGGGGCTTTCGGTGCTGGCGGTGCCCCACGCCGCGCTGGAAGCAGGGCCGGTCCCCTTCCATCCGGAAGGACCCGAGCCATTTCAGGTGCTCGTGGTCCACGGCGAGGTCGGAGGGCTCTTGCCGATCGATCAATATGCGATGGAGTACGGCGGCTTTCCCCTCGACCCCGATGCCCTAACCCGCGAGGCCTGGAGCTACGTTGCCCTGGGCCATTACCATGTGCAGTACCAGGTCGCCCCCCGGTGCTGGTACCCGGGGTCGCTGGAATACGTGGGTCCCAATATTTGGGGGGAGAAGACCACCGAGAACCTGCGGCGCATTCCGGGGAAGAGCTGGCTGCTCGTTGATCTTGAGACGGGTGAGGTCTCCGCTCGCGCCGTCCCCGCTGCCCGGACCATCTTCGATGCGCCGGGGCTGGACGCTGGGGAACTCTCTCCCGCGGAAATCGACCGGCTTATTGGGGAGCGCCTGGCCCAGGTGCCGGGCGGCCTCGGCGACGCCATCGTCCGGATCGTGGTCGAAAACATCGCCCGACCGGTCATGCGCGAGCTGGATCACGCCGCGATCCGCGCCGCCCGGGCGGAGGCGCTGCACCTGCAGCTCGACTTTCGCCGGCCCGAGACCAACCGCGCGGTCGGGGTCGGCGCCCCGGGCCGGCGGCAAACCCTGCCCGAGCTGGTCGCCGAGTTCCTCTCCCGCCGCCCATTGCCGGAGCGGCTCTCCCGCGAGCGGTTTGTTGCCCTTGGCCTCGAGCTGCTCGCGGAACCAGAAGGAGTCCTGGGAGGGGTCGGAGGGGGAGACTCGGCCTGATGGAAATCCGCCGGCTCCGCCTCCTCAACTTTCGCCAGCACGCGGAGACCGTGGTGGAGTTCGAGCGGGGACTGACCGGTATCATCGGGCCGAACGGATCTGGCAAGACCACGCTGCTCGAAGCGATCGCCTGGGCGATGTACGGTAGCGACGCCGCCCGCGGCACCAAGGAGACCATCCGCCGCCGGGGAGCGCCGCCCCGCTCCCGGGTGGAAGTCGAGCTCGAGTTCGACCTCGGCCGCCACCGCTATCGGGTGGTGCGAGGGCTGGTCACCGCGCAGCTCTACCAGGACAACGAGCCCGCCCCCATCGCGAACAGCGTCGTGGCGGTGACGGATCGCCTAACCCGCTTGATCGGGATGACCCGGGAGGAGTTCTTCAACACCTACTTCACCGGCCAAAAGGAACTGGCCATCATGTCGCAAATGTCGGCCCCGGAGCGAGCGCACTTCCTGAGCCGGGTGCTGGGTTACGAAAAGCTGCGAATTGCCCAGCAGCGCCTCAAGGAACGGCGGCGGGTCACCCAGGCGACGCTCGACGCGCGCAAGAGCGAGCTGGCCGACCTGGCGCAGCTCGCGATCGAGGAGGAGCTCGCGACGACCCGGTTGCGGATTGCGGAGGACAGCTCGGTCAAAGCGGCCCAGGCGCTCAGGGAGGCGGCTCGCCTGCTGGAGACGCTCCGCCCCGAAGCGGCTCGCTGGGAGGCGCTGCAACAGCAGGTGCATGCCCTGGAAAGCGACCTGAAGGTGGCCGAGCACGGGGCTGAAGCGGCGCGGGAGCAGTTTGCCCGGCTGGACCGGGAGCTGGCCGAAGCGCTCGCCGCCAAGGCCAGGCTCGACGAGCTGCTCCCGGAGGTGGAGCCGCTCGCGGGTCTGCGCGCTGAGCGGGATGCCCTGGAAGCCGAGCGCGAACGGGCCCGGGGCCGCCAGACGACGGAAGCCAGGCTGGTCGAGCTGGATCGCCGGGTGGGCCAGGTCGCCCAGCGCCTGGGGGAGTTGCCTAACCCGCATGAGCTCGCCGCCGTCGCCGCCGCGAAAACCGCCGCCCAGCGCGAGCTCACCCACGCCGCCGAAGCGCTGGACGACGCCCGGGCGGCTTGGGTGCGGGAGCAGCAGGATGCCGAAACCCAGCGTCGCCAGCTGTTGAGCCAGCACGAGGACCTGACCGAACAGCGCAAACGCCTCGCGGCTGCGGGGCCGGACGGCAACTGTCCCACCTGTGCGCGGCCGCTCGGCGGCGAATATGAATCGGTGCTGGGCCTGCTCGATCGGCAGCTCGATGAGATCTCGCTCCAGGGGAAATACTACCGGCAGCGCATCAAGGAGCTGCATGCCGAGCCGCCCGCGCTCGCAGAACTGGGCGCCCGGCGGACCACCCTCGAGCTCGAGGTCGGCCGCCTGACCGGTGAGGCCGCGCGCCTGGATGCGCTGGAGGCGGAGCGGGCCCGGCTCCTGAGTGAACGGGAAAACCTAACCCGCGAGCGGGAGGAGCTGGCCGGGGTGATCCGGGCTCTTCCCGAGCGTCACGACGAGCAGCGCCTCCGGGCAGTGCGGGCCCGGATCGCGGCGCTCGAGCCGGTCGCGGAGCAGGCGGTTCGCCTCCGGGTCATGGCCGAGCGCGCCGAGGAGTTAGTGCCGCGCGCGGCGCAGGCGGAGCAGGAGCTCTCCCGCCGGGAGACCCAGGCCTGCGACCTCCGGCAGCGGATGGAGGGCCTCGGGTGGTCGCCCGAGGCGTTCGCCGCCTCACGGGCGCGACTCCGGGAGGCCGAAGGACGCCTGCACCAGGCCGAGGTCGCCCAGGCTCGCGGGGCGGCGGAACTCGAAGCGGCCCGGGCGCAGCGGGAGGAAGTGGCCCGCCGGAAGACCGAGCGAGAGCGCCGGGCCGCCGAAGTGCAGCGCCTCCAGGATGAGACCCTGCTGATGCACGAGCTGGACCGCGCGCTGGGTGATCTCCGTACCGAGCTCAATAACACGCTCCGCCCCGATCTCTCCGATCTGGCTTCGCGTTTCCTTCGTGATCTCACCGGGGGCCGCTACACCGACTTCGAGCTGGACGAGGACTACATCGCGACCATCGTGGAGGACGGGGAGCCGAAACGGGTGATCTCCGGGGGCGAGGAAGACGTGGCCAACCTGGCGCTGCGGCTGGCGGTGAGCCAGATGATCGCCGAGCGGGCCGGCCAGCCCCTTTCGCTGCTTGTGCTGGACGAGATCTTCGGCTCGCTCGACGAGGACCGGCGGACCGCGGTTGTCGATCTCTTGCGTCACCTGGGCGATCGGTTCCCGCAAGTCATCCTGATCACGCACATCGAATCGGTACGAGATGGCTTCGATCGGGTCATCCGGCTGAGCTACGACGTCGAGCGGCGAGTGGTCCGCGCGGTCCCGGAGACGCGGGATGCGGCGGCCTGAGCAGCTTGCCGGTCCGGCCCGCGCCCGGGTCGAGGACATTGAGGCAATCAACGGGGTCTTCTCCGAGGCGTTCACCGACCGATATCAGCGGGATGGGATGAGCGGGGTCCGGGTTCCCCGGCTCAATCCCGCGATCTGGCGGTTCGCCATTGCAGCGGCCGGCGAAGGAGCCATGATCTGGCGTGATCGGGGGGGGGCCGGCACCGTCATTGCCTTCAACATGGCGCATCACTGCGGGGCCGAGGGGTGGATGGGTCCGCTCGCCGTGCGGCCCAGCCATCAGGGACGCGGGGTCGGCGGGCTAATCGTGGCGACCGGGATCCAGTGGTTGCGGGACCGGGGCGCCCAGGTCATCGGTCTCGAGACGATGCCGCGCACGGTGGAGAACATCGGTTTCTATTCGCGGCTCGGCTTCCGGCCCGAGCACCTCACCGTGAGCGTCGCCCGTGAGTTGCCGACCGCACCGCCGCGCATCGGCACGCTGCTCTCCCGCGAGGGCGTCAAGGCGGGAATCGCCGAGTGCCGCGAGTTGATTGATCGGCTCGCGCCGGGGACCGATTTCAGCCGGGAGATCGCGCTCACGCTGGAGCACGGTCTGGGGGACGTCACCCTGCTCCGCGACCGGACCGGACTGGCCGGGTTTGCGCTGTGGCATTGTGTTCCCCTGGCCGAGGGCCGGCCGCTGGACGAGGTCCGGGTCCTCAAGCTGGCGGCGCGAAGTCCGGCGGCGTTCCGCCGCCTGGTGCAGGCGATCGAGTGGAGCGGCTGGGCGCGCGGCAGCCGGCGAATCGGAATTCGCTGCCAGACCGCGTACCGTGCCACCTACGGTGCGCTGCTGGACGCAGGCTTCCGGGTGCACTGGACCGATCTTCGGATGACGCTCGACGGCCAGCCCGAAGCGTTCCCGCGGGGAGAAGGCGTGGTGTTCTCGAATTGGGAGATCTGAACGGAAAGGTGAGAGGTGAGCGGTGAGAGGTTACCTCTTACCTCTCACGTCTCACTTCTCACCTTTCGCAGTGCCCACCATCGGATGAACAGAATGGCGGCGAGCGCGAGCAGGAGATGCACAATGCCGAGTCCGATCGGTCGCACGAAGACCAGCACGATCCACGCCACCAGGGCAACGAGCGCAATGAGCGGCGAAATGGGCATCGATGGATCGTCGCGACGGTTGACGGAGTCGGGGCCGGTCCCTATAATAGCGGCGTCGGGTGACGGCTGGGAGACACGTTACTGACCCAACAGTCCGGAGCGGGGCCCAGATACCACGGCCGCTGTCATGCCCCTCGGGGGAAGGCAAACGCCGACGGTGAGGGCGCCACACATAACCTCTTCGGGCTCAAGTAAACATCCCGGCCGCCAGCCGACACCTGGGCGCCGACCAGCGTGAGCCGGATCGGCGCCTTCGTATTAGGAGGATGGGAGGGAGACGTCCGGCATGCCTCGTTGCGTGGTGGCCCGGCGGGTCCATTTCAATGCGGCCCACCGCTTACACAATCCCGCGCGGTCGGCCGAGTGGAATCGCACGACCTTCGGCCCTTGCAACAATCCCAACTATCACGGGCACAACTACGAGCTGGACATCGAAGTCGAAGGCGACATTGACCCGGAGACCGGCTATGTGGTGGACGTCGCCCTGATCCAGCAGCTCGCCGACGAATGGATCATCGCGGCGCTCGACCATCGCAACCTGAACCTCGACGTAACCTGGTTTCGCGAGCGCCTCCCCTCCGCCGAGAACATCGCGGTCTTCTGCTGGGAGCAGCTTGCTCCCCGGATTCCGAACGGGAAGCTGTTTCGCCTTCGTCTGTGGGAGACTCCTCGCAACTATGTCGAATACCAAGGGGCTTGAGCTGCAGCAGGAGATCCGGACCATTCTCGCCGCGCTGGGCGAGGATCCCGACCGGCCCGGGTTACGCCGCACGCCCCAGCGGCTCGAGATCGCGCTGCGGTTCCTGACCCGCGGGTATCAACTGTCCCTCGAGGACGTCGTCGGCGACGGGGTATTCGAGGAATCGCATCAGGAGATGATCCTGGTCCGCGACATCGAGCTCTACTCGCTCTGCGAACACCATTTGCTGCCGTTCTATGGGCGGGCGCACGTGGCCTACATCCCGAACGGGCGGCTGATCGGGCTTTCCAAGCTTCCCCGGATCGTGGACATCTTCGCCCGGCGGCTTCAGGTGCAGGAGCGGCTCACCGATGAGATCGCCGACGCGATCATGGAAGTGCTCCAGCCGCAGGGGGTCGGCGTGGTGATCGACGCGGCGCACCTCTGCATGATGATGCGCGGGGTGGAGAAACAGAACTCGCGCACCGTGACGAGCTCGGTACGGGGGCTCTTCCGGAGCGATCCCAAGACACGCAGCGAGTTCCTCCAGCTGGTACACGGGTCGCGGTCGCTGGAGTGATCCACGGATTTGGCGGGTGAGTTTGATCCACCGATTACGCAGATTACGCGGATTGATCCGGGCGGATCACCGAAAGCATCTGCGTCATCTGCGTCATCGGGGGATACTCTGATCGGTGTATTCCGTGGATTGTTCTCAAAGCCGGCCGAGAATGCCTGTGTCAGCCCGTGAGCTTGAGGGTCGTGTGGCGGTGGTGGCCGGGGCGTCCCGGGGGATCGGGCTCGCGGTGGCCCAGGCGCTCACGGACGCCGGGGCACGGGTGGCGCGAGCGGCGCGCAGTCTCGCCCCCGCCCGGGAACCGCATCGGCTCGACCTGCGGTGCGACCTAACCCGCGCCGAAGAGGTGATGGGACTCGCGGAGCAGGTCCGGGCGACCTTCGGTGTCCCCGATGTGGTGGTCCACGCCGCCGGCAGTTTTCTCCTCAAGCCGCTCGAGCAGATCGCTCCCGCCGAGTTTGCCGAGCAGCTGGCGGCCAACCTGGGGGGCGCCTTCCACGTGGCCCGTGCGTTTCTGCCCGCGATGCGGGAACGGGGGGGCGGCCGGCTCATCACGATCGGCAGCGTGGCGGATCACCGGGCCTTCGCGGAGAATGCGGCGTACAGCGCCGCGAAGTTCGGGCTGCGCGGTTTGCACGAATCCCTGCGAGAGGAGTTTCGCGGGACCAAGGTGCTTTGCACCCTGATCAGCCCGGGACCGACCGATACCGCGGTCTGGGACCCGGTGGATCCCGATCACCGGCCCGGCTTCCTGCCCCGCGCGGCCATGCTGCGGCCCGCCGACGTGGCGGAGGCGGTGCTCTGGGTCGCGACCCGGCCGGACCACGTTGACGTGGATTGGATCAGGCTGGGGCCAGCAAACAGGAGTTAGCGAGTAGCGAGTAGCGAATAGGGGAAACCGCGACCGATCGAACCTGGAAACCCTACTCGCTACTCGCTACTCGCTACGCCGATGCATATCGAGCTCACCGACCACCTGATCTGCCCCGCAGGCCACGCGGAGCAGTACCTGGTCCTCCTGCCCGAGACCATGGAAGGCCGCCGGGTCATTACGGGCGACCTGGGCTGCCCGGTCTGCGGCCGGGTTGTGCGGGTTAGGACCGGCATCGCGGACTTCGGCCCGCCGCCGACGGCCCAGCCCGGAGCCGCCGAGCCGTCCGGCCGTCCAGCGGTCCTCACCGCTGAGGCTATGCATGCGTTCCTCGGCCTTACCGGCCCCGGCGGCTTCGTTGCCCTTGCCGGACGGGTCGCTGCAGTCGCCGACGAACTGTCGGAGCGCATGCCCGGCATCGGCCTCGTCCTGGTGAACCGCTCTGCCGGCCCGGTTCCCGGGACGCCGGCCGCGAGCGTCCTGCGCTCGCCGCGGCTTCCCCTCAAGAGCAACAGCATGCGCGGCGTTGTGATCGGCGCTGATCTTGCAGACCTGCCGGGCGGAGCCTGGATTGCGGATGCCGCCCGGGCGGTATTGCCGGGCCTGCGGGTCGTATCGGAAGGGGGCGAACCACCGGCAACGCTCACGCTGCTGGCCCAAAGCGGAAGTTGCTGGGTCGGGATCAAACCGAGCAGTCGCCCGGGCCGGTCCGAATTCTGACCGGGCTCCCATACCCGGTATCGCAGGGCGCCGGATCATTGCTATCTTGCCTCTCTCGCGGGGTGGGAAGGTTCCCCGAATCGTTTCGACCTCGCATCGGTCACCACCAGTCAGTCACGTTTCACAGGAAGCAGGAGCCATGGCAATCTGGAAGGAACAAACCGCCCCCAAGAAGGATGCACCCGCCCCCGCTGCCGAGCCGTTCCCCAGGGTCGCCGAGTTCCGGCCCGAGCCCGCTCCCGTGCCCGAGCCACCGGCACGAGCCACCGAGCAGAAGGAATCGATTGTCGCGGCCGGCCTCGCCATCGAGGGGAAGATCGAGGGAGCCGGGCACGTTCGGATCGCGGGCCGGTTCAAGGGTGATGTTCACGTCGAAGGCAACCTCACGATCGAGCCGGGCGCCAAGCTCACTGGCGGGGTCCAGGCCGGTACCGTCACGATCGGCGGCGAGCTGGAAGGCAACATCGAAAACGCTAAGCGGGTCGAGCTTCTGGCGTCGGGCGTGCTCAATGGCGATCTCAAGGCCGGTTCGCTCACCGTGGCCGCCGGGTCGAAGATGCGAGGCCAGGTCGAGTTTGGCTGGGAAGAGCGGGCGACCGGCAAACCGGGCTTGGTGATGGAGCGCAGCGCCGCCTCATGAGCACCACGCGGCAGGGCACGGCCGGCGCCAGCCGGATCTGCCCGCACTGCCGGGCGAAGGTCTTGGAGAGCGCGGTGACTTGTCCGGCTTGCCGGCATCACCTGCGGTTCGATCCGGGCGGCGCCGCGCGCCGCCCGTTGCCGGCCTTCTCGCCGCTCCGGGTCGAAGGCACCATCCGGCATCCCGCCGTCGGGGAATCGTGGGAGTACTCGGTGTCGCTCTCGATTCGGAATGATCGGGGTGAGGAAATCTCCCGCCAGATCGTGGGAGTTGGGGCGCTGCATTCCTCCGAGCAGCGCACCTTCACGCTGGCGGTTGAAGTCTTTACCGGCGGGCGCTGACCCCTTCTTGTTCCGCCTCGGCGTACGCCGCCTCGATCCGGTCGGCGTAGCGCTGCTCCACGATCTTGCGGCGCACCGAGAGCTTGGGGGTAAGCTCACCTCGCTCGATCGAAAAATCCTCCGCCAGGAGCAGGAACCGTTTGGGGACCTCGAACTGAGCCAGGTCTCGCAGGGTCTTGCGCGCCTCGCCCGCGAGATGCTCCTCGACCTGGGGCAGGGTCACGAGCTCTTCCCGGGTGGACCAGGTTAACCCGCTCTCCCTGGCCCATACCTCCAACCGTTCGAAGTTGGGGACCAGCAGCGCGATGGGAAACTTGCGCCGGTCACCCAGCAGCACCGCATTCGAGATGAACCGGTTGAGCTTGAGCAGGCCCTCGATGGGTTGCGGTGCGACCTTCTTCCCGCCCGCCGTCACGATGAGGTCCTTCTTCCGGTCGGTGATGCGGAGAAAGCCTTCCAGATCGAGCTCGCCGATGTCGCCGGTGTGGAACCAGCCGTCGGGATCGAGCGCTTCGCTGGTGGCCCCGGGCTTGTTGTAATAGCCGCGCATCACGTTGGGGCCGCGAACCAGGATCTCGCCATCCTCGGCGATCCGCACTTCGACGTCGCGAATTGCGCGTCCCACCGTCCCGATCTTGAACTGCTCCGGCGTGTTGACGGTGACCACCGGCGAGGTCTCGGTGAGCCCGTACCCCTCGAGAATGCGGAGGCCCGCGGCGTAGAAGAACCGGGCGATCTCGGGCGACAGGGGCGCCCCTCCCGACACGAAGTACTTGAGCCGGCCTCCCACCCGGGCGCGGATCTTACTGAACACCAGCCGGTCGGCGAGGAGGCGCGCCAGCTTCAGGTCCAGCGGGATCATCCTGCCTTCCAGCGCCCGGTCGGTCCATTCGGCGCCCACCCGCTTGGCCCAGAAGAACAACTTCTTCTTGATCGCGGGGCCCGCGGAAGCGGCTTCGAACGCCCGCTGATAGATCTTCTCGTAGAGTCGCGGCACCGCGCAGCAGATGGTGGGCCGCACCTCCAGGATGTTCTGGGGGACCTGCTCGATGCCCTCCGCGTAGTTGATGATGACGCCGGCGGCGAACATCAGGTAGTGGCCCGCCATCCGCTCGAAGATGTGGGAGAGCGGCAGCAGCGAGAGGCACTCGTCCTGCTCCGACACGGGCAGAATCTCGAGGCAGGTGGTGACATTCGAGGCGACGTTGCCGTGGGTCAGCATCACGCCCTTGGGCTCACCGGTGGTGCCCGAGGTATAAATCAGCATGGCGAGATCGGAGGGCCTAACCCGCAATGCGTCGTCCCGCCAGCGCGGGTATTTCGCGATGGCGGCCCGGCCCCGCGCCAGCAGGCTGCCGAAGCCGATCACCTCCGGTCCCTCGAGACCGGGATCGAACGCGATGACCTGGCGAAGGGCAGGGAGGCTCGGGCGAATCTCCCGGATCTTATCGAGCTGGGCGCGGGTCGAAACGCAGACCGCGGCCGAGCCGGAGTCGCGCAGGAGGTAGTCGATCTGCTTGGGGGTGAGCGTTGGATAGATTGCTACCCCGACGCATCCCGCCGTCAGGCACGCGTAATCGGTGATCGCCCACTCGGGCCGGTTCTCGGAGAGGGTGGCGATCCGGTCTCCCGGCGTGAGCCCCAGCTCGAGGAAACCCAGGCTCGCCGCCCGCACCTGCTCCAGCAGCTCCGCGGTGCTGAGCGGGACCCAGTGGCCGTGCTGCTTCCAGCGAAGGGCGACCGGGCGGCGCCCCCACCGGTCCACCGCGTCGAAGAACAGTTGAGTGAGGGTCACGCGATCAGCGGGCGCGGCGGGGAAGGAGCGCCGGGGCAGGCGGCTCCTGCACCGTCACGGTGATGAAGTCGGATACCAGCTCGTCCTCCCCGACCGCCGCCTGGACTCGACCGCTGCCGGCATAGACCCCGACCACGAGACCAGTGGTTTCGCCAACCGTGATCGTGGTGTCCGGCGTGCGCCACCGCACCAGCACCTCGAGCGGATTACCGGAGCGGTCGAGGGTACGGGCCTGGAAGTGCAGGGTATCGCCGACCTGGATCGTGGTACTGGGAGGCGGCTCGATCTCGAGGAACGCAACGCCCTCACTGGTGGTGGGGAGGTCGCCGCAGCCAAGCCACCAGAACAGGCCGGCGGCGAATGCCGCGCGTGCAGCATTACGCACGAGGACCGCTCAGCTCTCCTTCGCCGGTTTCGCCCGGACTGCTCGCGAAGCTGGTACCGCCGGTTTCCTCGATCTGCCGAAGGGTGCTCTCGGCGTAGCGGATCCACCGTTCGGCATCGGGTCCTCGCGGGGGACGGCCCAGGAAGGCCCGCAAGTGGCGAACCGCGGGCTCGACCTCGCCGCGCTTGAGCAGCAGGAAGGCGATGCCGTAGTGGGCGCCGGTCAGCGTGGGATCCAGCTCCAGCGCGCGGCGGTAATGGCGAATCGCTTCATCGGGCTGGCCCGTCTTGGTGAACGCGATCGCCATGTTCTGGAGAATCCGGGGATCGCGCGGGTTATCGCGAAGGCCCAACCGGTAGGAGGTGATCGCCGCGGTGTAATCGCCCTGTCGTTCCAGGGCCAGGGCCTCGTTCAGATAATCGAGTCGGCGGGGCTTGGCCGAATCGGACGGGGAGAAGGCACCCAGTAGTCGTCGCCAGAATGTCATTGAAGCGGCCGCCGCGAAGGTCGCAAGACTCGGAGCCCGGAAGATCATCCAAAAACTAAGAGGCCCCTCCCGGCCAGGCAACGCATTCGCGCCGGTCGCGCGGCCGGTTCCACGTATTTGCGAGCGTTCGGTTTCGGTGTTTACGTTGGGCCGTCTGGGCAGCCTTCCCCGATGTGCCGGAGTGACCCATGCGCCGAACTATTTCTCCCGCCACCAGGGGCGTCCTGGAGATCGACTGGCCCCTGTTTGGCGAGTTGTGCCGCGCCCTCGCGCTGAAAGTGGCGCGGGAATACGACCCGGAAATCGTGCTCGGCATCGCCAAGGCGGGTGTGGTGCCCGGGGTGGTGATCGCCGCCATTCTCCAGCGTGATTTTGCCTCCATGGTGGTGACTCGCAAGGCAGAAGATACGCTGCCGGTCCTGGTGGCCGGCCCACCTCGCACGGTCAAGGGACGGCGGGTCCTGCTGGTGGACGAGACCTGCGACACCGGCCACACCCTGCGCCTCGCGCTCAACGAAACCAAAGCAGCGAACCCGGCCGAGATCCGCACTGCAGTTTCGTTCAAGACCGGGCCGTACGAGCCGGATTTCCACTCCTTCGAGACCGACAAGTTCATCATCCTGCCCTGGGACCGGGAAGTGGTTCAGAACGGCCAGCTGGTGACCCGGCCCGACTACGTGGAGTACCTGCAGAGAACCCGGTGAAGGAGCGGATCCTCGAGGCGATCGAGCGGTCCCGCGCGGGCTTCAGCGAGCTCCGGCTCCGCCGGGTTTGGACCACCACGATTCTGGTTCGGGGCCGCTCCGTCGAATCGGCGGGTACTGCGGTCCGAACCGGCGGTCTGGCGCGCTGTTGCTCCTCCGGCACCGGGTGGGGCGCCGTTGGGTTCATCGAGACCGGCGATCTGGAAGGCCGGCTTCTCCGGGCCCACGAGCTGTCGCTGGCCGGCTGCTCGCGGGAACCGGTGCAGCTCGCCACGATCCCGATCCGGCAGCACGACTCGGCCGGCAGCCCGGCCGACGATCCTCGCGAAGTCCTGCTCTCGACCAAGCGGGATTGGGCCACGCGACTCGGCGCGAACCTCCTGGACCTGGACCGGCGGATCGGTTCCGGCCGGGTGCTCGCCGAGGACGAAGTGGTGGAAACCTGGCTGGGGACCTCGGAAGGGACCTGGGTCCACGATGTCGGGTCGCGGGTTAGGATTGCCGTCCTGGCGATCGCGCGGCAGGAGGGCAGTATCGAGCGGGCCCTCGGGTCGGTTACGGCGGGAGGCTGGGGCGACCTGGCCGCGGCGGCATCACTGGTGGAACGGGTGGGTGCTCGCGCGGTGGAGCGCCTCGAGGCTGCGCCGGTACGGGCAGGCTGCTATCCCGTGGTGCTCGATCCGGCGGCCGCTGGCGCGCTGCTGCACCGCGCCTTGGCCCATCTCGCCCGGCCAGCGCTGCCCGGTGCCGACCCCGACGTGCTCCCGGTCGGCGCTCGCATCGGGCCTGATTGCCTGACGGTGGGGGACGACCCGACCGCACCCGGACTCGCCGCCAGTTCCAGCTATGACGACGAGGGGACCTACGCCAGGCGCTGCACCATCGTCCAGAACGGAGTGGTGCTTGGCCATCTGCACACCCGCGAGACCGCGGGTGCCTCGGGGCAGGCTCCCACCGGCCACGCCCGGGCCAGCTCACTCGACGGGCTCCCGTATCCGCGCGCGACCAATAGCTTCCTCGCCCCGGGCAAGGGCTCGCTGGACGACCTGCTCGACGGGATTGGGCTCGGCGTCTATGTGGCGGACGCGTTGGGGTGCGAAGCGTCGGACCAGGGCGTCGCGTTCCGGGCCGGTGCCGCACGGATGATTCGCGCGGGACGCCTCGGCGAGCCGGTGAAGGGGGTGCGGCTCGGCGGTGAGCTGCTTGACGTGTTAGGCCGGGTCGAACTGGTGGCCGGCGATTTTCGCTGGGAAACCGCCGCTTCGCGCTGCCGGGACGGCGCCGCAGGCACGGTCACCGTGACGACCGGCGCACCCCACGTTCGCTTGCGCGAGATCGACATCGCGAGCGAAGTCGGATGAATCCCCGCCTGCTCGACGGGTTGGCCCGCCGGGCGAGCCGGGGGGCCGATGTAGTGGTCAAGACCGACGAAACCGTTACGCTCGCCATCGCTCCGGAAGGGGAGACCCGGGTCACCGTCTCCCGGGTCCAGAGCACCCACGTGCGGGTCGTCCATGAGGGGCGGGTAGGATACGCGGCTACCACGGGCGAAGGCGACCAGGACCTGGTCGACCAAGCCCTCGCGGCGTCGGCTTCGGGCGCGGAGCTCGAGCTGTTCTTCCCGATGCCGGCGCCGCTCCCCGCCGTCACGACGTCCACTCCGCAGGCCGCCGCTGCCGATGCCGCGGCGCTCGACGCGCTGGCCCGCGCCCTGCTCGAGCGCCTGCGACGCACTAACCGGCGGGTCGAAGTCTGGGCCGAGCGGTCCAGCGGGACTGTGCAGGTCGCCAACACCCGCGGCGTGCTGGCGGGTTATGACATCACGCTCGCCGGGGCCGGCGCGGTGGTCGAGAGCATCGGTGCGGGTTATGCCCCTCCCTGCCGGCTCCATACCGCCGGCGCAGCGCTGCCCGGTCTGCCCGAGCTCGAGGGGCTGGTCGCAGAAGTCGACCGCCGGCTCGACCCGCCACTGCTCGCGCCGGTTGCCCTGCCGGATACCGTCCCGGTGTGCCTCGCGCCCCGTGCGGCGGCCCGTTTTCTCGCGCCGCTTCGCGCGATTGTTGCGGGTTATGACGCGCTGCTCGACGGGGCGCCGCTCCAGGACCGGCTCGGCGAGCCGATCGGCGATCCCCGGTTCTCGCTGCTGGACGACCCCTTACAGCCGGGCCGCCCGGGGTCCCGGCCGATCGACGACGATGGCGTGGTGTCGCGCCGGGTGTCGCTCGTCGAACGGGGCCGGCTCGCGGGGTTTCTGGCCGACCTCGAGCTCGGCGCCCGGACCCAGGTCCCCGCGACCGGGCACGCCTGGCGGCGCCCCGGTTCGGGATCGCGAATCGGGTTCACCAACCTCCGGGTGCTTCCCGGAATCGAGACCCCCGCGACGCTGCTGACCATGATGGGGCGGGGGTTGCTGATTGCGGATCTGGAATGGAGCGGCAGGCCTAACCCGCTACCCGGCATTCAGGAGCTCCGTTCGCCCTGGGTCTATCTGGTGGAGAATGGGATCGTGAAGGGCCGGCTGGAGGGAATCCGGCTGGCCGGCAACGTGTTCGCCGCGTTAAGCCGGATCGGGGCCGTGGGCGAAGACGCGACCTGGATCGGGGCGGCGTGCGTCCCGAGCGTGCTGGTGGAGGGGTTGACCGTCCTACGCTCCTAACGCCTCCTGGTAGCCCACCCCACTGACCATTCTCTCGTAGAGGTAGGTCAGTAGGTCCGGCGACCCCACCAGAAAGCGGCAACGTTCCTCCCCCCGGCTGCCGCACCCCACTTCCATCACCGCCGCGCGCGATTGGCCCAGCCGGGTGAAGAACTCGGCGAGTAACCCGCACGAGAAATGGCATGAGGGGTATTCGGCCGGGGCGGGCTGGGGCCGTGCTTCCGCCCAGGGCGATCCATCGACCGCCAGGACGTTGGGAGCCAGCTCGCTCACCCGCACGGTGCCCCAGCCCGCCCCAGAGAGGAACCCGCTCAGCGCTTCGTTCAGGAAGGCGGCGTCCAGCTCCCGGGAGGAATCGACATGGTAGGTTTGGCGGCACCATTGCTCGAATCCCTCGTGGGCCGCCTCACCCGCCGCGAATCCGATTTCCCGGAGCAGGTTTGCGGCCTTGGGTCCGGTCTCCCGCTCGAGGACCAGGTGCAATTGCTGGAGCGCGCGTTTGCCGAAGAGGATTCCGGCGCTCGCCGCCGATTCCGCCGCCATCGTCATGTCTCCGTCTCCTGTTCCGGTGCGCCGATGCGGCGCAGCAGTTCCGCCTCGTCGATAACCTCGATGCCAAGCGCCTTCGCCTTTTCCAATTTGGTGCCCGCGGGCTCGCCCGCAATCACGAGGTCGGTTTGCTTGCTCACGCTCCCCGTCACGTGACCACCCGCCCGCTCGATCAGGTCGGTGGCCTGGGCGCGGGACAGGGAGGGCAGCGTGCCGGTGAGCACGCAGGTCTTGCCGGCCAGCGGGCCCGTGGCGGGGATCGCCTGAGGCTCCGAGAGCGCTAGCCCGGCGTCCTCGAGCCGCTCCAGCAAGCGCCGGTTCGAAGGGTCCTGAAAGAAGCTTGCCACCGCCTCCGCCATAGTGGGTCCGATGCCCGGTACCTCGGCGATCTCTTCTCGCGTGGCGGACTTGAGCGCCTCCAGCGAGCCGAATCGGCGGGCGAGGAGGGTGGCCGCGTTCTGGCCGACGTGGCGGATCCCAATCGCAAACAGCAGCGCACTCAGCGGCTTGCTCTTCGAGGCTGCAATCGCCTGCATGAGCTGTTCCGCCGACTGCTTGCCGAATCGCTCGAGCTCCGCGAGCCGGTCGGCCTGGAGATGGTAGAGATCGCTCACGTCGCGAATGAGGCCGCTGTCGAGGAGCTGGCGCACCCGCTCGGGCCCCAGGCCGCGGATGTCCATCGCTCCCCGCGAGGCGAAGTGCACGATCCCCTCGAAGATTCGGCCCGGGCAGGACGCGTTGGGACAATAGTACATCACCTCGTCGGTGGGCCGCTCGGCCGGAGTGCCGCAGGCGGGACAGACCTTGGGCATCACGAACCCGCGCTCGGTGCCGTCGCGGCGCTCGCGGATTGGCCCGATGAGCTGGGGGATCACTTCGCCGGCGCGGACCACTTCGACCCAGTCGCCGATCTGGATGTCCTTCTGCTCGATGAGATCCGCGTTGTGCAGCGTGGCGCGCGAGACGGTCACCCCGCTCACCTCGACCGGCTCGAGCTCGGCCCACGGATTGAGGGCGCCGGTGCGCCCCACGTTGATCTTGATGTCGCGGAGCCTGGTGATCGCCACTTCCGGCGCGAACTTCCGCGCGATCGCCCAGCGCGGCTCCCGGCCTCCCACCACGCCGAGCTCGTCCTGGAGATCGAGGCGATTCACTTTGATGACGACGCCATCGGCCTGAAACGGGACGGATTCGAGGAGAGTCTCGTAGGCTGGCAAGCGAGCCTGGACCGCGGCGAGGTCGGGAAAGCGCTCGTGGTGCGGCTCGACCGGAAAGCCCCATGCTTCGAGCCGCTGGAGCATCTCATGCTGCGTGTTAATCCGGAGACGGCCCTCGACGACTTCGACGCTGAAGGCAAAGAGCCGTAGTCGGCGCCGCCGGGTTTCGGCGGGATCGAGTTGGCGGAGTCCGCCGGCGGCGGCGTTGCGCGGGTTGGCGAACGGGGGATCGCCGGCCTCGAGGCGGTCCCGGTTGAGCTTCTCGAACGCCTGGTAGGGGAGATAGACCTCGCCACGCACTTCCATGAGCCGGGGCACCTCGGAGCCACTCAGGGTGAGGGGCACGTCGCGGATGGTCTTGAGGTTGGCGGTGACGTCTTCGCCGACCAGCCCATTGCCCCGGGTGGCGCCGACCACCAGCCGGCCGTTCTCATAGGTGAGGCTCACCGCGGCGCCGTCGATCTTGATCTCCGCGGTATAACCGGCCTCTCGCACCTGGGGATCCAGGCGGGTATTACGTTCCTCCCACTCGCGGAGCTCGTCATCGCTGAACGCGTTACCGAGGGAGAACATGGGCCGCCGGTGCGCATGTTTGGCGAGGGCCGTGGCCGGGGCAGCACCGATCCGCTGGGTCGGGCTGTCGGGCGTGAGCAGGGCGGGGAACCGCTGCTCGAGCTCTTCAAGCTCGCGGAACAGCCGGTCGTACTCGGCGTCGGAGATTTCCGGCCGGTCGGCAACATAGTAGAGATAGTTGGCCCGTTCGATTCGCCGGCGCAGGTCGGCCGCGTATTCGGCGATCGCAGGCGGTGTGGTCTCCGGAGCTTCACTAGCCAGCGGCTGATTCTTGGTTGCCAACGTCCCTCGGGTGGTTGAGCGGTACGAGATGGCTGCGCCTCACCCGTGAAAACTAATTGCCGGGCTGAACGCTTCGTGGCGTTCATCCGTAGGTAGGGCGAGCCCGCGCAACGAGATGGCAGCCTCGCGCATCTGATCGCTGGTGAAGGTCTCACTGATTCCGGAGTTACCCGATGCCACCGTGCCTGTCTATCCTCGCCGCGACGGCCTTGCTGGCAGGATGGGCTTCGGCGGTCCAGGGCCAGACGGTCGATGTGATTCGGGGCCGGGTCATCGGTCCCGACAGCGTGCCAATCGCCGATGTCTCGGTGACCGCCACCGGTATCTCCGGAGGGGTCAGCCGGTCGGCTCGCACCGACCGGAATGGACGATACATCATCACCTTCCCCAACGGCGAAGGGGATTACCTGGTGTATATCGCGGCGATCGGCTTTGCCCCCCGCCGGTTTCAGGTGAAGCGGATTGCCGACGAAGAGGTCCTCATCGCGAACGCCAAGCTCGAGGTCTCGGGCGTCGTACTGGATCCCTTGATCGCGACTGTTCAGCGGCAGCTTCCCAATCGCAACGAGCGTCCTCCCGACGTCAGCGGCACCGAGCAGCCGATCAATTCATCCGTGCTGCCGCCGGCGGATCTGGGGGATCTCGCGGCCATGGCGGCCACCCTTCCCGGCGTGACGCTGGTTCCCGGCAGTGAGGGGGATCCCAACGGCTTTTCGGTGCTGGGGCTGGGAGCGGATCAGAACAACATCACGCTGAACGGCATGAGCTTTGGCGGGATGAACCTCCCGCGCGACGCCATGGTGTCGAGCAGCCTGATCACCTCCCCGTTCGATGTGTCGCGCGGGGGATTCAGCGGCGGTCAATTGAACCTCACCACCCGTTCCGGCTCGAACTTCGTGGTGCGAGGCATGAGTCTTAACCTCGATGCGCCACCATTCCAATGGACCGATCGGGCCGCGCGGTCCCTGGGTCAGGAATACACGAATGCCTCGCTGGGCGGAGTGGTGTCCGGTCCGATCACATTCAACAAGGCGTTCTATAACATCTCCTATCAGCTCGGCCGCCGGGCGAGCGACTATCAGAGCCTCTTGAATACCGATGCCGTCGGGCTCCGAGCCGCAGGCGTGGCCAGCGACTCGGCCAACCGGCTCGTCGACATCCTGGGAGCCAGCGGGGTACCGGTGGGAGTGGGGAATCGGAGCTTCAGCTCCCGGGCCACCGATCAGGGCTCGGTGTTCGGAAGCATTGATTTCGCGCCGCCCAGCTCCCGAACCGGCCAGGCCTTCAATCTCACCTTCAATGGAACCTGGAACCGGCAGGATCCTTTGGGAGGCTCGGCCACGGCTCTGCCCGCTTCCAGCGGCAAGAGCAGCGGCTGGAACGGCGGCGCGCGAGCGCGCCACAACGCGTACCTCGGCTTTCTGCTGACCGAGACCTCCGCCGCGGTGAACGTATCACGCACCACGACCTCGCCCTTCCTCGAGTTGTCCTCCGGCCGGGTCCGCGTGACGTCGGACTTCGACGATGGAACCAGCGGGGTGCAGACTCTCGCGTTTGGCGGCTCATTGCTCAACTCCCGCCAGCGCAACCTCAGTCTTTCCGGGCTGAACCACCTCTCCTGGTTCAGCGGGAACAACACCCATCGGTTGCGCCTCACCAGCGAGATCCGGTACGACCGCTACGCCTCGGAGCAGGCCGGCAACCTGTACGGCACCTTCACGTACAACTCGCTCGCGGATCTCGAGACCAATCTGCCAACGAGCTTCACGCGGACGCTGTCCCCTCGCGAGAGCGAAGGCTCCCGGGTCGCGGTGGCGTTTTCACTGGGAGACGTGTGGCGCGCGACCGAGCGGTTGCAGATCCAGTACGGGGTGCGCCTCGACGGGAACCATTACTTCGACCGGCCGGATCCTAACCCGGCGGTCCAGGAGATCTTCGGGGTCCGGAACGACCAGGTGCCCAATGGCTTGTACCTGAGCCCCCGGGCCGGGTTTTCGTGGAGCTATGGCCGGGCGCCCCAGGTTTCGGCGTTCGCCGGTGCCGCGCGGCTGCCCCGCGCGACCGTGCGGGGAGGAGTCGGCCTCTTCCAGAACGTGCCCGGGGCCGGCCTGCTGGCGCAGGCGCTGAACAACACCGGACTGCCGAGCGCCGTGCAGCAGCTGTCCTGCGTGGGTCCCGCCGTGCCGATTCCCGACTGGACCGCCTACGCCGAAGATCCGGCCTCGATTCCTACGGTTTGCGCCGATGGCACCGCCGGGACCGTCTTCGCCGATCAAGCCCCGAGCGTGAGCCTCTTCGCCTTGGACTATCGTCCCTCGGGGAGCCTTCGCGCCAACCTCCAGTGGAGCGGTCCGGTTCTTGGCAATCGGTTCGCGGCGACGATCGAGGGGACGTACTCTCGCAATCTCAACCAGGTGAGCGGGGTCGATCTCAACTTCAATCCGACCTCGCGGTTTTCGCTCGCCGAGGAAGCTGGTCGCCCGGTATTCGTCCTGCCCACGAGCATCGTGCCTTCGACCGGGGCCATCGCCTCCCGGGACGCGCGAGTCTCTCCGCAGTTCTCCCGCGTGACCGAGACGCGGACGGACCTCTCGTCGGAGAGCAAGCAACTGACCCTGCGGCTCGCCCCGGCCACCTTCAGCACGAGCTTCGGGTGGAGCCTGTCCTACGTGCTGTCCGACGTGCGCCAGCAGTCGCGCGGATTCACGAGCACGGTCGGGAATCCGCTGGAGGTGGAGTGGGCCTCGGGTTTCACCTCCCGCCACCAGATCGTCTATACGCTGAGCTACAACCTGTTCAACACCGTGCGGATCAACTGGTATGGCCAGTTCCGCTCGGGCACCCGCTACACCCCGATGGTCGCGACGGACGTGAACGGGGACGGGTACGCCAACGACCGCGCGTTCGTCTTCGATCCGGCAACCGCCGGCGATCCGGCGCTCAGCTCGGCGATGCAGACCTTGCTGACGAGCGGGCCGCGGTCCGCGAGCGAGTGCCTGCGCGACCAGCTTGGCCGGCTCGCCCCGCGCAACAGCTGCGTGGGGCCATGGACGGCTACATCGAATCTGAGCATCCAGCTCAATCCGCTGAAGCTCCGAATGCCACAGCGTGCCTCGCTGTCGTTCAACCTCTCCAACCCGCTCGGGGCCGCGGACCTGCTGCTTCACGGCTCCAGCGGATTACGCGGCTGGGGACAGAGTATCCCCCCCGACGGAACCCTTCTGTTCGTGCGGGGCTTCGATCCGGCGACCCAGCGATACCAATACGAGGTGAACCCGCGCTTCGGCTCGAGCCGGCCGGCCAACAGTGCGTTTCGGGTGCCGGTCACGCTCACGGCCATGGTGCGGTTCGACATCGGGCCCATGCGGGAGCGGCAGAATCTCACGATGCAGCTCGACCGGGGGCGCCGGACCGAAGGCACCAAGCTTCCCGAGCCGCTGCTGAAAGCGATCTACGGACTGAACGTGGTGCCGAATCCGATGGCGCAGATTCTGGTACAGCAGGATTCGCTCAAGCTCAGAGCCGAACAGGCGGACAGCGTCGCCACGATGAACCGCGTCTATTTGGGGCGGCTGGATTCGATCTGGACTCCGGTCGCGAAGTATCTCGCCGAGCTGCCGGACAGCTACGACCGGGACGAGGCCTGGAAGCGGTATCTCACGGCCCGGCGCGCGACGATCGATCTGCTCATGAACCTGTCGCCTCATCTCAAGGCCCTGCTCACCAGCGAGCAGCTCCGGATGCTGCCGTCCTCGCTCGCTGCCTATCTGGACCCGCGCTATCTTGCCTCGATTCGTTCGGGCACGGCGACGTTCGCGGGATCGGGCGGGATGCCTGCCCAGGCCGCTGCCGGCGTGCCGGTGTTCATGGGGGCGGGAGGCGGTGCGGCGATCATCGACGTAAGGCGGCCGTAGGGAGACGGACAGACGGGCAGACGGGCAGACGGGCAGACGGACAGACGGACAGGCGGACAGGCGGACCGATGCGTGGTTAGCCCACGTTGAGCGATTGGGAGGAACGATGAAGCACGTGGTCTCTGCTGCTCTGGGTTTCTTGGTTGCTGTAGGCACTGCAACCGCGCAACCGCCTCCCCCGGTCCGTCCCATGGGAGCGGTCGTCGCGACGGCGGATTCGTTCCGGCAGGTCGCCGGCATCCGCCATCTCTCGGACGGGTCGGTCCTGGTCAACGATCCGGTCGCGCGCCGGCTTGTGCTGCTCGACTCTACGCTGGCCTTGCGAACGGTAGTCGCGGACAGCACGTCGGCCACCGCGACTGCATATTCGGGACGAATCGGCGGGTTAATCACCTTCCGGGGCGACTCGACGCTGTTTACCGATCCGCAATCGCTCTCGATGCTGGTGATCGACCCGGCGGGGAAGATCGCCCGCTCTCTGGCGGTGCCCCGCTCCCGGGACGCGATGCAGTTGATCGCCACGGCCCAGGGCGCCCCGGGTTATGATCCGCGGGGGTACCTGGTGTATCGCGCCGGGTTGCAGTTTGCTCCGCGGATGCTGGCCGGTGCCGCGGCGGGTGGGGGCGGACCGATGCTGCCGGAGTTTCCCGACTCCCAGGCGATCATCCGGGTAAACCTGGCGACCCGCGTCGTGGACACCGTCGGCATGATCAAGGTAGTGCGGCCGCAGGTATCGGTCACCGAAAGCGAAGGCCGGATGATGATGCGGGCGAAGATCGATCCGCTCCCGGTCGTGGACGACTGGGTGATGCTTCCGGACGGGACGGTAGGGTTCGTGCGCGGCCGCGACTACCGGATTGAATGGGTCCATGCCGACGGCACTCGGGAGTCCTCGCCGAAGATTCCTTTCGAGTGGCAACGGCTCAGCGACGAGGACAAGGTGGCCTTCATTGATTCGGTCAAGGTTGCGCGCGAGCGCATCGTGGCCGAAGCCCAGGCGGCCGCCGCGAGGGGAGATCCGGCCGCAGCGACTGCGGCAATGGCGGTCGGCGCGGCCATAGGGGGCGGGCCGGGTGGCGGAGGTCCCCTCATTGCTTTGCGCGGCAGGGACGGAGGCGGGCCGCCCCCCCAGGGGGCGCGGCAGGGCGCTGGTGAGCGGAGCGCGGGCCCTGGTCCCGGCCAGAGAGGCGGGTTCCAGATGCCACAGGTCGAGTTTGTCGATCCGAAGGATCTTCCCGACTACAAGCCGCCGTTCTTCGCAGGCGCTGCCCGGGCCGATGCCGAGGGCAATATCTGGATCCGCACCATTCCGACCCGCGCCATCCCCGGCGGTCCGGTGTATGACGTGATCAATCGGAACGGGGAGCTGGTGGACCGGGTTCAGGTCCCCGAGGGGCGCGTCGTCGTGGGTTTCGGGCCCGGCGTGGTCTATGTGACCTCGCGGAAGGGCGCTGTCACGACGCTCGAAAAGGCCCGGGTGCGGTAGTTGGTTGTCGGCGGTTCGTGGGCGGCTCGGACGGGGTCTCCCTCGGGCGCAAGCAGCGCCGCACCGGGCGGACCGGTACACCCGCGATTGTCGGCGGCGCTGGAAGCGCCCTCGCGAGACGCCGTCCGAGCCGCCCTATCAACGAAAGCCGCTAGCTAATAGCGAATCGGGCTTATCCGCGTCATCCGCGCAATCCGTGGAGAGGACTTCAATAGCCAATAGCCAATAGCCAATAGCCAATAGCCCAATCTCCCGCTACGTTTGTCTCCTCGAAGGAGGACCTGCGATGCGCGACGACGAAACCGAGCGAGGCGAGCGCGAAGAGGACGACGAGGAGGGCGAGGAGGACGTGCCGGAAGAGGAAAACGAGGAGGAAATGGAGGAAGTGGCAGGCCGCTCTGGCGCGGGAGGCTTTGTGGCAGGCGTGGTGCTGGGTGCGGTAGTGGGGGCTGCCGTCGCCCTGCTCGTGGCGCCGGCCCCGGGCCACGTAACCCGCCGCCGGCTCCGCAAGAGACTCGCCGAGGTCAAGGACCGGGCCCAGGAGGAATGGGAGGACCTGAGCCGAAAGGCCCGCCGCGAGCTCAGGAAACGGATGGAGTCGGTGACCTGACCGCAGCAACGTCGTTGCCGCCGATCCCCCGCCTCATCGAGCGGAAGCGGGACGGCCATCCTCTCGATCCGGAACACTGGCGCGCGCTCATCGGCGCCTACGTGCGGGACGAAATCCCCGATTACCAGATGAGTGCGCTCGCGATGGCGGTGGTCTGGCGCGGCCTCGCGCCCGCCGAGCTCGCCGCGCTTGCCGACGCGATGCTCCGGTCGGGCACCTGGCTCGACTTCGGGGGATGGACCGTGCCGCGGGTGGACAAGCATTCCATCGGCGGCGTGGGCGACAAGACCTCGCTGCTGCTCGCCCCCATGGTGGCCTGCTGCGGCATCGCGGTCCCCATGATCTCGGGACGCGGGTTAGGGCACACCGGCGGCACGCTCGACAAGCTCGAATCCATCCCCGGGTTCAACGTCCGGCTCTCGCTCCCCCAGGCCATCGCGCAGGTCAAGCGGCTCGGCGTCGTGATGCTGGGCCAGACCCCCGAGATCTGTCCGGCGGACCGGAAGCTCTACGCGCTGCGGGATGTCACCGGCACGGTCGAGTCCATTCCGCTCATCTCGGCGAGCATCATGTCGAAGAAGCTCGCGGAGGACCTCACCGGGCTCGTGCTCGACATCAAGACCGGGAGCGGCACGTTCATCACCGATCCGGCCCAGTCGCTGGTGCTGGCCCGGACGATGATCGGGATCGGTGCGTCCCATGGATGCAAGACCGTGGCGCGCCTCACCGCCATGGACCGGCCCCTCGGGCATGGATGCGGGAACGCGCTCGAAGTGAAGGAGGCGCTCGAGGGACTCCAGGGCGGCGGGCCGGCCGACCTGATGGAAGTCACCTACGCGCTCGCGGCGGAGATGTTATTGGTCGGCGGCGCCGAAACCGATGCGAGCAAGGCGCGGACGCGACTCGAACGCGTGATTCGGTCCGGGCAGGCAGTTGAGAAGTTCGCCGCGATGGTGAAGGCCCAGGGTGGCGACCCCAACGTCGTCGAACATCCCGAGCGACTGCCGCAGGCGCCGGTCGTGAGGGAATATGGGGCTCGCCAGGAGGGGGTGATCGCAGAGGTGCTGCCGCGCCCGATCGGGCACGCGATTATTGGGCTCGGCGGAGGCCGCTCGAAGACCGACGACGTGATCGATCCCGCGGTCGGTTTCGTGATCCCGGCCAAGCCGGGTCAGCGGGTTCGGCTCGGTGATGTGCTCGCGGTGATCCACGCCCGCTCCGAGGCCGATGCCGACCGTGCCGTGCAGGCGCTCGACGAGGCGATTCGCATCGGGGAACGGGCTGCCCCCCTGCCGCTCGTTGGACAGCGACTAGCGAGTAGCGAGTAAGGACAATCCCTACTCGCTAACTCCTGCCCGCCAACTCCCAGTGATCAGACGTCCAGGTTGCTGACGTATTTCGCGTTCTGCTCGATGAACACCCGCCGCGGCTCCACCGCGTCACCCATCAATTCCTCGAACAGCTTGGACGCCTCGACCGCATCCTCCAGGGTCACCCGCAGGATGGTGCGCTTCTCGGGGTCCATGGTGGTCTTCCAGAGCTGCTCCGGGTTCATCTCGCCCAAACCCTTGTAGCGCTGGATCGAGACCCCCTGCTTCCCGTCGCCGCCGAGCCGCTTGGCGATGTCGTCCCGCTCCGGCTCGGTGTAGGCGTAGTGCTCTTCTTTCCCCCGGGCGATCCGGTAGAGCGGCGGCTGGGCGATGTAGACATAACCCGCCTCGATCAGCTCGGGCATCTGCCGGAAGAAGAAGGTGAGCAGGAGAGTCCGGATGTGGGCGCCGTCGACGTCGGCGTCGGTCATCAGGATGATCTTCTGGTAGCGAGCGTCGTCGAGCTTGAAGTCCTCCCGCACCCCGGTGCCGATCGCGGTGATCATCGCCCGGATTTCCTCGTTCGAGAGCACCTTGTCGATCCGGGCCTTCTCCACATTCAGGATCTTGCCCCGGAGCGGGAGGATCGCCTGGAACGAGCGGTTCCGCCCGCTCTTGGCGCTGCCGCCCGCCGAATCGCCCTCGACGAGGTAGATCTCGCAGAGCGCCGGGTCGTCGAGCGAGCAGTCGGCCAGCTTGCCCGGCAGCACCCCGGTCTCAAGGCCGGACTTCTTGCGCACCAGGTCGCGCGCCTTCCGGGCCGCTTCCCGGGCCCGCGCCGCGCTCACCGCCTTCTCGATGATGGCGCGGGCCACGCTGGGATGCTCCTCCAGGAAGCTCCCCAGGTGCTCGTTCACGACCTGCTTGACGATTCCCTCGACCTCCGAGTTCCCCAGCTTGGTCTTGGTTTGTCCCTCGAACTGGGGTTCCTTGACTTTGACGTGGAGCACCGCGGTCAGCCCCTCGCGGATGTCCTCGCCGCTCAGGGTAAAGTCTTCCTTCTTGAGGTAATTCCCCTTCTTGGCGATCTCGTTGATGGTGCGGGTTAGGGCCGCCTTGAACCCGGTGAGGTGGGTCCCCCCTTCGTGGGTGTTGATGTTGTTCACGAAGGTGAAGGTGTTCTCGTTGTAGCCGTCCTCGTACTGGAGCGCGACATCCACGTCGACCTCGTCCTTCACCGTGGAGAACCCGACCGGCTTGGGATGAAGCGCCCGCTTGTTCCGGTTGAGCCACTGGACGAACTCGATCAGTCCGCCCTTGGCGAAGAACTTGTCTTCCTGGGCCGGGGTCTTCCGCTCGTCCCGCAGCGTGATCGTGACGCCGCGGTTGAGATAGGCGAGCTGCCGCAGCCGGTCGGCCAGGGTCTGGTAGTGGAACTCCAGCGTCGTGAAGATCTCGGGGTCCGCCTTGAACGTGATGGTAGTGCCGGTGCCCTTCGCCTTGCCGACCACGTTGAGCTTCTTGACCGTCTGGCCGCGGACGAAGCCCATGTGGTGGCGCTTCCCGTCCATGTCAACATAGACATCGAGCCGCTCGGAGAGCGCGTTCACCACCGAGACGCCCACGCCGTGAAGACCACCGGATACCTTGTAGGTGCGCTTGTCGAACTTGCCGCCCGCGTGCAGCACGGTGAGCGCGAGCTCGACGCCCGGGATCTTCTCGGTCGAGTGAATCCCCACCGGAATGCCCCGGCCGTTGTCGGTCACCGTGACGCTGTTGTTCTCGTGGATCGTGACGTTGATGTTGTCACAGAAGCCGGCCAGCGCCTCGTCGATCGAGTTGTCCACCACCTCGTAGACCAGGTGGTGCAACCCGGCCTCCGAGATGGAGCCGATGTACATCGCGGGACGGCGGCGGACCGCCTCGAGGCCCTTGAGGACCTGGATCGAGTCGGCGCTGTAATCGATGTTGCTCACTGCTGCGTTGGCCATATTCTCAGGCTATTGGCTATTGGCTATTGGCTATTGGCTATTCGTTGTCGCTATTCGCCATTCGCTAGTCGCTGATTCGTCCTACCATCCACCTGATCTCCCGGACTCGACCCGCAGTACTCACACCCTGGTTGAGTTGGGCCAGGATCCGGGGCGTCATGAGACTCAGCTCGTTGGCCCAGGCGCTCGAGAGCACCCGTACCCACAGGGTGCCGTGTGGGTTCACCAGCTCGGCCCGGGTGACCGCGGCGATTTGCGGCCCCACCGCGGCCACCCAGCGGTCCACCGCGCCGGCCAGCTCGAGTCGCTTCCCTAACCCGCTGGTCTTGAGCCACCGCGAAAGCGCCTGGCCGACCGGGACCGGCTTGCCGCCCCGCTTTTCGGGCCGGGCCGGCATTACGCCACCACCCGGGAACGCGGGGCCAGCGGCCTCACCCGCCCGGCCTCAACCTGGAACGGCTCCAGGTGAAACGCCTCAGGCAGCTCGTCCCCCCGGGCCGCCGTCAGAAACGTCTGGGCGACTGGGGTATCCCCGTTCCGGGCCAGCCGGTCCGCGAGGTGCCGGCGGCGATCCCCGTCCAGCTCGGCGAACACGTCGTCCAGGAGCAACGCCGGCCCATTCCCTGTGGCGCGGGCCAGGGTGTTGCGCTCGCAGAGTTTGAGCGCGATTGCGGCGGTCCGCTGTTGCCCCGTGGAGCCGAACGCCCGCATGGGCCGGTTCCCCAGTCGGAGATCTAGGTCGTGGCGATGGGGCCCCACCGTGGTCATCCCCAGACGCTGGTCCAGCGTTGCCGCGTGACCCAACGCCGCCGGCCACGCGGCCGGGTCACCCAGCGAGTCGTCTCCCCGATATCGCAGCGTCGCCGGCAGCGGTTCACCCAGGGCCTCGCCTTCGGCGGCAAACTGCCCGGCCGACTCGCGTACCCAGGCAATCCGCCGGCGAACCAGGTCCGCCCCGGCAGCGGCAAGCGGACCATCGAAGGCCGCCGCCACAGCGGGCTCAGCCTGTTTGAGCGCCGCGTTTCGCTGCGCCAGGGCGCGCCGGTAGCGGGTCAAACACCGCAGGTACTCGCGGTCGGCCAGCGCCAGCACGCGATCCAGGTAGCGCCGTCTTCCCGCTGCCGATCCCTGCACCAGGCCGAGATCCGCCGGCATGAATGCGACGGCCAGCCAGTGCCCAATGGCATCGCTCATCCGGGAGGCGACGGTGCGGTCGAGCGTAACCCGCTTGTGCTTGCCGTCGTTCTGGAATTCCGCCGTCAGCTCCTCGTACCCAGCTGCCGTCTTGCCGTCCGGCCTTCCTGTCACCGAGAGGGCAAGCCGAAACCCGTCACCGCCGTGGCAGACCACCTCGACATCCCGGGCGTCCCGCAGGGACCGGAACAGGACCGGGTAGTAGAGCAGCTCGAGGAGATTGGTTTTCCCGTGGCCGTTGGGGCCTTGGAAGACCGCGCCGCCGGGCGGAAGTGGCAGGTCCAGATCGGCGAGGTTTCGGAACCCCCGCGCCACGATTCGTTCGGCCCGCATCGTGAGGAAATTTAAGGGGATAGGGCCCCGAATTGCAGTCGCAAATTGGTCGGGAATCGGGGGGCGGGAGAGCGGGCTTAGGCGCGAGGGCCGGGGTCCCCATCGGGCGACCGATGCGGCGGTCTCGGCGCTCAGGTGGAGTCCCCGTCGGGCGCATCTAGCGCCGCCACAGGTAAGCCTGTACACCCTGCGACGGTCGGCGGCGCCCATAGCGCCCTCCGGGGACTCCAGCCCTCGCGCCTCGACCGAGCAGCCGCCCAAACGCCTAGTGACGCCCGAAGCGAGCCCTCCTCTTCTCGAGAAACGCCGCAGTCCCCTCCTTGAAGTCCGCTGTGTCCGCGAGCTCACCGAATTGCTCGCTTTCGCGGGAGAGCGCCTGGTCGAGAGACAATCCTTCCTGCCGGTCAACCGCTTTGAGACAGCCGGCTACCGCGAGCGGCCCGTTTTCCAGAATGGACCTGAGCAGGGATTCGGATTCTGCCAGGAGCCGATCCGCAGGAACCACCCGATTCACGAGCCCGATGCGCCACGCTTCCTGCGCATCGATCGGGGCCCCCGACAGTAACATCTCGAGCGCACGGCCCCGTTCCACCAGGCGGGGAAGCCGCACCGTGCCCCCATAACCCGGGATGATGCCCAGCTTGACTTCAGGCTGGCCGAACTTGGCGTGCTCGCTCGCGATCCGGAGGTGACAGGCCATCGCGAGCTCGCACCCGCCGCCGAGCGCGAATCCGTTGACGGCGGCGAGCACTGGCTTGGGGCAGGTCTCGAGCTCGCGAAACACCTGGGAGCCTTTCTGCGAAAAGGCTTCCGCTTCGAGCCGGTTGAGGCGGGTGAGCTCCGCGATGTCGGCTCCCGCGGCGAACGCCTTGGGGCCCGCGCCCGTGAGGATGACGGCCCGCACCTCGGGATCGGCGGTCACCTGGCTCGCGATCTCCCCCAGCGCGGTGATGACCGCGTCGTTCAGGGCGTTGAGCTTGTCGGGGCGATTGATGGTAACGAGGGCGAGGCCGTCAGCGAGGTCGTAGAGAAGTTCGGAGGTGGCCATAACATCCCCAGGGTGGAGGGAAGCGAGCCGGTCCGCGTGAAAGTATAGGCGGTCGAGTACCTTACAGCATGACCACCGACCGCCCCGGATGGATTCTGAGGGTCATTGCCCTCGCAGGGTTAGGACTTGCGGGCCATGAGGCGCGTGCCCAGGCGATTCCGTTTTCGCAGCATGGCACCGTGAGCCAGCGGGTCGGTCTCACCGATATTGTGATCGAATACAACCGCCCGGTGGCGCGCGGCCGTGAGCTATTTCCGGGTGTCGTGAACTGGGGACGCATCTGGAATCCCGGCGCGGACTCGGCCACGAGAATCGCATTCAGCCGGGACGTCGTGGTGGAAGGCACGCCCGTGACGGCCGGAGAGTACTCGATCTGGATCATCCCCAGGGAAACTGAGCCCTGGTTATTCATCCTCCATCGCGCGGCGCGAGTCTTTCACACGCCATTCCCCGGCGAGGAAGGTGAAGCTCTGCGGGTACCGGTGAGGCCTGTTTCCGGGGATCCCATGGAGGCGCTCGCGTGGTACTTCCCGGTGGTCGCTCGCGACTCCACCATGCTTCACCTGCACTGGGGTCGAACCGTGATACCCATTCGGATTCGCGCCCCTCTTCCAGAGTGACGTGGCCTGGTTTGTGCTGCCTCGGGCGCTAACGTAAGATTCCGATCGTGAGAACCGCCGCCCTGCTCCTCCTGCTCCTCCAGATAAAGCCGCTCGCAGCGGCTGTCATCTGCCTGGACGCCTCCGCCCGAACAGAGTGCGAGATGCCGGCCCACGAGGAGAACGGCTCCATGCCGGACCGGATGCCCGCGGATCAGGAGGACTTCGGCGGATCGGTACCGGGTTGCTTCGCAGTAACGATATGCAGCTCGGGCACCCCGGCCCTCGAGGCACGACTGGTCGAGCTGCCGACCCCTTGGTGGCACGCCGAAGCACCCGTCTGGTTCGTCCCGGAAGGCCATTCGGCCGACCCCACCGCTCCGCCTCCTCCACCACCTAACCCGTAACCTCGGTTCGCCCGGCTCGAATTACCGAGCTGGGGAGTTCTTTTCCCGCGGCCACCTGGCCGGGGGCAGGTTGGATTTCAACGCCGAGGTGATCGGAAAATGGTTGGTCGTGGAATACTCGCGGGCGGGGTTGCCCTTGTGGCGGGCATGCTACCGCTCCGTGCTCAAGCATCGCCGGTGGCAACCGATATCCTGCTGGCGCGGCTCACCGCCGAAGCCATCGAAGCGAACCCGGGGGCGGCCATGCTGGCAGCCCGCGCGCAGGCGGCGGCTCGGCGGGTTAGGCCGGCGGGCGCGCTGCCGGACCCCTCGCTTTCGCTGATGGTGATGGACCTTACCCTGCCGCACTTTCGGTTTCGGGAGAGCGATTTCACCGAGGTGGACGTCGAGGCCCGCCAGGAGTTCCCCTGGCCAGGGACGCAAGGCGCCCGCACCCGGGCTGCGACGGCAGCCTACCAGGAGCATCGAGCCGACCTCGCGGCGTACCACCGCGGGCTGGCGGTCGAGGTCGCAGGCCTCTATCACCGGCTGCGCTCGGTGGTCACCGCGCGCGAGATCCTCCGAAGCCAACTCGCCCTGCTCGAGGCGTCGGTGGAAGTTGCCACCGCGCGGTATGCCAGCGGATCGGTCTCCCAGAGCGATCCCCTCTCGGCCCGGACCAGCCGCGCGCGAGTCGGGAGCGAGGCGGCTGCCCTGGCCGCCGAGGAAGCGGGCTTACGCGCCCGGCTCGCTGCCCTTCGGGGGAAGAGTACGACGGAATCGCTGAGCATCCTCCCGCTCGCTCCCGACTCGGTCCTCGCCCGATCCCTGGGTGTTGAAGTGACTGGGACGGACTCCCTGGAGCGTCATCCGATCCTCCAGGGTCGTCGCGCCGCGATCGCGTCGGCCGAGGCTAGCGCCCGCGCGGAGGAGCTGGGTGCCCGGCCGGATGTCATGGTGATGGTGCGTTACGGGATGCGGCCGATCGCGTCGGACTTCTTCACGGCAGGGCTGGGCGTTCGCGTGCCGCTCTGGGCCGGTCGGAAACAGAAGCAGCTCGCCGCCGCAATGCGGGAGGAAGCCCGGGCGGAGCAGGCAGCGCTCGCCGAGGGACGGGTTAGGCTTTTCGCCGAATTTGCAGAAGCGGCTGCGCTGGCCCGGGCCGGCCGGGAGCGGCTGCAGCTCCTGGTCGGCGAGGTGATTCCCTCGGCCGAGGCCGAGCGGGATGCTGCGCTCCGGAACTATCGCGTCGGCCAGGTGGTCTTTCAGGCGGTGCTGACGGGCCAGGAGAATCTGTACCGCTCCCAGATCGCAGCGGCCGCCGTGGCCGCGGAGTACCTCACCCAACTTGTCAGGCTCGAGCAGTTGACTCGAGGGGAGGAATTGCCATGAGGCCGCGGGTTATGCTGGCCCTCGCGATCCCGGTGCTGGCCGCGTGCGCGCGGCGGAGCCCGCAGCACACCACCGCCGATTCGGCGGGAGGGATGCCAGGGATGCCCGGAATGGAAGGGATGGCCGAGATGCCGGGCATGGCCGGCGGTGACTCCGGCATGCCGGTGGATTGGGGGGCCGCTCGGCGCCTCGGCATCACCTTCGCGCGAGCTGTGCCGGCTTCGATCGCGCGGTCGGTGCGTCTGGCCGGAACGCTCACCTACCCCGAACCTCGCCGAGTGTATGTCAACGCGCGGGTGAGCGGCTGGGTCGAGCGGTTGTTCGCGGATTACGTCGGCAAACCGGTTCGCGAAGGCGAGCCGCTCCTCGCGCTCTATTCGCCCGAGCTGGTGAGCGCGCAGGAGGAGTATCTCACGGCACGGAGGCTGCGGGACTCGGCGCTCGTCGCGGCGGCACGCCGCCGGCTCGAGCTCTGGAACATTTCCGAGGCCGAGATCGCCTCGCTGGACCAGCGGGGAACCGCAGAGCGAACGCTCGTTATTCGCGCGCCGCGGAGCGGGGAAGTCGCCGAAAAGATGGTGACCGAGGGACAAGCAGTGCGCGCCGGCGAGAATCTCTTTCTCATCGCCGATCGGAGCGTCCTCTGGGTCGAAGTGGCGGTGTTCGAGATGGACGCGCCGGCGGTCCGTATCGGAACCGCGGTGACGGTGACGGTGCCGACCCAGCCTGGCCGACGCTATCGGGGCCGAGTCTCGTTCATTCGTCCGGAAGTCGAAGAGAAGACCCGAACGCTCACGGCCAGGGTCGAAGTCTCGAATCGAGACGGGACGCTCCGCCCGGGCATGTACGTCACCGCGGAGATAGCTCCCCGAGCACGACAGGTTCTCGCGGTTCCCCGTGAGGCCGTCCTCCCGACCGGCGAGCGCAACCTTGTGTTCGTGAATCGCGGCGACGGGCGGTTCCTCCCGCGCGAGGTGGTGGTGGGCGTCCGCAGCGACTCGCTCATCGAGATCGTGCGCGGGCTCAAGGTCGGTGACGAGGTGATTGCCTCGGCCACGTACCTGCTCGACTCGGAATCCAACCTCGCGGCGGCGATGCAAGGCCTCATGCTGCGGATGGGGATGGGGCTCGACATGGGCGGAATGCGAATGCCGGCCGAGACCAGCCGGCGGGAGCGACGCCCATGATCGCGCGGCTCATCGAGTGGTCGGTTCGCCGGCGCGGCCTGGTCGTGATGGTGGCGCTGGTCCTCACCACCGCGGGCGCGCTGCTCCTGCGCACCATGCCGGTGGATGCCATTCCGGATCTCTCGGACGTGCAGGTGATCGTCTATACCGAGTATCCCGGCCAGGCGCCCCAGGTGGTCGAGGACCAGGTCACCTATCCGCTGGTGACTTCGCTTCTGGGCGTTCCGAAAGTCAAGGTAGTGCGCGGCCAGTCGATGTTCAGCACTTCGTTCATCTACGTGATCTTCGAGGAAGGTACCGATCTCTACTGGGCCCGCTCCCGCGTGCTGGAGTACCTGAACGCGGCGCAAGCCAAACTTCCGGCTGCGGCCAAACCCCAGCTCGGCCCGGACGCTACCGGGGTCGGCTGGGTGTATCAGTACGCGGTCGAGGGCGAGGGCTACTCACCGGCCCAGCTTCGCTCGATCCAGGATTTTCAGATTCGCTACGCCTTGCGCGGCGTTCCGGGAGTCGCCGAGGTCGCCAGCATCGGCGGGTTTGTGAAGCAGTACCAGGTGCTGCTCGATCCGGTGCGGCTCCAGGCCTATGGCGTTTCGGCGCCTGAGGTGATCGCTGCGGTGCGGAGCGCCAACCAGGACGTCGGCGCCCGTACGGTTGAGCTGGGCGGAAGCGACTACGCGGTCCGCGGGTTAGGGTACTTCCGAGGCGTCGGAGACATCGCCGCCGTGGCGCTCGGCACGGGCGCGGGAGGCCGGCCGTTGCGGGTCGGCGACCTGGCCGAGGTGACCGTCGGCTCCGATCTCCGGCTCGGCATCGCGGAGCGCAATGGCCAGGGCGAAGCGGTCGGCGGCGTGATCGTCATGCGAATCGGCGCCAACGCGCTCGACGTCGTGAAGCGAGTGAAGGTCAAGCTGGCCGAGCTGGGGCCCTCGCTGCCGCCGGGGGTGCGGGTGGTCACGACCTACGACCGGACCGACCTCATCCACCGGGCGATCGCCACCCTCAAGCGGACCCTGCTCGAGGAGTCGGTGATCGTCGCCCTGGTGTGCGTGCTCTTCCTGCTCCACGCCAGGAGCGCGATGGTGGCGATCGTCACCCTGCCGCTCGGTATTCTGGCCGCCCTTGCCCTAACCCGCGCGCTTGGTATCTACGCGAACATCATGAGCCTGGGGGGCATTGCGATTGCGATCGGCGCGATGATCGATGCCGCGATCGTGATGATCGAGAATCTCCACAAGCACCTGGAGCGCGAACCGGACCGGCCCCACTGGGACCGGGTGCTGGCGGCCACCAAGGAAGTAGGCCCGGCGCTCTTCATGTCACTCCTCATCATCACGCTGTCGTTCCTCCCGGTCTTCACCCTGGAAGATCAGGAGGGGCGGCTGTTCCGGCCGCTGGCGCTGACCAAGACCTTCGCGATGGGCGCGGCGGCCTTGCTTTCGGTGACGCTGGTGCCGGCCCTCATGGGGCTGCTGATCAAGGGTAAGGTCCGTCCCGAAGGCGCCAATCCGATCAATCGCGGGGCCATCGCACTCTATCGGCCGGTGTTGCGGTGGGCGCTGGAGCATCGCCTCGCAGTGCTGAGCGGCGCAGTGTTGTTGCTCGGCCTCACCGTCTGGCCGCTGCTTCGCCTGGGGAGCGAGTTCATGCCGCCGCTCGACGAAGGGAGCCTCATGTATATGCCGAATACCCTGCCGAGCGTCTCCCTGACCCAACAGCGGCGGCTGCTTCAAGTGGAGGATAGCATCCTCATGGCCTATCCCGAGATTGAGTCGGTGTGGGGCAAGGCAGGACGGGCCAACACGGCGACGGATTGGGCCCCAATCTCGATGGTCGAGACCATCGTGAATCTCAAGCCCAGGGAGCAATGGCGATCCGGCCTGACCCAGGATCGGATTATTGCGGAGCTCGATCGTCAATTGCGAATCACCGGGGCGGTGAATACCTGGACCATGCCGATCAAGAACCGGACCGACATGCTCTCGACCGGCATCCGCACCACGCTCGGCATCCGGGTTTACGGTCCGGACCTCGCCGAGATCCAGCGGATCGGCCAGGACATCGAGCGCGGGTTAGCACCACTACCCGGAACGGCGAGCATCTACGCGGAGCGCTCGTTCGGCGGCCGCTTTCTCGACATCCGGCCGGATCCCGAAGCGCTGGCGCGGTACGGGCTGACGGTGGGCGACGCGCAAGAGGTCATTGCGCTCGCGGTAGGCGGTGAGGAGGTGACCACGACGGTGGAGGGCCGAGAGCGGTACCCGGTCCAGGTGCGCTATGCGCGGGATTTTCGGGCCGATCCGGAGACGATCGGTCGCCTGCTGGTGGGCGGTACCGAGGAGGGCCAGGTGCAGGTCCCGCTGGCCCAGGTGGCGGACATTCGCTTTGCGCCCGGTCCCGCGATGATCCGGAGCGA
>JBQTHV010000102.1:0-3969 GCA_052389555.1 Gemmatimonadales bacterium | reverse complement strand
GTCAGCCGCAGCGGCCGCCGCACCGCGCCGCCGACAGCGAGCGCCCACGCCTCCGGATTCGGCAGCACCGGAACTTCCGCGCTGATGAAATACGAGGGGAAGCGGCCCCGCTCCCGCTCGCTCACCGGATACTCCCGGGCCAGGCGGTTCTGGGAGAGCAAGAGGTGCTCGCCGACCCAGTCGTTGAATCGGCTCATCCGCGCCAGACCGGACCGAAGTAGCCGGCCGCCGTCCCACCCGCACGCGGCCGTGAGACCAAGGGGCCCGGCTGCCAACCCAAGGCGCACAAAATCCCGCCGATCCACGGCGGGTCGTTGCTCACGACTGATGACTGACGACTGACGACTGGAGACTCCCCCCTCAGCCATGGCTCGGAAACCTCCCCCGGTACCAGCCGGTGATCATGGCCCGGAGCGACGCCGGGTCCACCAGAAACACCAGGGCCACGTGGGCGATCGTAAAGACGACGAACAGCCAGACCGCCAGGAAGTGCCAGTAGCGGGTTAACTCGTAGCCGCCGAAGAGCGCGGGCAGCCAGGGCAGCTGGACCGGCTTGTAGAGGGCCAGCCCGGTGAACCCGCTGAGCCCGCCCAGGATCACGATGGCCGAGTAGGAGGCCTTCTGGAGCGCGTTGTGCTTCCCCTGGGGGGGATGGTCCCTCCGGCGGCGGAGATAGTACCGCACCATCTCGAGCGCGGGCCGCACGTCCCTCGGGCGAAACAGCAGCGAGCGCCATTCCCCCGACCCGGCCAGGTAGATCACATAGATCGCTCCGCCGATCAGGAACGGCCAGGCCAGGGCAAAGTGCCAGTTGAGCGCCGGCGCGAGGCTACTGCCCAGCTCGGCCCAGCGGGGGAAACCGGCCGCGTCGAACGGGTTAGGCACCGGGAGCAGCAGTCCCTTCCAGCCGAAATGGGGGAACGCCTCGTAGATGCGGAGCCCGCTGCCAATGAGCCCAAGCAGCACAATGGCGGTGAGCCAATGGGTGACCCGCACCACGCCATGATGGCGCTTCACCGGAGGCCGCGGCTGATCGGGCAGAGGAGCTCGGTTCACGCGATGATCGCCGCGGGGCCTTTCTTGGGGAAACGGTTCGATGCCGAGCCCCAAGGATCGGAGACGAACCGCGGCTCGTCAAGCTGGGCCCGCCAGCAGGACAGCTTGACCAAATTGGTCAAGTTGCCCATATTCCCGAGCGGAGGGAGACCATGCCCCGGAAACCATTGGTGCGAGAGACCGTGAGTCTCTATGAAGCCAAGACCCACCTGAGCCGGCTGGTGGAGCAGGCGGCTCAAGGCCGGGAATTCATCATTGCGAAATCGGGCCGGCCTCGCGCGCGTTTGGTGCCGTTGCCTGATACCCGCGCCCTGCGCGTGCCCGGTAAGGGCAAGGGGAAGTGGCGGGTAGCTGCTGATTTCGACGCTCCGCTCCCCCGCAACCTCTTGGTCCGCTTCGGAGCCGGGCGCAAGTGAACCTGTTGCTCGATACCCACGTCATGATCTGGTGGGACGAGGGGGCCAGGCTTTCCGTGGCGGCGAGGCAGGCAGTTGAAGAGGCCGACGAGGTGTATGTCAGCGCGGCGAGTGCCTGGGAGATTGCCATCAAGGCGAGCCTCGGCAGAATCCGAACCAGCCGGAGACTGCGCGAGGCCGTCGCGGAATCGGGGTTCGCCGAGCTCCCATTGGTCTTCGCGCATGCCGAGCGGGTGGCCGTACTGCCTCGGCACCACGGCGATCCGTTCGATCGGATTCTCATCGCCCAGGCCCTCGAGGAGGACCTGGTGCTGGTGAGCCGCGATTCAGTCTTCGCGCCCTACGAGGTCCGCACCATTCGGGCCTGAATCCCGCCCGGCTGAACTCCGGATCCCCTGGCGGAGAACCGGTCCAGCACCGTGAGGTTAATCCCTGCCGCAGCCGTCACCCCAGATGAGGCCGCTCATTCAGCGGCCCGGAGGTGAGATATGGACAAGCGACGAAGAACGCGCTGGATGGTGGGTGCCCTGGCGCTGGGCGCAACCGGCTTGCTCGCCGGGGCTGTGGTTTCGCGCGACGGGAATCCGGTGGTCACCCTGCCGGCCGGGACTCAGATCGTGGGCGCGCTGCAACAGACCGTTTCGACGGACGACAACGAGGAGGGAGACCGAGTCACCATCCGGACCGACGAGCCCATCCAGATTGGTGGGTACGCCCCTATTCCGAGTGGAGTCATTCTGACCGGGGAAATCACCGAGGCCGAGAGCGGGGGCCGGCTCACCGGTTCGCCCAAACTCACCATCCGCTTTTACCGGATGGAGGTAGGTGGGCGCGAGTACCCGATCACCACCGTGGGGTTCCGGGTGAAAGGAAAGAGCTCGACCTCGCGAACGGCTAAGGAAATCGGTGGTGGGGCCGTGGTGGGCGGCATCATCGGAGCGATCGCCGGAGATGTCGTCAAGGGAGCGGCGGTTGGAGCCGTACTCGGAACCGGAGTAGCCATCGCGACCGACGGCAAGGACATCGAGCTGCCGGCCGGCCGGCGGTTGCGCGTCCAGCTCGCCGAGCCGGTGACGGTCGAGTATGAACCTGAGCCGAGGACAGAGCCGGATACCGATCGGTAGTAGCCAGCGTGATGGTCCTGGATTCTGGAAGGTTCGAGGGGGCCCAATCGGGCCCCCTCGAGTATTTCGGAACTCAGCGGCGATCCCTGCGTAGGGAGCCGGCACAATGCTATCTTCTCGGGTCCCGATGACCACCCCTGCGCCTGATCTGTCCCGACTGCGGATCGACCGCGATGGACCCGCCGCCGGCGGGGGCAAGCTCCGCCGGGCGCTCTGGATCAATGTCGGGATAGCGGTGGGCGCCGTGCTGCTCATCGGGGCGGTGCTGCTGATCCTGCGTCGCGGCGGGGCGGTGCCGGTCGAGACGGTCGTTGCCACCCCGGCGGGCGGGCCATCGGGAGGCGGTGGGGGCGCGAGTGTCACCGCCAACGGCTATGTCGTGGCTCGCACCCGCGCCTCGGTCTCCTCCAAGATCGCGGGCCGGCTCATCGAGCTCCGGGTGAGCGAAGGTTCCTTCGCGCGGAAGGGCGAGGTGATCGCGCGGCTCGAGAGCGCCGACTACGCCGCGGCGGTTGCCCAGGCGGACGCCGACCTGCGGGCCGCCCGCGCCGCGCTGGTCGAATCGCGCGCCAACGGGGAGCAGCTGGCCCGGGAGGCCCGGCGGACCCGCGAGATTCACAGCCGGAGCCCGGAGCTGATCTCCGCCCAGGACGTGGAAGCCGCCGAGAGCCGGGCGGTGCAGGCGGCAGCGCGGGTGGGGGCGGATTCGGCCCGGGTCGAGGCGGCCCAGGCCGGGTTAGGCTATGCCCGGGCCAACCTCGAGAACACCCTGATCCGGGCTCCTTTCACCGGCACGGTGCTTCGCAAGGACGCGGAAGTGGGCGAGGTGGTGGCCCCCTCGGTGGGCGGCGGCCTAACCCGCGGCGCCGTGGTGACCATGGCCGACCTCACGACCCTCGAGGTCGAAGTGGATGTGAACGAGGCCTATATCGCGCGGATCACCAAGGCCCAGCCGGCCCGCATCATCCTCGATGCGTATCCCGACACCGCGTTTCGGGGCGCGGTCCGGCAGGTGGTCCCGACCGCCGACCGGCAGCGTGCCACGGTGCAGGTCAAGGTGAGCATCCTGGATCGGGATCCCCGGATCCTGCCAGAGATGGGGGCCCGGGTGGATTTCCTCGCCCCGGATACGGGAACCGCCGTCGTGGCAGGCCCGCCCCGGATCCGGGTCCCGGCCGCCGCGGTGCAGCAGTACGAAGGGAAGACGGTGGTCTGGATCGTCCGGAACGAGCGCCTCGAGGTGCGGGAGGTCGCGGCGGGACCGGTGAGCGGCGGCTATCGCGAGATCCGGAGCGGCCTTGCCGGCGGGGAGCTGCTGCTGGTGGGCGGGGTTGAAACTCCCCGGCCGGGTCTCCGCGTAAAGACCCGTCAGT
>JBQTHV010000101.1:0-47363 GCA_052389555.1 Gemmatimonadales bacterium | reverse complement strand
GATGCCCAAGTTCGAAGTCCGCGCGCCGTTCTCCCCCGCAGGAGATCAGCCTCACGCGATCGTGCGACTGACCGACGGCCTCTCTGAGGGCCGCCGCTACCAAACGCTCCTCGGCGTGACCGGTTCGGGAAAGACCATGACGCTGGCCCACGTGATCGCGAACGCCGGCCGGCCGACCCTCGTCCTGTCCCACAACAAGACCCTCGCAGCGCAGCTCTACGGCGAGCTTAAGCAGTTCTTCCCCAACAACGCCGTCGAGTACTTCGTCTCGTACTACGACTATTACCAGCCCGAGGCCTACGTTCCGTCGACCGATCTCTACATCGAGAAGGACGCCTCGATCAACGAAGACATCGAAGCGCTGCGACTTCGCGCGACCTCGAGCCTGATGGAGCGGGAGGACGTGGTCATCGTCGCCACGGTCAGCGCCATCTACGGCCTGGGCGATCCGGTCACCTACCGGAGCCTCATGTTTGCGCTTCGGGTTGGAGATGCTCCGGGCCGAAATCGAATCCTCCAGGACCTGGTTGCCATCCAGTACCATCGGAACGACACGAGCTTCGAGCCCGGCACCTTCCGGGTCCGCGGCGACACCATCGAGATCTACCCCTCGTACGACGAGCAGGCCGTCCGGGTCGAGCTCTGGGGGGACCAGATCGACCGGATCAGCAAGATCGATCCGCTCACCGGCCGAACCATCGCGAGCCTCGGGCAATGCGCGATCTATCCGGCCAAGCACTTCGTGACCGAGCGGGCCAAGATCGAGCGCGCTGTCCAGTTGATCCGGGCCGAGCTGGCTGATCGTCTCTACGAGCTAAGAACAGCTGGGAAGCTGCTCGAGGCCCAGCGACTGGAGTCCCGAACCCAGTTCGATGTGGAAATGTTGCTGGAGATCGGGACGTGCCCGGGGATCGAGAACTACTCCCGCCATCTTACCGGCCGCGCCGAAGGAGAGAGGCCCGCGTGCCTTTTCGATTACTTCCCGGCCGACTTCCTGGTTCTGGTGGACGAGTCGCACGTCACCCTGCCTCAGGTAGGGGGCATGTACAACGGCGACCGCGCCCGCAAGCTCACCCTCGTCGAGTACGGGTTCCGGCTTCCCTCGGCGCTCGACAACCGGCCTCTCAACTTCGACGAGTTCATGTCTCTCGTCCCGCGGATGATCACGGTCTCGGCGACGCCGGGCGATTACGAGCTGAAGCTGTCGCAGGGGGCGGTGGTCGAGCAGATCATCCGCCCCACGCACTTGGTCGATCCTGAGGTGCAGGTCCGCCCGGTGAAAGGCCAGGTGGATGACCTGCTCCATGAGATCCGCTTGCGGGAGCAGCGGCGGGAGCGGGTGCTGGTCACCACGCTGACCAAGCGGATGGCGGAGGACCTCACCGACTACCTCCAGCAGCACGGGGTCCGGGTGCGGTACCTCCACTCCGACATCGATGCGATCGAGCGGATGGAGATCCTGCGCGGACTCCGCCTGGGGGAGTTCGACGTGCTGGTGGGGATCAACCTGCTCAGGGAAGGGCTCGACCTCCCCGAGGTCTCGCTGGTGGCGATCCTCGATGCCGACCAGGAGGGCTTCCTCCGCTCCGACCGCGCGCTGATCCAGACCGTGGGCCGGGCGGCCCGCAACGCCGGCGGGTTAGGGATCATGTACGCCGACTCGATCACCGGCTCGATGCGGCGGGCGCTCGACGAGATGACCCGCCGGCGCCGGCTCCAGGAGGACTACAACCGCCTGCATGGGACCAAGCCGGTGTCGATCGTGAAGTCGACCGAGGAGGTGCGGCTGGTGACTCACGTCGCCGATGCCCGAACCGAGCGGCCGGCCGCTGCTCGCAAGGGGGCCAAGCCGCTCGACCTGCATAACCCGGAGCAGCGGGCTGCCGCGATCGCCGCTCTCACGCAGCAGATGCGGCAGGCCGCCGCCAACCTGGAGTTCGAGCTGGCGGCCATGTTGCGCGACCAGCTCAACGAGCTGCGTGCCCTCGATGCCCCCGACGTCCGGCGACCGTCCAGTTCCGCAGCGCCCGCCCGCCCCCTGGCCCGCCGCCGCGGGTGACCGCGCTATTGGGCGTTCCGGGCGTCGTGGCGATGGGAGAAGAGCTGGGCCGGAGCCTCGAGGCGGGCGAAGTCGTCTGGCTCTCCGGCGAGTTAGGGGCCGGTAAGACGACCCTGGTGCAGGCGATGCTCCGCGGCATGGGGGCGGAGACCCCGGCCACGAGCCCGACCTACGCGTTGGTGCATCGGTATCCGACTCCGCAGGGTCCCGTCTATCACGTGGATTGCTACCGGCTCCGCACTCCCGAGGAGGCCCACGACCTCGACTGGGAGACCCTGGCCTCCGGCCGGGCATTGTTCATCGAGTGGCCCGAGCGCGCGGGGGCCTGGGCGCCCCGGGCGACTCGGCGGGTTATGCTGGCTCATACGCCTAACCCGGAAGTGCGACGGGTGGAGCTCGGATGATCGCCCTGGCCATCGAAACCACGACCGATAGGCTGTCTCTCGCGGCTCGGCGGCTCGGCGGCTCGGCGGCTCGGCAGACCGGTGACGCGCCGACGGTCGTGCGCACGTTTGAGGGAGCCAGGATGCACGCGGCGAGGCTATTCCCGATGATCGACGAGATCCTCGAAGAGCTCGGGGCCGCGCTGGACCAGGTCGAGGCGATCGCGCTCGCTGACGGGCCGGGGAGTTTTACCGGCCTCCGGGTCGGCGCCGCGGCCGTGAAGGCGATCGCCCGAACCCGTCGGCAGCTCGGCGTATGGACCGCCTCCACCCTGCTGGTGCGCGCCGCCGGCGCTGCTCCACCGCATGGCGCGCGGGTGCTCGTCGTCAGCTCGGCGCTTCGGGGCGAGCTCTACGCCGCGAGCTACCGGCTCGATCTTCCTAACACGGTCGAAACGTTGATGGAGCCGACCCTGGCCGTGCCCGAATCGCTCCAGCGCGAGACCCCCGATCTCGTCGTGGCCGATGCGCCCGACAAACTGGTGGATCGCCTGGGCGACCAGTTCGCCGTCCCCTTGATCCGAGGGGCGGCGAGCCGCCCGAGTGCCGCGGCACTGCTCAGCTTGATCGGGGTCACCGGCGGCGCCGAGACGATCGCGAACCTGGAAGTCTGGGAGCCCCGCTACGGTCGCCCTCCCGAAGCGCAAGTTCGCTGGGAAGCAACCCATGGACGCCTCCTTCCGGATTCGCCCGGCCACAGTCGCTGACGTGGCTGCTCTGGTTCTCGTGGAGCAAGCCTGCTTCAGCGACCCGTGGAGCGCCAGGAGCCTCCAGGATGCGATTCAATCTGAAACCTCGAGGGCCTTCGTGGCCGAAACTGCGACCGGCATCGTCGGGTACGTGCTCGCTCGGACTTCGGGCAAGGAGGGCGAAATACTGGACCTCGCCGTTTTGCCTCGCTCCCGGCGGCGGGGGATCGCGCGGCGCCTGCTGGCGGCGGTCACCGAGGCGCTGCGAGGTGCCGGCGTCGACGAGGTGTATCTCGAGGTTCGGCAATCGAATCGCGCGGCGATCGCGCTCTACCGGACCCAGGGCTACCGGCCAGTCGGCATGCGGGCCCGTTATTATCGCAACCCGCCAGAGGACGCCCTGGTGCTGCGGGCTGCACTCCTGCCTCGCGGAAATTTGACCCGCTAGGCGTATCTTTGGTTAGTCGAGCTACTTAGCAGGGCCTACGTTGGCGGGTCCGCAGTCAGCCCGCAACCGTTTACTTCTGGGAGGGAGTCATGAGCCGCAGTCTCAACCGCGTGCAGTTGATCGGCAATCTCGGTGGCGACCCCGAGGTGCGCACCGTCGCGAATGGCAACCGTGTCGCCAACCTGTCCCTGGCTACCAGCCGGCGCTGGAAGGGGGCTTCGGGCGAGATGCAAGAAAAGACCGAGTGGCACCGCATCGTCCTCTGGAATAACCGGGGGGGCGGGGGGGGCGGGGGGGGCTCGAATCTTGCTGACCTCGTGGAGCGCTACTGCAAGAAGGGCGACAAGATCTACGTCGAGGGAAGCATCGAGTACCGGAGCTGGCAGGACAAGGAAGGCCAGACCCGCTACACGACGGAGGTCATCGCCCGGGACGTGATTCTCTTGTCCGGCAGAGGTGGCGCCGACAGCGAGTCGTTTACCGGCGCGAAGGCGGCGGCAGGCGCGGCTGCCAAACCCGCTGCCAAGGACGAGTCCTTCGAAGACTTCCCGGAGGCGCTCGATGCAGAGGACGACGATCTTCCGTTCTAGTCTCACCGGGCGGGCTGCGATGGCAATGCCGATGCTCTTGGCACTCGCGATCGCGGCCTCGGCCCAAGCGGCGGCACCCGCCACCTACACCGTCAAGCCCGGAGATACGCTCTGGAGCATCGCCCGCACGGAGCTGGGTGATCCGTACCGGTGGCGAGATCTCCATGAGCTCAACCGGTCGGTGATTCCGGATCCGAACAGTATTCCGGTTGGCACCGTGCTGCGCCTGCGGGAGGCGGCACCGCCGAGCCGCCGAGCCGCCGAGCCGCCCAGCCCCCCGGCCGCCGAGCCGCCGAGCCCCCCCTCGCCTCCAGCGGGAATCACCGTGACGGCCGAGCCCGATACCGTGCTCCCCCCGCCTCCGCAGCTGGAACAGGGAGAAGGAGACCCGGCGACTGCCTTGTTCCGCCGCCGTCGGGTGGCCAGCGCGCAGGCCGCATTTCGCAGCTATCGGGAGTCCAAGCCGCGTCCGTTGACCGCCGGCGAGTTCATTTCGTCCGGCTTTCTCACCGAGGGACAAGAGCTCCCCTTCGGGACGTTTCTGGGCTCCACGACGCCCGAACAGATCGCCGTAGCCAGCAGCCGGGCCACGGTGCAGGTGTTCACCCAGGTCGCGCTCACCGCGCCCGAGGGAGGCTCGTACGCACCGGGAGACACCCTTCTCGTCGTCGATCGCCGGGAGGGGCCTGCGGGTTATGGAGACGTCGTCGCACCGACCGGTCTGGTGCGGGTTATCCGCCAGGATCCCTCTCAGGCCATCGGCGAAGTGGTCGCGGTCTACGGCGCGATTCGCCAAGGGCAAGCGGTGCTGCCGGCGCCCAAATTCCAGGATCCGGGCCCGGTGGAATACCAGCCGGTGACCGACGGGAAAGAGGGTCAGGTCCTGATGGCGCGTGACCCGCGCGAACTTCGCCTGCCGCATCAGGTTCTGTTCATCGACCTCGGGCGTCAGGACGGGGTCGCCCTGGGCGACCGGTTCGAAGCCCGGCGCACGCCGGGACAGCAAGACCGCAGCGCGGCCCTCGCAGTCGATGAGCCCATGGCCACGCTAGAGGTGGTCCAGGTTCGGGAGCACTCGGCCGCGGTCAAGGTGGTGAACGTGCTCTCTCCCAACCTCCCCCCGGGAACGCGGGTTAAGCAGGTCGCGAGGCTGCCGCAGTAATCAGTCTTGGAGGCTCGCAAGCAAGAGGTAAGAGGTAAGAGGTAAGAGGTGAGAGGGGTCGAGCCGGTCCCCTCTCACCTCTCGCGTCTCACCTCTTACCTATTCCAATTCACTACCTCCTCGTTCTATAATCCTGCGATGTTCGTCTTCCAAGACGCCCAGGCGCCGATCTACAGCTCTCCGCTCCAGCTCGTGGCGGAATCGACGACCGAGACCAAGGTCGTCCTGGCGGTCACCCTCGCGCTGTCCCTCATTTCGTGGTTTCTGATCGGGATGAAAGGCTTCCAGTTCCGCCGGCTCAAATCGCAAGCGGCCCGATTCCTCCAGGAGCTGGGCCACTCGTCCCGTCTCCAGGAAGCCTATCGCAGCGCGATGAAGCTGCCGTCCTCCCCCTACAACCGCCTCTTCAAGGAAGGCTTGAGCTTCTACTCGCAGATTCAGCCCGGCGTGATGCAGGAGGAAGACAAAGCTCGGGGCGCGTTGTCGCCCACCCAGCTCGAAGCGCTCAAGATGGTCCTCGGGAAGGAAATCGCCGCGGAGCGCGATAGCGCCGGGCGCTACGTGCCGTGGCTCGCCACGATCGGGGTGGTGAGCCCGCTGCTCGGGCTCCTTGGCACCGTGCTCGGCGTCATGCACGCGTTCATGGGGATTTCCCAGCGGGGAAGCGGCAACATTTCCGCCGTGGCCCCCGGCGTAGCGGAAGCGCTGATCACCACGGTCGTGGGACTCGGCGCGGCCATCCCCGCGTTGATGGCCTACAATTTCTTCGCGGGCAAAGTAGGCGAATTCGAATCGGAGCTCGAAGGCTTCGGCAATGCGCTGGTCGGCTGGATGGCGCGGGAGGGACTGCTCTAGTGGCGGCGGGGCTCTCCACGGGATTGGGGCGGCGCCGGCGGCTCCTGCCGAACGCCGACATCAACGTGACCTCGCTGGTCGATATCGCGTTCGTGCTGCTCATCATCTTCATGATAACCGCCCCGATGATGCAGGGCGGCGTCCCCCTGGAACTTCCCCGCGCCGCGAGCCAGCCGCTCACCCCGCGCGAGAGCATCACCGTGGATGTGAACCGGCGGGGGGAGATCTTCGTGGACCAGACCAGGGTCACGTATGACGAATTCCGGGCCAGCTTCCGCGCTCTTGTGGCGAAGCGGGGAACCTCGAACGTCATCTTCAGAGCTGATCGCCGGGCGTCCTATGGGAATGCGGTCCGGGTGCTCGCGGCGATGCGGCAAGTCGGCGGTGAGAATCTCAAGATCAGCATCGTAACCGAGGAGGAGGATATTTCGCGTTGACAGCCAGCGCGGAACGGCTGCCGCGAGGCGCGGTCTGGGTTGGGTTCGCCGGGACCACAGCGATTCACCTGGTGGCGTTTGGGATTCTCGTCTTCGGCGGACTAACCCGCCAGCCGCTGCCCTCGTTGCCGACCTACGCTGTCGAGCTGATCGCCGCTCCCGCCGGCGCACGGGTGCAGCCCAAGGCGCCGCCCCGAGCCGACCCCGAGGCCCCGCCGGTGGCCCCGCCCGCTGCCAAAGCCGCCCCGGCCAAGCCACGCGTGCGCGCCGAGCAGCCCACTCGTTCGAGGGCTACTACTACCGCACCGCCGCTCCCGGGTGAGCGACCCAATACCGGCACCGATATCGCGAACGTCAAGTACGAGGGCAAGCCGTTTCCGTATCCGGAATACCTCCGGAACCTGGTCACCCAGATCTACCGCCGGTGGAATCGGCCTCCGGGCGATCTGCCGCTCGAGGCCGAAGTCGGGTTCGTGATTCTCCGGGACGGAACGGTGCGGAGCATCAACCTGATGAGGAGCTCGAAGAGCTATTCGTTCGACCAGGAGGCCCTCGGGGCAGTGGAGGCGGCAGGCCAAGTCAAGGCCTTCGGTCCGCTGCCCGCGGGTTATGAGCCGGACTACCTCCAGGTGTCCTTTGTGTTCGCGCCGAGGCGGCAATGAACGGGCGATCAGGGCGAACCGGGCGAACAGGACGAACGGGCTTGACGGCCTGGAGCGGGTTGGGTGTTCTCATCGCCGCAGCCATCGCGCTCGCGGCGACCCCGCTGGCGGCGCAGGATACCGTGCGGGTAGGGATCGAGTACCGCCCTGGGCTCCGGCCCGGCCTGGTCGTGCTCCCAGCTCCGGGGCTTGACTCAGTCCGGAAGATCATCGCACGCGACCTCGACTACAGCGATCGCTTCGAGGTGATCGAGCTCACCCAAACCCCGCCGTCGGCGGAAGGCGGTCGGGGAGGGACTGGGGACCGACCGGTGATCAACTACGCCTTCTACCGCACGCTCGGAGCAAGTCTCGCGGTCGAGCTCGCGACCGCACCCGGATCCGCCGTGGTGGTCCGGCTCCATGACCTCGCGGCCGAGCGGGTCCGCAACGAGCTGGTCGTCTCGGTCGATCAGAGCGGCGTGGGCGAGTCGCGCATGGCGGTGCATGCGGTCTCGGACGAGATCGTGCGGCTCGTCACCGGGCAACCGGGGGTCGCCGCCACCAGGTTCTTCTTTCTCAGTCACGATGACCGTCGGATTTGGCGGGTGGACAGCGACGGCGCCACCCTGGTTCCGGTAACTCCGGCTGGCGTCAGTGCGATGTCACCGGCTTGGGACCCTAGTGGCGGCCGCCTCGCCTACGTGCAACTGTCGCCCGACGGTCGCAAACCGATCGTGGTGCAATCGCTCCGGACCGGCGCACGGACCGTGGTGCGCGGGACGGACGGCTCGCAGAATATCACACCCACCTTTTCGACCGACGGCCGCAGGCTGGCGTTCGCCCGAATGAGCGAAGAGGGCACCGCCCTCTACGCGGCGAACGCGGAAGACCTCTGCTGCGCCGAGCGGCTCACCGGCGGACGGTTTGCAGAAAACTTCTCGCCCGCCTATTCTCCCGACGGTCGGCGGATCGTGTTCGTTTCGACTCGCGCCGGCGGCCAGCAGATTTACTCGATGGCGGCCGACGGCACCGATCAGGCGTTGCTGGTGCCCTTCGACTACGGGCGGAGCGGGAATTCGAATGCGCCTGACTGGTCGCCGGATGGAGCGACGATCGTGTTTCATCGCGAGGTCGAGGGCAGCCCGCAGGTTTTTGGGTACGATCTCGCGCGCCGGACCTTGAAGCAATTGACGTCGCAGGATCGGAACGAGGACCCGAGCTGGGCGCCGGACGGGCGCCACATCGTCTTCGTTTCGACGCGGACCGGACGCAGGCAGTTGTTCGTGATCGACCTGGAAACCAACCGGCTCCGCCAGCTCATGACACCGGGCGCGGCCCGCCTGCCGGCGTGGTCTCGCGCGTTAGGAAGCTCGCGGTAGCCGGAACTCCAACCCTGGGGGGAGATCCCAATGAACCGACGACACCTCTTCGTGCCAGTCGTTCTGCTTGCCCTTGGCGTGCTCGCCTGCTCCAAGAAGCAACCGGAGGTCGCGCCGATTCCAGAGCCGCCGCCCGCGCCGCCTCCTCCTGCTCCCACGCCGCCGCCGCCGCCGCCGGGCACCGCCGATTCACCGGAAGCAGTGACCGCGAGGCTCAAGAGCGAGGTCGAAACCAACCTGATCCATTTCGATTACGACAAGTCCGACATCAAGCCCGAGTACGAGCCGGTGCTGAACCGCAAGGCGGACATCATGCGCGTGAACCCGGCGGTCCGGATCCGGATCAGCGGGCATGCGGACGAGCGCGGCTCCGACGAATACAACCTGGTGCTCGGCAACCAGCGCGCCCAGGCGGCCCGGGCGTATCTCATGGCCCGGGGGATCGACGGGAGCCGGATCGAGATCACCTCCTTCGGCGAAGAGCGTCCGCTGGAACCGGCGAGCACCGAGGAGGCGTGGGCCAAGAACCGCCGCGACGAGTTCCTGATCATCGGGGGCGGAGACCGGTTGGTGCCGCCGCGATGAGACCGGTTGCAGGACGGCAAGGCGGCAGGACGGCAGATGATGACGGTGGTCTGGCGAACACCTCCTGCCGTCGTGCCGTCCTGCCGTCCTGGAACCTTCTCCTGTTCGCCCTGTCCGCCCTGTCCTGCGCCACCAAAGGGCAAGTCCGGCTCCTTCAGGGCGACGTCCAGGCCCTTCGCGTAGAGAGCGCGCGGCGCGATTCGGCTCGCGCTGCGGCGCTCGCCGCGGTGCTCACGCTGCAACAGCGCATCATGGATTCGCTGATCGTAACCCGCGAAGCCGTCAGGAATCTCGATGTGCGAGTGCAGGCCGATCTCACCGACATCAACCGCCAATTGCTCCAGGTCCAGGAGCTCACCGGCCAGAGCCAGCAGCGGCTCACCGAGCTCAAGGCCCAGCTGGATGCGCGGGCCGAACAGGCCGCCGTGGCAGGTGGGGCGGGCGCGCCGTCCGATACCACCCGGCGCACCGGTCCCACGGCGGACCAGCTATACCAGAATGCCAGAAGTAACCAGATTCGCGGCGCGATGATCACCGCCCGGGCAGGCTACCAGGAATTCCTTCGGACCTACCCGAGCGATTCCCGAGCGCCCGACGCGGTCTACTACATCGCCCAAACCTTCGGCGAAGAAACCCCTGACTCGGCGGCGGTCTACTACAACCAGGTCGTGAGTCAGGATCCCACCTCCGAGCGGGCGCCTGCGGCGCTCTATCAGCTCGGCCGACTGGCCGAAGCCCGCCGCGATCCAGCTACGGCGCGGAGGCACTATGACCGCGTCCTTCGGGAATATCCCCGCTCTCCAGTCGCCGACCTCGCCCGCGAGCGCCTAAGAGAACTGCCTCGCTGAGGCTCCGCCAGCCATGCCTCGCGGTCCCGCCGAAATGCCGTTCCTCGAGCATCTCGAGGAATTGCGCAAGCGGATTCTCTGGAGCCTGCTCGCGGTGGTGGCGGGATTTGCGATCGGCCTCTGGGCGGTCAACCAGTTCGACCTCATCACCGTGCTCAAGGCCCCGATCGCTCCGTTGATCCCGGGAGGACGGCTGACGGTGCTGTCCCCCACCGAGCCGCTCATGATCACCCTCAAGCTCGGTTTGATCGTGGGGCTGGTGCTCGCGTCACCGGTCATCCTGTGGCAGCTCTGGGCGTTTCTCTCGCCGGCGCTTTATGAGCGGGAGAAGAAGACCCTGGTGCCGGCCCTGTTCGTGGGGCTCGCCCTCTTCCTGACGGGCGCGGTGCTCTCCTTCCTGTTCGTGGTCCCTCAGGCACTCCGGGTGCTCATGGGATTCCAGGAAGGGGCTTTTACGAACATGATCACGTTCGACAACTACTTTTCGTTCGTCATGCAGCTGGTGCTGGCGCTGGGCCTCTCGTTCGAGCTGCCGCTTCTCATGATCATCCTGGCCGCGCTCGGCATCGTCGAGACGCCGCTGCTCAACCGGATTCGGCGCTACTGGGTGGTCGCGAGCTTTGTCTTGGGCGCGGTGCTGTCCCCCGGCGCGGACGTGCTCTCCATGTTGCTGCTCACGATTCCACTGCTCCTCTTGTATGAGATCGGCGTACTGGGCGTGTGGGTAGTGCAGCGGCGGCGCCGTCGGCGGGCGAGCCAGGCCAGCGCGGCGGCGGCGGCGGTGCTGCTGTTTGCCGGCATGGCGGGGTTCGCTGCCCCGCGCGCGGCGTACGGGCAGCAGCCGCTTCCCCCGGTTCCGGCACGCCCCGGGGTTACTCCGCGGCAGCCCGGCGACACGATCCGCCAGCCGGGCCGCCAACTCGACACCGCGAGTGCCCGACGCCTCGGCCTGCCCTCGGCGCCCCGGCAGCAATTCCCGCCAGCGGACTCGATCATCTCTCAGCTCCTCGAGCTCTCGGGCTACACCGCCACGCGGTACCTGGCTGACACGGCGACCATCGAGGCCATCGATCGTGCCGTGCAGCTCAAAGGCAATGCGATGACCGAACGGTCGGGCGGAATCCTCGAAGCGGCGGCGATCCGCTACAACGAGGGAGAATGCCTGGTCGAGGCCACCGGCGAGCCACATTTCTTCCAGGGCGGCCAGGTGCTGATCGGGACCACGGCGCGCTTCAACACATGCCTCGAGCGGGGGGTTGTCCTGGAAGCTTTCACCAACCTGCAGGAGCAGGGTGGCAATTGGTTCATCCGGGGCAATCTGGCGGTGGATTCCGCGCGCAGCCGGATCTACGGCGGAGATGCGGAGCTCACCAGTTGCGATCTGCCCATCCCCCACTATGAGTTCCGGACCGGCAAAGTGAAGTGGGTCTCGCAATCCATGATCGTCGCGCGGCCCGCCGTGCTCTACGTGCGCGACGTACCGATCGCGTGGGTCCCGTTTCTCTTCCAAGACACCAAGACCGGCCGCCGCTCGGGGATTCTCATTCCCCAGTTTGGGTTCAACGACATCATCCGGAACCGGCAGGGCTATAACCGCCAGATTACCAACATCGGTTACTTCTGGGCCCCCAACGATTACTTGGATGCCCAGGCGCAGTTCGACTGGATGAGCCGCCGCTACATCACCTTCGGGCTCACCACCAACTACCGGGTGAGGAACTGGTTCCTCAACGGCGGAGTGACCTACACGGAAACCCGCGAATCCGGGGGCGGCGTGTCCCGGAGCATCGATTGGCGCCACGCCCAGCAGTTCAATGTGACCACCACGCTGAATGTGGACGCGCACTATACCACCAACACGTCCGTCATCGTGCGGAACTCGATCGATCCGCTGGTCACGACCCAGCTCATCAGCAGCAACGGGAACTTCATGAAGCGGTTTCCCTGGGGTCAGTTTAACCTGGGCCTAACCCGGCGAGAGAACATTTCCGATGGGAGCGGGGAGATGAGCCTCCCGACCCTCGCGCTCACGCCCAAGCCGCTCGACTTTGGCGGCAGCGTGACCTGGTCGCCCTCGGTGAACTTCACCAATCGCTACACCTTCAAGACCCGGCTGCCGGTGTTGTTCATCCCGGGCACCGAGCCGGGCGGGCTCGATTCGATCGTGAACACGGGGAGCTCGCGAACGTCTTCCTTCGACTTCCAGACCCCCTTGCGGATCGCCTCGTTCAATCTGCCACTCTCGCTCCGGGTGGAAGACGCGGATTCCACCGGGCGGGTGTTGTCGACCTTCAAGATCCCCGATCCCAACAGCACCGATCCGGCGGATTCGATCACCGTGACCCAATTCCGGAACGGCGGGTTTGGCACTCGATTCGACTGGAATACCTCGCTGGCCCTACCGCTCCTGTTCCGCTCGAGCTGGAAACTCCAGCCCAGTCTGGGAATCCGGAACGCCGGTCCAGGCCCATTTGCCGTGCGCAGTGCCCTGACCGGGGGCCGCTTTGTGACCCAGGGATTGCGGCCCAGCTTCGGACTCTCGATTGCGCCGACGCTCTTCGGCTTCTTCCCGGGCTTCGGCGGCCTCTCCCGCATCCGGCACAGCTTCTCGCCGAGCATCTCCTGGGGCTACTCGCCCCGGGCGACTATCCCGGAGGACTTTGCCCGGGCGCTGGCGGGTCCCGGTCGGCCCGTCACGCTGGAGAGCCCTCCGACGCAGACGCTGACCGTTGCCCTCAACCAGAACTTCGAGGGGAAGAGCCGGCAGGCGCCGGAGGACACCCTTGGCACTTACGTCCGCAAATTCAAGCTGCTCAGCATTCAGACCACCGGAATCACCTACGATTTCGAGCAGGCCAAGGAAGAGGGACGCACCGGATGGGCGACGCAGACGGTCAACAACGTCCTCACCAGCGACTTGGTGCCCGGCTTCTCGCTCAACCTGGTCCACGACCTTTGGGAGGGACCCGTGGGCTTCGAGACCAGCAAATTCAGCCCGTTCCTGACCAGCGTGAGTACCCAGTTCTCGATTACCGAGCGGACCTTGCGCTCCTTCGCGGCCTTGTTCGGGCTGGCCCGCAAGCCTCCGGCCGAACGCCCGGGACAGCCGCCCGCTCCCACCGTTCCCCTGGGGGTGGGCGGGACTCCGGTTCCCGGCGAGATTCGCCGGAACAACCTCCTGGCGCCGAGCCAGCTCCTCACTCGGGGTGGACAGGGGTTTACCGCCAACTTCACGGTGAACATCTCCCGCACCCGGGAAACGGCGGAGCAGGAAGGCACGACCAACAGCAGCATCGGCGTTAACACGCGATTCTCGCCGACCCGGTTCTGGGGCGTGACCTGGTCCACCCAGTACAACACCGTTGATAACAAGTTCGAGGCGCAGCAGATCCAGCTCACCCGCGACCTCCACGAGTGGCGCGCGGCATTCAACTTCACCAGGAGTCCCAACGGCAACTTCGCCTTCTACTTCGCGATCTTCCTGACCGACCTGCCGGATATCAACTACAAGTACAACCAGACCACGGTCCGTCCGGAGGGCCGGTAGTGGAACTGGACGGGCGTTCGCTCACCATCGCCCAGGTCGTGCGCGTGGCACGCCGTCCCGAGCGGACTGGGCCGGTCCGGATCGGGCCGGCTGCGCTGGATGACCTAACCCGGAGCCGCGCCGTGATCGAAGCCGCGATCGAGCGGGGCGAAACCCTCTATGGGGTGAACACCGGGTTCGGGAAGCTGGCCAACGTTCGGATCGCCTCGGACAAGCTGGATGAGCTCCAGCGCAATCTGATTCGCAGCCACGCGGCCGGCGTGGGCGCGGCTCTGCCTGCCGAAGTGGTGCGGGCCATGATGCTGCTGCGGGCCAATGTGCTGCTCAGGCCCACCAGCGGCGTGCGTCCCCTCTTGCCGCAGGCCCTCGTCGCGCTTCTCAACGCGGGGATCGTCCCGGTGGTGCCGGAACAAGGCAGTGTCGGCGCCAGCGGCGATCTCGCTCCGCTCGCGCACCTCGCGCTGGTGCTCATGGGCGAGGGCGAAGCGCTGCAGCCCGACGGCAGCCGGCTGAGCGCCCGCCGGGCCCTGAACCAGGCCGGGCTCGAGCCGTTCCGGTTTGCGCCGAAGGAGGGCCTCGCGTTCATCAACGGCACGCAGGCCCAAACGGCATTGCTGGCCCTGCTCGTATCCGACGCCGAAGTGCTCTGGCGATCCGCGGTCGGTGCTGCCGCCATGAGCCTCGAAGCGCTGCGGGGGACTCCCACGCCGCTCGATCCTCGCATTCACGAGCAACGGCCCCATCCCGGCCAGCTGCGCGCGGCCGCCCTCATGCGGCGCCTGCTCGAGCAGAGCGAGATCCGCGAGTCGCACCGGGAGAACGACCCGCGGGTCCAGGATGCCTACAGTCTCCGCTGCAGCCCGCAGGTGCTGGGCGCGGTGGGGGAGGCCATCGACTTCGCAACGCGGTGCGTAACCGTCGAGCTCAACGCGTCGACCGATAACCCGCTGGTGTTCGACGGCGAGATCCTCTCCGGCGGCAACTTCCATGGCCAGCCGGTGGCGCAGGCGCTCGACTTTCTGGCGATCGCGCTGGTGACCCTTCAGGCGCTGGCTGAGCGGCGAATCGAACGCCTGGTGAATCCCGACTTGTCGCAGGGCCTGCAGGCCTTCCTGACCGCCGACCCGGGGCTCTCCTCCGGGTACATGATGGTGCAGATTACCGCGGCTTCACTGGTGGCCGAATCCCGCGCCCTCGCCTATCCTGCCAGCATCGGGTCGATACCCACCGATGCCAACCAGGAGGATTTTGTTCCCATGGGCATGGCGAGTGCAGTGAAAGCGCGTCGGATCCTCGCGAACGCCCAGCGTCTGGTGGCCGCCGAATTCCTCTGCGCCGCACAGGGCATCGAGTTTCACCGCCCGCTTCGCGCGGGCCAGGGAGTAGAAGACCTCTATCGCCGCATTCGCAAGACGCCCGATGGCGTTGCTGCCCTCGAGGCCGACCGCCCGGTCGGGGTGGACATCGAGCGGTTGGCGCGGTGCGTTGCAGCCGGCCTGCTGGATCCCGCACCAGCGGACGACCACGGCGGGAACTAGCTCCCCTGGCGCCGAACCCGTAGTTTCCTCTGTCCCATGAATCTCGACCGGCTGAAGGAAGCGGCCCGGAAGTTCGAGCAGCGCGAAGATTGGCGCCGCGCGATCGACGTGTATCTCCAGGCCATTCGGGAGGCCGAGCAGACCGGCGGCGAGATCACTCAGGATCCCGGACTCTACAATCGGGTCGGCGACTTGCAGCTCAAGGCCGGTGACCTGATGTCCGCGCTGCGCGCCTATGAGGAGGCGGTCGAGCTCTATACCGATCAGGGTTTCTACAACAACGCCATCGCGCTGTGCGGAAAGATCCTCCGCATTAACCCGCACCGCGTAGCGGCATACCTGCGCCTGGCCCAGCTCCATGCGCGCAAGAACTTCGTCGGCGAGGCTCGCCGGAACCTGAGCGAGTTCCTCGCCCGGATGACCGGTCCCCAGCAGCGGGCCGAAGCGTTCGCCGCGCTCGAAGTGTTCGCCGGCCAGTTCTTCAGCAACAGCGAGATCCGCGCCATGCTGGTGGATGTCCTGCGAAGCTCCCCCGATGTGGCCGGCGATCCCGACTTCATGCGACTCGCCGGTGCGCTCGAGGGCGATGGCAGTCTGGACCTCGCACGTTCGACGCCGCACGATCTGGGCACCGCCAATGGCCGGGGCGCGGAGTCGGAGCATCTGGGCCGGGGTGTGGCCTACCACAACGATCTGATCTTCCTGGATACGGGCGCCGAGTTCTTCCCGCGCGCCTCGGAGAGTCTCGTTGCCGATGCGCTGAGCGACCCCCGCGACACGACGCCGCATGGAGCCACCGCGCTCGACGTCAGCGTCGCCGCCCGGGAGAGTGCTGCGTTCCGTCAGGATGTGCGGGAAGGTCCTGAGGTGGAGCTCGTGCCCGACGAGACCGCTCAGGAAACGTCCGACATCATTACGGCCGATTCGGCCGGCCCTCGACACGCGGCGACGCCCGGCGAGCCCGGCTGGCCCGAACGCCCCGTGGCAACGCCACTCGAGCCGACCGGGGTTCGACCGCTCGAGGCCGCGCTCCGGGAATTGGAATCAGAAGCTCGCTGGGAAGAGGCGCTCGAGGTCGCTGAAGAACTGATTCGCCACGAGCCCGATTCCATCGCGCGACACCAGAAGCGGGTCGAATTGGCCTACTACTCGGGTGATCGTTCGGTACTCATTACCGCCTACCTCGGCCTGGCCAGCTCGCTCCGCTCCAAAGGCGGTGACTCGATTCACCAGGCCGCCTTGGTGTACCGGCGCGTGCTGGTCCACGACCCGGACAACGCGACCGCCCAGGTCGGCCTTGCCGAAGTGACCGCGGCAACCGGGTCGCCGAGTCCCGGACGCCGAGTGCCGAGTGCCGACCCGCCGAGCGCTGAGCCGCCGAGCCGCCGAGCCACCGAGTCGTCGAGCTGCCCAGCTGAAGAGCCGCCGGGTTCCGAATTCGTCGACCTGGCTGCGCTCATCCTCGACGACACGGCGCCCGCTGGCCACGATGGGCGCATTCGAGTCGGCGAGAAGCCGCTCGATGAGAACGAAGACCGGGTGTTCCAGGAGGCGCTGGCCGACTTCAAGCGAGGGGTCGAAAGCCGGCTCGATCCGACCGACTTCCAGGCCCACTACGATCTTGGGATCGCCTTCAAGGAGATGGGGCTGGTCGAGGAAGCCATCGCCCAGTTCCAGAAGGCGCTTCGGGCTCCGGGAGGAGGATTGCGGGCCGCCGAACAGCTCGGCATCGCCTTCTACGAGCAGCAGCAATACGGCATCGCCGAAGCCGTGCTGCGGCGGGCCCACACGGTCGATGGGCCCGATGACGAGAAGATCGGGATTCTGTACTGGTTCGGCCGCACTCTCGAGGCCCAGGGCCGAGCGGCCGAAGCACTCGCGCTCTACGAGCAGGCCGTGTCGCTGGACATCCACTTTCTGGATGTCCGGGAGCGGGCCCGCCGGCTGGCGGCGGAGCTGGGCCGATGACGGTGAGTCCGTCGGCCCCCGTCACCCTGAGCGGGTTACAGCAGGGCATCGAAGACCGCCTCGAGCTGGTGCACCGGGAAATCCGTCGCCTCATTGAGGCCGACTTTCCCCTCATTGCACAGGCCAACTCCCACCTAACCCGCATGCAGGGCAAGATGTTCCGCCCCACCCTCGTGCTGCTGGCTGAGGCCGCGACCGTGGTGACGCCGGGGTCCCGGGTCATTTCGCTGGCGGCCGTCGTGGAGCTCATCCACGTGGCCACCCTGGTGCACGACGACGCGGTGGATCACTCCGTGTTGCGGCGTGGCATGCCGACCCTGAACGCGCTGTTCAGCCACCAGGTGGCGGTCATCATGGGCGATTATCTCTACTCCCGCGCCGTCATCCAGCTAGTGCAGCTCGGCGATTTGGAGCCGCTGCGGGTGCTTTCCCGGGTGACTAACGAGATGACGGTGGGCGAAATGCGCCAGCTCCTGGCCCATGATCCCCTATCCTTCTCGGAGGAAGACTACGACTTGCTGATCCGGGCCAAGACCGCGTCTCTCATGGCGGGAGCGTGCGAGGTCGGCGGATCCGGGGGCACTCCCGCCGAACGGGCGGCGCTGCGCCGGTTCGGCGAAAGTCTCGGGATGGCATTCCAGATCGTGGATGATCTACTCGACTTTACTGCCCGAGAAGCGGAAACCGGAAAGCCCGCGAGTCAGGATCTCCGGGAGCACAAGGTCACCTTGCCCCTGATTTACGCGTTGCCGCGCATGTCCCCGCGCCAGCGCGCCCAGGTCGAAGCACTGTTGAACAACCCCGAGCCCGCCACCCTCGAGATTGACCGCGTGATAGAGGCCGTCGCGGAGCAAGGTGGGCTCGACTATGCGCGGTCCCGAGCCCAGTCGTGTTGCGCGGCCGCAGAGACGGCCCTCGAGGAGCTGCGGCCCTCCCTGGCGCGAGAACAATTGCGGGCCAGCCTGACCTATGTACTGGAGCGGCGTGGCTGATGCCCCAGGGTCCGCGACGTCCCCGTTTTTACGTGGCGGTGCTCGTCGTCGGCTTCCTGGTCGGAGGATATCTCAACGCCTTCCTCCGAGTTGTATTACCTGACAGTCCCACCAAGACGTTCTTCACCTACACCGTGGGCGCCGAGCTGGGGCCTGTCCCGGTGAACCTGCTGGTGGTACACTTCACGGTCGGCCCGATGGGGATCGAGCTGTCGCTTTTGAGCCTGGTCGGGGTCGTGCTGGCGTATCTGGTCGCCAGATCGCTCTTCTAGCCGGGGGAACTATGCTGGGCAATCTCGGGTTTACCGAAATCATGATCATTCTGGTGGTCGTGCTGCTCGTCTTCGGAGCCAAGCGCCTCCCGGAGATCGGCGCTTCGATGGGGAAGGGAATCCGCGAGTTCAAGAGGAGCATTTCGGAGACTGCAGATGCGGTGACGCAGGTCCCAGAGGAACGCACCGCCCCGCCGCGACAACTCGATGCATCCCCGCCTTCGGCGGCCGGTGGAGAGCCGAAACGGCTCTCTCAGTAGTCCGGAGTTAGCGAGGAGCGAGTAGGGAGCAATCGGGGCGGCAGTCCTCGGGATTCCCTCGTCGCTCCTCGCTAGCGTCTGGCTACTGTGGTAAGGGCACCTGCGCTTCCGCCGCCGCCTGCGCGCTGGTGCGGAACACTTCGGCTCGACGGTCCGTGACCTTCGCTCGCCCGCGGAGGGCCGTGATGTAGGCCTGCACGCGGCTCTGCTGGGCCGAGCGCAGGGCCTGCGCCCGAACCTGGGGAAGCTCTTTCGCGAATTCCGCTGAGTCAGCCGGCGTGCGTTCCAGGACCTGAAGCAGGTAGACCCTCAGGTCCGCGCCATCGACCGGCCCCGCGACGCTGCCGGGCTGAGCGCTGAAAGCCGCTCCAATCAGCGCCGGATCGGGTATCGGCGCTCCGAGCCGGCTGAACGGACCCTGCTCTCGATAGCTCATCCCCGGCCGCGCGGCGTATTGCTGAAGCGATCCCGCCCGGGTGGGCGTCTCCCGGGCAAGCTGCTCTCCTAACCCGCGGGCCGCCACGCGCTGCTTCTCCAGCCGAACCCTGGCGTCCACACTGGGTCGAATTCGGTCGAGCGGAGGGACCCCTTCCTCCTGAAGGCTATCGAGCCGGAACACCACGTACGCACGCTCGGCTTCAATCACCGGACTATGTTCGCCGGGTTTGGCCTGAAACGCCCACACTCCCACATCCGCGACCGGTCCCACTCCGGGAATGCTGGGGGCCGCGCCATCTCCGACCGGACCCATGCGCTCGATGGGCAGCCCGAGCACCCCTCCCGCGGTATCGAGCGCAGTGGGCTCGAGCCGGTCCGCCGCGAGTTGCTCCAACGAGTCGGCCCGGCGATCGAGCAGGTCACGGTGGGCGCCGGTAACCTCGATCGGCACCAGGATGTGACGGGCCTTGAACGTATCGCCGCGCCGGCTTTCCACCTCGATGAGATGGAACCCGAAGCGGCTCCACACCGGTTCGGAGAGTCGTCGGAGCGGGAGCGACATCGCGGCAGCACCGAAGGCCGAATCGACGGCCGATCGCTGCAGTTCCCCGAGCTCGCCGCCCTGCTGTGCCGAGACACTGTCGGCGGACTCGCGCCGCGCGACCTCGGCAAAGGGGGCGCCGCCGGCGATCTCGGCTCGCAACGCGAGCGCTCGCTCGCGGGCTACGGTGGTGTCGGACGCATCGGGCTCGCGGGGCAGGGCGAGGTAGCTCACGTACGCAGCCCGCTCCTGCTCGAAATCGCTCTTGTGAGTTCGGTAGTACTCCTCCACTTCCTGCGGCGTAACCGAAATGGTCTCAGCGGCCAGCGCGAAGGCGGGATCAATGGTCAGCACCCCGACCTTCACGGTCTCTTTCTCGTCGCGATAGCGATCCCACAGAGCCGGATCCGAAACCATGACGTCGGCGACGATGCGCCGGAACAGCTTCCCGCGCATGATCTGCTCGCGGTAGCGTTCCTCCAGCACGGGCACATAGAGCTGTCCCTGAGAGGAGGTGAGCCAGGCCTGGTACTTTGCAGGATCGAACTGGCCGTCAGTCTGGAAGAGTGGCGCGATCTCCGGGTCCGTCATGAATTCCGGCGGCGGCGAATTGCGGATCGCCGCCGTGACCTCCTCGTCGGTCGCGCGGATCCCGTACCGCTTGTACTCGGCACGGAAAATGATCTCCTGTATCGCTTGTTCCCAGACCTGGTCGCTGATGGCGGCCTGCTCGGCCAACCCCAGAGAGCCGCCGGTGCGGCGCTGGTATTGCTGGGTGGCCTCCTGGACCGCGTTCTGGAACGCCCGGATGTCGATGGCCGTGCCGTTGACCTTGCCGACCGAAGTGCGGGTAAGCAGGCCCCCTCCTCCCCCCCCGCTCAGGCCGCTGAGATCGACGACCAGCCAGATAAAGAATGCAATCGCTGTCACCAGTACCAACGGCTTGGCGATGCTCCGAAAGAATTGCATCATGCGATGGTCAGGTCCCGAAGCGCTAAGGGTATGAAATCGTGAAGCTTAACGCCGCAGGCGTGGCATCTCAAGGAGAGTATTATTAGTACCGTGACGACCGAAATCGAGAAGCTGGAACGGCGCTGGGAGGAAAACCCTCTTGGGCTAACGTTTGCACCGCTCGCGGAGGCGTACCGTAAGGCCGGGCAGACTGGCCGCGCGCTCGAAATGCTGGACGCCGGCCTGGCCCAGCACCCCGGTTATGTGCCGGCGCACATCGTTCGGGGCCGGTGCCATCTCGATGCGGAAGAGCGCGCGCTCGCGGAGCTCGATTTTCTCTGCGTGGTGGAGCTCGATCCCGAGAACGTAATTGCACTACAGGGTCTCGCGGACCTCGCCGAGGCGGAGGGCCGCTTCTCGGATGCGATCCGCCGCCTGGAAGCGCTGCTCGAGGTAGACCGGAACAATGAGGAAGCCCGGGTGCAGTTCGAGCGGCTCCGAGTCGAATACTCCGTTGCGCCGCTCTCTTCAGCGGAGCTTCGGGTGCGCAACGACGCCGAAACACTGCGCCCTGCCCCCGAGCTGATGCCTGGTATCGAGAACCTCGATATCGAGCCTCACCTTCCGAGCGCAGAGGCTGGTCCGGAATCGGTCCCGCAGCTTCTCGAGCCGTCTCTTCCGGCCCCGCTCGAGGAAGCCACTCCGGTAGCAGGCGAAGCGAGCGGAGTTAGCGAAGTCGGCCCGGTCGCCTCTGCCACGAGCGCCGAGCCCGCGAACGCCGAGCTGCCGAGTGCCGAGGGCCGAGCGCCGAGCCCCGAGCCATCCCGCACCGAGGAGCCGGTATCCGAAGCCGAACCCGAGCTCCTCGTCACGGAAACCATGGCCGAGATCTTCCTCCGGCAAGGCTATCGGGAACTCGCGCTCGCGGTCTACACCCAACTGCTTCAGAAGGAGCCCGCCAACTCCCGCATCGCGGTTCAGGTGGAGTCACTCTCGAGAGAGTTGGCGCCCACTCCCGAACCGGTCGCAGAAGCGCCGGCACCGCCCCCTCCCGAGCCCGAACCGCCGAAACGCTACGACGCTCGCAGCACCGGTGGTCGTGCGGTAGGCGAGTTCCTCGCCGGCTTGCTTGCTGCCCCTCGTCCGGTGCCCTCGCAGGCCGTACATCCCCCGGCCTTCGAGCCTGTCTCCGCGCCCGCGTCCGCCCCCCCCGCCCCTCCCGCACCGGCGGCGCTGACCACATCGGCAGAGCCGACCTTCGACGAGTTCTTTGCACCGGCGGCCGGTTCGGCGGTGGAGAGGTCCGCGGCCCCCGACCTTGGTTCGCTGGAAGACCCGCGGGCGGACGACGCCGAAGATCTGGCGCAATTCAATGCCTGGCTCCGCGGGTTCCAGCGTCCCGGCTAGGCGGATCCGGCCCTAGATGCGGGTTACGGTTCTCAATGGCCCGAACCTGAACCTGCTGGGGACTCGGGAGCCGGAGATCTACGGCTCCTCCACGCTCGCCGAGATCGAAGCAATGCTGCGCCAGGAGGCCGCCCAGCTTGGCGTTTCGCTGCGGTTTCTCCAGACCAACCACGAAGGGACGCTGATCGACGAGATCCAGAGGCTTCCCCTCGAGGCGGACGGCCTCATTCTGAACGCCGGCGCGTACTCGCACACCAGCCTGGCGATCCGGGATGCCCTGCTCGCAGTGCGGGTGCCCTTCGTCGAAGTCCACCTCACCGATCCCTCGAAGCGGGAGGAGTTCAGGCGACGGTTGCTGTTTGCGGATCTCGCCGCCGAGGTCATTACGGGACGGGGGCCGGAGGGCTACCGGCTCGCGCTGCGCTCCCTAACCCGGCGCCTCGGTGGGCGCTGACCGGCGTCCGGAGCGGCAGGCGGCGCTGCGGCGTCGGATCGCCGACATCGGGCTGGATGCGCTCTTGATCGGTCACCCCGCGAACATCCGGTATCTCACCGGCTTCAGCGGGTCCGCCGGGATGGTGCTGCTTCGCCGGGACCGCACCGTGCTCATCACCGACTCGCGGTATGCATCGCAGGCGCCGGAGGAAACCCGCGGGGTGGCCGACGTGGTCGTCGAATCGAGCAATCTCTGGGAGCGGGTGCGTCAGGTGCTTGGCAGTTTCGGCCTGATGCGCTTTGGATTCGAGCGGGAACGCCTCACCGTGCGGGATGCGGAACGCTTGAGCGGCCTCGCCGGCGCCGAACCGGTTCCGACCGGCGGTCAGGTCGAGGCGCTCCGCGAGGTGAAAGACCCCGATGAAGTCGGGGCCATTGCCGCGGCGGCCGAGCTGGCCCACGCGGCCCTGGCCGAAGTCGTGACCACCATCCGCCTGGGAGACCGGGAGCGCGAAATCGCGGCACGTCTCGAAGGGGCGCTGCGCCGGCGCGGTAGCGAGTGGCATCCGTTTCCCACCATCGTCGCTTCGGGTCCGCGCAGCGCCCTTCCGCACGCACGGGCCGGCGAGCGGGAAATCCGGCGGGGAGACTGGCTGTTGCTGGACTTCGGAGCCCAGGTCGACGGCTACTGCGCGGACCTAACCCGCACCCTGGCGATCGGCCGGGCCGATCAGCGACAGCGCGAGGTCTATGACACGGTCTATCAAGCCCAGCGGCGAGCCCGGGAGGAGATCCGCCCCGGCATGGCAGGAAAGGACGCCGACGCACTCGCCCGGACCGTTATCGTGGCCCGCGGGTATGGCGCGGCGTTTGGGCACTCCCTCGGGCATGGACTGGGGCTCGAAGTGCATGAGGGGCCGCGACTTGGGGTCACTGCCGAAGAGCCGGTGCCGGCCGGGGCCGTGGTCACCGTGGAGCCGGGCGTCTATCTTGAGGGATGGGGGGGCGTCCGGCTGGAGGACGACGTCCACCTCAGGCCAGAGGGTCCGCGGTGCCTCACCGACGGGCGGACCGAACTGTGGGAACTTCACTGAGTCAGTATTGCCATGTGTACCGGTCGGACCGGGAGCTCAGGCATCGATGAAGCCCGACGAACTGAAGGAGCTGGCCCAGCTTATTCAGCTCTTGAAGGAATCGCCGGAGATTGGCTCGATCGAGCTGCGCCGTGGCTGGTTCGGCAAGCGCATCGCGGTGAGCCGCCATCTTGCGGGTGGGACGTTTCCGGTGACCGCGATATCGAATCCGGTACCGGCACTCGCGACAGCTCCGTCTCCGGCGGCCGAGCCGTCCCGTCCGGCCCCGCCTCCGCCGGCCTACAAGGAGATCAAGTCGCCGATGGTCGGCACGTTTTACGCTGCCCCGGAGCCGGGGGCGGAGCCGTACGTGAAGGTTGGGAACCGGATTTCACCAGGACAAACCGTTTGTATCATCGAGGCCATGAAGATCATGAATGAGATCGAGGCCGAATTCGGCGGGATGATCCGGGAAATCCTGGTCGAGAATGCTCAGGCCGTCGAATTTGGCCAGGTGCTTTTCCGGGTGGATCACAATGCCTGAGACGGAAGTCGAACTTCACGGCGCAGTCCCGTTCAACTTCAAGGCGGCCATCACCGAGATGGTGCAGCGCGCGGCCTCCGACCTGCACCTCAAGGTTGGTCGGCCTCCGACCATCCGGCTCAACGGCGAACTGGTGCCGCTGCCGATGGCTCCGGTCCGGCCCGAGGAGATCAAGCATCTGGCGGAGCAGGTCATGACGCCCCGCCAGATCAAAGAATTCGCTGAGCGGAAGGAAGCCGACTTCGCGATCGGCGTGCCGGGGGTCGGTCGGTTCCGCACCAATATCTATCAGCAGCGGGGAACCCTCGCGATGGCGCTTCGGGTCATTCCCTACGAAGTTGCCTCGATCCGGGATCTTAACCTCCCCGACGTGTTGGAGATGATCGCCCTCAAGCCTCGCGGGCTCGTCCTGGTGACCGGGGTAACCGGCTCGGGGAAATCGACCGCGCTCGCGGCGATGATCGATCACATCAATCGCCACTGCCGGGTGAACATCATCACCATCGAAGATCCGATCGAATTCCTGCACCGCGATGCGGTCGCGCACATCGCGCAGCGCGAGGTCGGCACTGACACCCTGTCGTTCGCCACCGCCCTGCGGCACGTGCTGCGGCAAGACCCCGATGTCATCCTGCTGGGTGAGATCCGCGATCTGGAGACGCTGGACACCGCCCTCAAGGCGGCCGACACGGGTCACCTGGTCTTCTCCACCCTCCACACCACCGACACCACCCAGTCGATCAGCCGTATTCTCTCGTTCTATCCGCCGTACCAGCAGAGCGAGATCCGCTCGCTCCTCTCGACCGCCCTCGCGGCGATTATCAGTCTCCGGCTGGTCCCCCGGGCCGACGGGCGGGGCCGGGTTCCCGCGGCCGAAATCCTGATCAACACCGCGGCGGTAGCAGAAAACATCAGGAGCAGCGAGAAATCGCTGAATATCCCCGAGCTGATTGCCGAAGGCTCGGTGTCGTACCGGATGCAATCCTTCGACCAATCGCTCATGGCGTGGTACAAAGCCGGGGTCATCAGCTACGAGGCGGCGCTCCATTACGCCACCAACCCGAGCGAATTCGGTTTGCGGGCGGCGGGAGTCACCGCGGCGTCGGACCGCACCTTTGCGGATCCGGAATCCCTCTCGGCGGAGGTCCCGGGCCTAACCCGGAACGCTGCGTCGTGATGGCCCGAGGCCGGCGCCGCGGCTAACCCGTGTTCAGCAAAGTCCTGATCGCGAACCGGGGCGAGATCGCCCTCCGCGTCATTCGGGCCTGTCGCGAACTGGGCCTGCAAACCGTCGCGGTCTACAGCGAGGCGGACCGCGAGTCCCTCCACGTGCGCTTTGCCGATGACGATGTGTGCATCGGCCCGGCGCCCGCCCGCCAGTCGTATCTCAACATCGCCCGGATCATCGCGGCCGCCGAGATCACCGGCGCCGACGCGATTCACCCGGGTTACGGGTTCCTGGCCGAGAATGCCGAGTTCGCCCAGATCTGCAAAGCATCGAACATCACCTTCATCGGCCCGCTGGCCGAGCAGATCCAGGCCATGGGCGACAAGGCCGCGGCGCGCCGGCTGGCGGCCCATGCCGCCGTGCCCACCGTCCTGGGCTCGGAAGGGATCGTTGAAGATGCCGAGGCCGCGCTCGAGGTTGCCGAGGCCATCGGATTCCCGGTCCTGATCAAAGCGGCCGCCGGGGGTGGCGGGAAGGGCATGCGGGTTGCCCGCGAGCCCGATCAGTTTGCCCAGATGTTCTCGCTGGCCCAGAACGAGGCGCTGGCCGCGTTTGGAAACGGTGCCGTGTATGTCGAGAAGTTCCTCGACCGTCCCCGCCATGTCGAGATCCAGGTCCTGGGCGACACGCAGGGCAGGGTGGTGCACCTGGGCGAGCGGGAGTGTTCGATCCAGCGCCGCCACCAAAAGCTGATCGAGGAGAGCCCGAGCCCGGCCCTCAGTCCCGAGCTGCGGACCCGCATGGGTGGCGCCGCGGTCAAGCTCGCCTCCGCCATCGGTTATCAGGGCGCGGGGACCCTCGAGTTCCTGGTAGACAGTTCCGGCCGTTTCTATTTCATGGAGATGTACACCCGCATACAGGTGGAGCATCCGGTGACCGAAATGGTCACCGGATTCGATCTGGTGAAGGAACAGATTCGGATCGCCGCCGGCGATCGGCTGAGTTTCCCCTGCGGGCTCAATGGGCTGAGGGGCCACGCGATCGAGTGCCGGGTCAATGCGGAGGACCCCAGCCGCAATTTCCAGCCGTGCCCGGGACACATCACGGCCTATCACCCGCCCGGCGGCCCGGGCGTGCGGGTGGACACCCACATCTACGCGGGGTACACGGTTCCGCCCTACTACGATTCGCTGCTCGCCAAGGTGATTGTCCATGGTCGTGACCGGGCCGAGGCGCTGGCGCGGATGGGCCAGGCCCTGGAGAGCTTCATCCTGGAGGGGATCACGACGACCATCCCGTTCCTAACCCGCGTGATTCATCACCCCGATTTCGTCGCGGGAAACGTGGATACTCGGTTCGTCGAGCGGGAGCTCATGGCCGAGCCAGTCGAAGTATGAGACTGGAGGTGCTCTTCACCCCGGCTGGCCTCGCTCCCGCCGAGGTGACCGGCCGGACCGTGTTCGTGATCGATGTGCTCCGAACGACCACGGTCATCTGTGCGGCGCTCTATCACGGGGCTCGCGCGGTCGTGCCGGTTGCTTCGGTGGAGGAAGCCTCGCGCCTGGCCCAAACCCTCGGCCCCGATGCGGCCGTGCTGGTGGGTGAACGGAACGGCGAGCCGATCGCGGGCTTCCACCTGGGCAACAGCCCCCTGGAGGTGACCGAGCAGGTGGTGCGGGGGAAAACGCTGGTCCTGACGACCACCAACGGGACCGGCGCGCTGCTCGCGACCCAGGGCGCGGCCGAGGTCTATGTGATGGCGGCGGTCAATCTCTCGGTCGCCGCAGCCCGGGCCCGGGAGATTCTGCACGAGCGAAAGGATCTCATGATCCTCTGCGCCGGGCGCGAGTTCCGGTTCGGTCTGGACGACGCGTATGCGGCCGGCCGGCTCGCGGTGCTGGCGCTCGGCGGCGGGCGGCGGCGCAAGGGGCTCAACGATGCGGCGCTGGTCGCGGTCGATCTCGCCCGCCGGTACCCCAACTGGGACCGTCCCCTCACCCGCTCCGCGGCGGGCCGTCACCTGGGGCACCTCGGCCGGCGGGACGACGTCGTCGAGGCCGGGCGCGAGGATGGCTATCCGGTGCTGCCGATCTTGCGGGACCGGCGCATCACCCTGGAGAGTCCGGCGGGAGGCGCCGCGGCGGCATGAATCCCGAGGACCGCCGCCGCTTCGGCGCCGTCGCGGGGCTCGCGGCGGGGCTCTTCCTGGCGCTCACCCTGGTGCCCGGACTCTCCACCGGGCCGATCGGCGGCGGGTTAGGCCGCGCGCTGTGGAGCGGGTTAGGTGCCGGGGCGGTGGGATTGCCGCTCCTCGGGTTCGCCCTGGGCCTCGCCGGGTTCGACCGGCTGCCGCGGCTGGACATGAAGCGGGCGGCCCTGCTCCTGGGCGGCCTCACGCTCCTGGTGCCGTTCGCCATCGGGGTCCTGGCCACTCCCGGCGCCGCGGCCTTCGACCCCCCGCTCGAGCAGTGGGGATGGGCGGCCCGGCTGACCGGACTCCTGCCCGGCTTTCTGGCGCGGGGCACCGTCCAGCTGATCGGACAGACCGGCGGGGTGCTGGTGGCTTTCGTGGCCCTCACCGGACTCACGCTGGCGACGCTGGCGTGGCATCCGCTCGGTAGGCTCGAGGGTTCGGCGGCTCGGCGGCTGGGTGGTCCGGCCACCGGAGCGAGCGTCACCGCGCCTGAACCGGAGCCGGATGGCGACGACGCGGCCGACCTTGAGCCGATCAGTCCGCGCCTAACCCGCGCCGCCCGATCTCGCCGGGAGCCCAGCGCCGAGCCGCCGAGCCGTCCAGCCGTCCAGGCGTCCGGCGCGCTGGCCATGCCGCCCCTCGGCCTCCTCAAGTCGCCCGCCCCCCAGGACACCGCCGCCGACACCGCCCAGCTCGACCGGCTGGGGCAGCGGCTGCTCGAAACCCTCCAGACCTTCAAGGTTGAAGGCAGCATCGCCGGACGGACCAGCGGCCCGGTGGTCACCCAGTTCGAGATCGTTCCCGCGCCCGGCGTCAAAGCCGGCCGGATCATGGCCCTGGCCGATGACCTTGCCATCACGATGCGGGCAACCAGCGTGCGGGTCGCTCCCATTCCGGGGCGTGGCGCGGTCGGGGTCGAAGTGCCTAACCCGGTGGCCCGGATCGTCACGCTGCGGGAGCTCCTGGAAACGCCCGAGTGGGAACGCGCCGGCCAGCGGGCCGTCATGCCGATCACGCTGGGCCGCGACCTGGAGGGCAAGCCGGTCATTACCGACCTCGGTCGCATGCCACACCTGCTCATCGCAGGGGCGACCGGGTCGGGGAAGTCGGTCGCGATCAACACCATCATCACCGGGCTCATCTACCGCTACTCGCCGGCCGACCTGCGCTTTCTCATGATCGACCCCAAGATGGTCGAGCTGTCGATGTACAACGCCCTGCCGCACCTCCGGCACAGCGTGGTGACCAACAATCACGATGCGGCCCGGGTCCTCAAGTGGGCGGTGCACGAAATGGGCAGGCGGTATGAGTTGCTGCACGCCAACGGGGCCCGGAATCTGAGCGACTTCAACCGAAAGATGGACGAGGGCAAGCCGCTCCGATATCCAATGCGACCGGCCGGGGCCGCGACGAATGGTGACCTGCCGAATGCCGAGCCTCCGAGCCCCGAGCCCTACGATGGGGGCCGGCTGCCCCACCTCGTGGTCGTGGTCGACGAGCTCGCCGACTTGATCATGACGGTGCAGGGTGAAGTGGAGACGCCCCTCGCCCTGCTGGCGCAGAAGGCCCGCGCGATCGGCGTTCATCTGATCCTCGCTACGCAGCGGCCCTCGGTGAACGTCATTACCGGGCTCATTAAGGCGAACTTCCCGTGCCGGATCGCCTTCCGGGTGGCGTCCAAGGTGGACAGCCGCACCATTCTCGATCAGAACGGGGCGGAGGCCTTGCTCGGCAACGGCGACATGCTGTTCCTGCCGCCCGGCAAGAGCGAGCCGCTCCGGCTCCAGGGCGCCTTCATCTCCACCGAGGAGACCGAGGCGCTGATGGACTGGTACCGGAAGCACCGGGAAGCCACCCCGACGCCGGTGGGCGCCGAGGCAGACATCCTGGCGTTCATGCGGGCCAAGGAGGCCGCGGAGGAAGGGGAGGGAGAGGAAGCCGGGTTAGGAGAGGGAGAGCGGGACAGCCTGTTCCGCGAGGCCGCCGAGATCTGCATTCAACATCAAGGGGGATCGACCTCGCTGTTGCAGCGCAAGTTGCGGATCGGGTACGGGCGTGCCGCCCGCATCATCGATCAGCTTCACGCCGCCGGCATCCTGGGCCCGCCGGACGGCAGCAAGCCGCGCGAAGTCCTGATCGGGCTTGCTCAGCTCGACCAATACAGCTCGTAGATTCCGGCCGACTACCCGCTGCTGCGCAGCGTCCCGCAGGCCGCCACCGGCGAACTCAGGTCCTCGGCCCGGTGCACCACAACCGAATACCGCTGCCCTTCGGTGAGCGGCGTGGTCAGCGTGGCCACCTCCCAGGTTTCGCCCGTGAAATCGGTCACCAGGGGCGGGTACGCTTTCGGGTCCCCGTGGATGGCGCCGAGGGCATCACAGGTGCCGGCGTGAATTGCCCACCCGATCCCCTCGGCGTCGCGGGGCGCGCCCTGCACGTCGAGGGTCGCGCGGGTTAGGCCGTTTACCGCTTCGACCCGGGCGATGCCGCGCAGGCTGGAACCGGCTCGCGGCTCCAGCGTGGCGCTCCACCAGTCAAACCCCAGAGCCAGTGCGGCCGGGGCCGCGAGTCCCACCGCGGCCGCCAGGAGCTTGCTCATAGTCTACCCCTCCCTGGTTTACTCTCCCGATGGCTTCAAGTCGCCGCAGGCTTCCACCGAGCCCGCCGCGGGGCCGTGCACCACCACGGAGTGGTCACCGCCGCCCAGGGACATCTTGATCCGGGCAGTGGCCATTCCATTGCCGGCGCTATCGGCCTTGACCGCAGGATAAGCCGACTGCATCCCGTGCATTACCCCTATCGCGCTGCATTTTCCGCTGTGAATGCCCCAGGTGTGGGTGGCATAGGACCCGGCTCCCTCGAGATTGACTGTTGCCGCCAGCGAGTCGGGTCCCACGGTCTCCACTCGGGCCGTCCCGTCAAGCCGGGAACCTCCCTTCGGATCGAGATCCGCGGTCCAGACTTTGAGCGCACCAACGCCGGCGACTGCCAGCACTCCAAGGAAAACCTTCGCTACCATCGCACTACTCCTTTCCAACAACGTGCCGGGTCAGGTCCCGCGAGTTCGCAGGGGGAGACGACCACTCGACGCCGCGCTGCACGCTGACCTCTCTTGGACGAATCGCGATCACAGCCGCTGTCACGGCTTCGCCTTCTTGGGCTTCTTGCCCTTGATCGGATCGGTGCCGGTAAACGCGCCGATCTCGCTGTGGATGTTGGCGGTGGGGCTGAAAATGAACTGCACTTCTCCGGTCTCCAGATCGGTCGAGCTGCCCCACAGAATCCCGGCCAGGAAGACGGTCCCGTTGGTGTGGAACCCGAAGGTCGGCGACCCACTATCGCCCCCGGCTACGAAGGCGGCGACGAGCCCCTGGCAGAGCTGGGTGATCTCCGAGGCGGTGATGTTGATGTTTTCGCAGGTCGCGGTCACCGGTCCCTGGGTCCAGCCGGTAGTCCGGCCCACATGGCTCAAGCTCTGGCCCAGGATGGGAGTCGCCTGCTCGGACACCAGGCGGTAGGCCGGATTGAGCGAATCGACCTGGAGGTAGGTGGGATCATTGGCGGCCAACGCATCGTTGCGCAGCGTGGTCCGAGCGATCCGTCCGAGCAGGAAGCTCTGGCCGGCTCCATACTGGGCCCGAGCGGCGTCGCTGTAGCGGCAGCGCCGGCCGAGGGGGCAGGGCTCGGCGGTGTACTCGGGATCCTGGACTTCGAATGCGATGAAGTTGTCCGGGTTAGGGATGGCGCCGCCCCGGGTGGCCTGGTAATAATCGGTCCGGACCGTGATCCCGCCCTGCACGTTGCTACAGTGCGAGTTGGTTATGAAGGAATTGATCCCTGACCAGACCACGTTGAAACCCAAGGTGCAGACAAACACGAGCGGACTGGCCGGGGTGGCGAAGAACTGGATCTGATATCCCCCATAGGGCGGTCGGACCTTGCTGGTGAGGGCGAGGAGCTGCTGGACCGGGCCGCGCAGCTCGATCACCGCGGCCTCGCGTGGGATGCCCAGCGAGGTCAGCGTGCTGGTGATGTTGGTGAGGACCGAGGCGTCGAGCCCGGTGAAGCGGAGCCGGTTCTTGCCCTCGTCCATGTCGGTCGAGACCGCGCCCTGGAGTGTCAACACCCGGGGCCACGCCTCACGATACCAAGCATCGAGCTGGATCCAATCATACTGCGCCTGCCGGACCACCAGATCGGCCTCGGTCCATCCGAAGCTTTCCAGGAACCCGGCCAGTGCCGCCGCCGCTTGGGCGCGCCGGCTCGGATCGGTCAACCAGACCGTCGGCGCGCCGTTTTCGTTGATGTAATAGCCGCCGAACCCGGGCACCGCCTGGGCCACCGCCAGCTGATCGGGGACCTCGTCAGCTGCCGTCGCTTGCAAACTGGCGGAAATCGGGATGGTGGTATGGGGGGGAGTAGGGGCGTCCTGGCAGGCCAGGACCAAGCCCAGTGCCATCGCCAGGGGAGCGGCCAGGCGCCGCCCCGAATCGAGTGAGGGATGCATGTGACCTCTCCTGCGGGCCTAACCCGCCGACATGAGTACGGTTTTCAGCAGCTCGCGGGTGTGACGCAGGATTGGACGGATAAGGCGCAATCCGATGCACAGCGAGTGATAGAGGTGTTCAGTCTTCGGCCACCGAAACTCGCTTGCTCCGCATTAGGCACCCCTGCAAGAGGCTGAGGACTGAAGACCGGTAGTTGAGAAATCGCGAAGAAACGATCCGCTTCGGGTTGATTGGGTTGTCGCTGCAGAGATCCGGATCGCTATGGTGGGTCCGTGTCGAACGTCCGCGTCCGCAAACCGGTATCTGAATGGGCCGACCCCCGTCAGGTCCGCGGCTATGCCGGCGAACGAGCTGCCATGGCCTACCTGCTCCAGCGAGGCTGGCGGATCGAGGCCCACCGGTTCCGACTGGGCCACCACGATCTGGATCTGGTAGCGCGCCAGGGATCGGTGGTGGCGTTCGTGGAGGTCAAGACCAGGCGGTCGCTCCGCTTCGGAGATGCGAGTCTGGCCGTGGGCTTCCGCAAGCAGGCCGTGCTCGCGCGGCTTGCCGAGCTCTGGCGAGTACGGTTTGGACGGCCCCAGGACCGATACCGGTTCGACCTAATCACGGTATTGGAAGGGAGAGGGAGATCCCCATCTCCACAGGTCACTCACATTGAGGATGCGTGGAGATGTGTGGAAAACTGAAGAAATGCCGTCTTGCTTCGGCCAATTTTCGGTTTTAGATTGATATAAGTCTTGCTGTGTAGCAAAATAATCCACAATCTTACTAAGGACCGCCTCAAATGGCCCTCCCAGACGTCAAAGAGCCCAAGCTCGATGCCGAGCGCCGCAAGGCGCTCAACCTCGCCATCTCTCAGATCGAAAAACAGCTCGGGAAAGGGTCCATCATGCGGATGGGTACCGACGCCCCTCGGGAGCGAGTCGTAGCCATTCCCACCGGTGCGATCAATCTCGACGCCGCAACGGGCGTGGGAGGGGTTCCCCGGGGCCGCATCACCGAGATCTACGGCCCGGAGTCATCGGGCAAGACCACGCTCACGCTTCATCTTGCCGCCAACGTGCAACGAGGCGGAGGCGTCGCCGCCTACGTCGATGCCGAGCACGCGCTCGATATCGACTACGCCAAGAAGCTCGGCGTCGATGTCGATAACCTGCTGGTGTCCCAGCCCGATACCGGGGAACAGGCCCTCGAGATCGTGGAGATCCTGGTGCGCTCCGGCGCGGTCGACCTGGTAGCGATCGATTCGGTGGCGGCGCTGGTCCCCAAGGCGGAAATCGAAGGCGAGATGGGCGACAGCCACATGGGACTCCAGGCTCGCTTGATGAGCCAGGCGCTCCGCAAGCTGGCCGGCGCGATCAATCGGTCCAACTGCGCCGTGGTGTTCATCAACCAGCTTCGCGAGAAGATCGGGGTGATGTTCGGAAACCCGGAGACCACGACCGGCGGCAAGGCGCTCAAGTTCTACGCTTCGCTCCGGCTGGACATCCGGCGGATCGGCCCGGTCAAGGAGCGCGAAGCGGTGATCGGCAACCGGGTGCGGGTTAAGGTGGTCAAGAACAAAGTTGCCCCGCCCTTCAAGCAGGCCGAGTTCGACGTGATGTTCGACGAGGGGATCAGCCACACCGGCTTGCTGGTCGATCTGGCCACCGAAGCCAACATCATTCAGAAGTCGGGAGCCTGGTATTCCTATGGCGACCAGCGGATCGGGCAAGGCCGGGAGAATGCCAAGCTCTTCCTGAGAGACAATCCGTCGCTGCAGGCCGAGGTCGAGGGACGGGTCAAGGAATTCCTCGGCGTACGTGCCGCGAGCGTGGCGCCCGCCGATGACGGCGACGTCGAATGATCCGCCTCCTCTGGGGATGATCGGGGCGATCGTCCCGCATCCCCGGAGGGCCGACACCGTTCGCGTGATGGTGCAGGGGCAGTTGCTCCTCACCATCCCGCGGGCCGTCGCCCTGGCCGAGCAGTTGGCAGAGGGCCAGGTCCTCGAGGCAACGATCTATGAGCGACTGGCGCGCTCGGCCGATGAGGAGGCGAGCTACCGCACGGCGCTGCGATGCCTCGAGCGGCGGCCCTTCGCCCGGCGCGATCTGATGCGCCGGTTGATTCTCAAGGGCCATCCTCCTGAGGCGGCGGCCAGGGCCGTGGAGCGCGCCGAGCGGGCGGGGCTGGTCGATGACGACCAGTATGCCCGTCACTTCGTGCTCACTCGCGCCGCGAAGGGGCGAGGGCCGCTCCGTTTGCGGCGCGATCTGGCTGCGCTCGGTATCGACCGCAAGGTGATCGATCGCGCCCTGGAGACCCTCGGCCCGGCCGGCGAGGCGGGGCCCAGTGCGGTGCAGCTCGCCGAGCGCCGACTGGGTCAGCTGTGCGGTCGCACCGGAAGCGGACGCTTGTCGAAGCCGGTACTTCGGCGCCGGCTGCTTGGGTATCTCAATCGGCGGGGATTCGTCGGGAGCGAAGCGGCGAATGCGGTGCAGGCAGTTCTCGACTCGCGCTGACTGCCCAGATCGCCGCAGGACGGGCACTATATTCCGGGGATGGATTCCGCCCGGATCCGCAGGCTCTTCCTAGACTTTTTCGTGGCCCGGGGGCACCGCGAGGTGCCCTCGTCGTCGCTCACGCCGCGCGACGATCCGTCGCTGCTCTTCACCAATGCCGGGATGGTGCAGTTCAAGCGTGTGTTCCTGGGCCAGGAGCAGCGCGACTACGTCCGGGCGACCACCTGTCAGAAGTGCGTGCGGGCGGGCGGCAAGCACAACGATCTCGAGCAGGTCGGGCACACCAAGCGGCACCTGACCTTCTTCGAGATGCTGGGGAACTTCTCCTTCGGCGACTACTTCAAGCCCGAGGCGATTGCGTACGCGTGGGAGTTCGTCACCTCCCCGAAGTTCCTCGGGATTCCGCCGGATCGCATCCGCGTCAGCGTGCACCACGCCGACACCGAGGCGCGCGGGTTATGGCGCGAGATCGCCGGCCTTCCCGATCATCGGATCTACGGGCTCAGCGACAAGGACAACTTCTGGCAGATGGCGGATACCGGACCGTGTGGGCCATGCTCCGAGATCTACGTGGACATGGTGCAGCCGGACAGCCGGACAGACGGACAGACGGTCATTCCGAAGGAGGAGTTCGAGGCGTTGGCGGAGGCGGGCCGGTTTCTCGAGATCTGGAACCTGGTCTTCATGCAGTACGATCGCGCCGCCGACGGCACCCTGACCCCGCTGCCTCGGCCGTCGGTCGATACCGGCGCGGGTCTGGACCGCATAACCGCTGTGATGCAGGGGAGCGACGACGCGTTTCACACCGATCTCTTCTTCCCGTTACTCGAGGAGGTGGGGCGGCTCGTGGGCACGCCCTATCCGGGCTCGCTCGAAGGAGCCGGCGCATCGTATCGCGTGTTAGCCGACCACGCCCGGGCGGTGGCGTTTCTGCTGGGAGACGGCGTCTATCCCAGCAATGAGGGTCGAGGCTACGTGGTGCGGCGGATCCTGCGGCGCGCGGTCAGGCACGCCTGGCTCCTGGGCCGCCGTGAACCAACCCTGGCACCGCTGACCGAGATCGTGGTGGCCTCGATGGGCGCCGGGTATCCCGAGCTCCTCGCGCAGCGCGAGGAGATTCGGAAATGGACGGAGGGCGAGGAGCAGCGGTTCCTGGAGACGATCGAGGGCGGGTTACGCCGGCTGGAGGAAATCTTCGCCAGCGGCACCCGCCTCATTCCGGGAGAAGAGGTCTTCAAGCTGTATGACACGTATGGATTCCCGGTCGACCTCACCCACCTCATCGCCGCGGAGCGCGGCGTCGGCGTGGACGTGGAGGGGTTCGAGCGGGCACTCTCAGTGCAACGAGAGCGTTCGCGCGGCGCGCGGGGAGGTGGGACTCGAGATTCGGAAGTGGGGGGCGAGCCCCGGCGCCGGGTTGGGAAGCCCAAGTGGCATGTGCTGCGGCGGGGGAAGCAGCGGTTTGTGGGATATGAGACGACCGACGCGGAGACGGAGCTCCTCGCGTTCCGTCAGGATGGCGACCGGGTCGAGGTCGTCTTGCGAGAGAATCCGTTCTATGCGGAAGCGGGAGGGCAGGTCAGTGACACCGGCGTGCTCCGCGGAATCGGCTGGGCATTCCCTGTCGAGGAGGTCCGCAAGGAGGACCGGGGAACTGCCCTGGTAGGCCGTTTCGACGGGACGTTCGAGCCGACGGCAGTGACGGCCGAGGTCGATGCGCCGCGGCGCCGAGACATCGAGCGCAATCACAGCGCCACCCATGTGGTGCACCTCGCGTTGCGCCGTCATCTCGGACCCCACGTGCGGCAGCAGGGCTCGCTGGTGGCGCCGGATCGCCTGCGCTTCGATTTCTCCCACCACGGTCCGATCGATCCCGCCACGCTGGATCTGATCGAGCGCGACGTCAACGCGGAAATCTGGGCCAATCACGTGGTGACGGCGCGCCAGATGCCGTATGCCGATGCCCTTGCTCAAGGGGCGCTGGCCTTCTTCGCCGAGAAATACGGCGACCTCGTTCGGGTGATCCAGATGGGCGATTCGATCGAGTTGTGCGGCGGCACCCATGTCGTCACGACGGGAGCGCTCGGGCTGTTTCGGTTTACCTCGCAGGGCGGGGTGGCGGCGGGAGTGCGGCGCATCGAGGCGGTGACCGGACCTGGCGCCTACCGGGCGCTCGAGGAGCTGGACGACCGGTTGCGCCAGGCCAGCGATCTCCTCCGAGCGCACCCCGAACATCTGGGCCGCCGGATCGAACAGCTCCTCGCCGAGCGTGAGCGGCTCGAGCGCCGGATCGAGGAGATGCAGCGCCGTGGGGCCGGCGAGGCGGTGGGGGAGGGGGGCACCGAAGTGAACGTTGATGGCGTGACTGTGACCGTGGGAGAGACGGCCGCCGAGGAGCGCGAAGAAGTCGGCCGCCTGGCGGACCGGTTTCGCGAAGGGAAGCGAAGCGCGGCGCTGATCCTGTTCGGCCCGACGGAGGCGGGGACCGGCGCCATCCACGTCGCGCTCACCGACGACCTGGTCCAGCGGGGGCTCAAGGCGGGGGACCTGCTCAACCGGATTGCCGCGGTGAGCGGCGGTCGGGGCGGCGGACGGCCCGCGTTCGCCTCGGGAAGCGCGGGGGATCCGGCCCGGATTCCCGCGGCGCGGGCGGCCACGCCCCGGTTGGTCAAGGAATGGCTGGAATCGGCGTGACCGGCGACGAGAGCTGGCTCGAGGCGCGCTGTGCCGGAGCGCCAGCCGACCTGCGTGAGCGGGTTAGGCAGTTCGCCCTCGGCGGCGTGCCCGCCGGCACCCGGGCGGAGCGGCTCGCCGGAGCCGCCCGAACTGCCCTGGACCGGGTGCTGACCCAGGGCCAGGACCGCGCGGTGGCGCTGGACCTCCTGGCGGCCGACGCGCTGATCACCCTCGCGCTCGCGGCGCAAGCCGAAGCGGATCCTGCCGGGCTCGATCGCTTCGCGGCGGAGCTCCTGGGTGATTGATCTCCATTGCCATCTCCTGCCCGGCGTGGATGACGGCTCGAAGAGCGTCGAGCAGTCGGTCCAGGTCCTCACCGTCATGCGCGACGGCGGGGTAACCGCGGTCTGTCTCACTCCCCATTTCAGCGTGCGGCAGATTCCCCGCGGATTGCCGCACTCCCATGAGGAAGCCTTTGCGGCCCTGCGGGCGCAGGCCCCGGAAGGGATCGCGCTGCACCGGGGCGTCGAGCTGATGCTCGACCGGCCGGTGCGGCGCGAGCTGCTCGAGCACTCGGAGCTGACGCTGGGAGGAACCCGTTACATCCTGGTGGAGTTCACCCGGATGGTGGCGGTTGCGGCGATGGTGAATGCGCTGCGGCAAGTCGTCGAGCTGGGCCTCGTGCCCGTGGTGGCCCATCCCGAGCGCTATGCCGGATGCCGACCGAGCGCGATCCGAAGGCTCAAGGCCGTCGGGGCGCTCATGCAGGTCGATGCCACCACGTTACTGGGCGCGCGCGGGCGAGGGCAGCGAGCCCGTGAGCTGGTCGCCAACGGGCTCGCCGATCTGATCGCGGCCGACAATCATGGCGACGACCGGCTGATGAACGCGCCGTGCCAGTTTCTCCGCGAACAGGGCGGTCAGGAGCAGGCCGACCTGCTGGCGCGTCGGAACCCCGCCGCCATCCTGGCGAATGAGGATCCCGAGCCGGTTCCCCCGCTCGAGATCAAGACGCACCTGCTCGATCGTCTGCGGCAGCTCCTGAGCGGGGACGAGTTGTGATCTCGCTCGCCGGGCAGCGCGCCCTCATTACCGGCGGCTCCCGCGGAATCGGCCGAGCCACGGCACTCCTCTTCGCCAAAGCCGCTGCGGATGTCGGGATCACCTACCACACGCGGCGGGCCGACGCGGAAGGCGTGGCGCGGGAGATCCGGCAGCTCGGCCGCAAGGCATTCGTGGCCGGCGGGAATCTGGCCGAGCCGGCGGTCGTCGATCGGGTTTTCCGCGAAGCGAAAGCGGCCTTCGGCCCAGGGCTGGATTGTTTCGTGGCCAACGCCGGAGTCTGGCCGCCTGAGGACGTGCCGCTCCGTGAACTCAGCGCCGAGCGGTGGCGCTCGACCCTGGCGCAGAATCTCGAGGCGGTCTTTCTCACCACGCGGGCTGCCCTCCAGGTGCTGCGACCCGGCGGGCGAATCGTCCTGGTTTCCAGTACCGCGGGACAGCGGGGCGAGGCGTTCCATGCGGATTATGCCGCGACGAAAGGCGCGCTGATCTCGCTCACGAAGTCGCTGGCGATCGAGTGCGCGCCCGACATCACGGTGAACTGCGTGGCGCCGGGATGGGTGGATACCGAGATGAGCGCGATCCCCTACGCGGAGGGAGGACGGGAACGGATCGCGGCCACGATTCCGCTCCGGCGGATTCCGCCGGCCGAAGACATTGCGGGGCCAATCCTCTTTCTGTGCAGCTCGCTGGCGCGCCACCTCACTGGGGAGGTGCTGAATGTGAACGGCGGGAGTGTGCTGTGCGGGTGAAAGGGAGAGGTGAGCGGTGAGCGGTAGGGTTCGGTGATTCACCTGCTGGCGACGGGCGGGACCATCGCGATGCAGCGGAGCAGCGCCGCGGGGGGGATCGTGCCGGCGCTCGGCGGGCGGGAGCTGCTCGCGCGGGTGGGTGCCTGGGGGCCGGAACCAGTCGAGGTCGAAGACTGGGAGCGACTGCCCGCAGTGCACCGGGGACCGGCGGAGCTCATGGCTCTGCGGGAGCGGGTAGGGGAGCTCGTCAGCGCACCTAACCCGCCGATCGGGATCGTGATCACGCATGGCACCGACACTCTGGAAGAGACCGCTTACCTCCTGGCCCGCACCCTGCCGGGGGACATCCCGATCGTGGTGACCGGCGCCATGCGGACTTCGAGCGATCCTGATTGGGACGGGCCTCGCAACTTGCGGGATGCCATCCGGGTGGCGCTCGCGCGGGACGCGCGCGGCCGCGGCGCGATGGTGGTGTTCGCAGGTCGCATCCTTCCCGGACTGGGAGCGGTGAAGCTCGACACGTTTTCGCCGGAGGCGTTCGGGGTGCCGCACGGAACTCCGCTGGGCGCGGTGGAGGATGGGACCGTTCGGTTCGCGGTCGCCCCGGGTCGCCCCGGCACGCCGCTCCGGATCTCCCACCTCAACCCGCGGGTCGCGCTGATTCCGCTGGTGCTGGGCGATGACGGGCGCCTGCTCGAGCTCGCCCGGCCGCGCTTCGATGGGGTGGTGATCGAGGCGTTCGGCCGAGGCAACGTGCCGCCGGGGATCCTGCCGGCGGTGCGGCAGTGGCTCGGGGAAGGCAAGCCGGTCGTCCTGGCCAGCCGGTGTCCCTTCGGCGAAGTCGGGGGCGAGTACGCCTTCGAAGGCGGCGGCGGGCTCCTGCTTTCTCTCGGCGTGATCCCCGCCGGTCCCCGGACCGCGTCGCTGGCGCGCCTCGAGCTGGTGCTCTGCCTGGCCGCCGGGGTGGGCTACGGAGCGAGCGGGTGAGGGCGCTCGCGCCGCTCCCGGATCTTCCCGCCGAGGTCATCGAGATCGCCGCGCGCCTGGAAGCGGCCGGGTTCGAGACCTGGTGCGTGGGTGGTGCCCTGCGGGACCGGCTGCTCGGGCATGCGACCGGTGACGTCGATTTGGCCACCGCAGCGCCACCGGACGAGGTGCTCCGGCTCTTCCCCCACGCGGTGGCGGTCGGGGTCAAGTATGGCACGGTCGGCGTGCTGGACCGGAAGCGGGTTATGCACGAAGTGACCACGTTCCGGAAGGATGTGGCGACCGACGGCCGGCATGCGGTGGTGGAATACGGGGTCTCCCTCGAGGAAGATCTGGCGCGGCGGGATTTCACCATCAACGCGCTGGCGTACCATCCGGTACGCCGGGAGTGGCGCGACCCGTTTGGCGGCTCCCGGGATCTGGAGGAGCGACGGATCCGGGCGGTGGGCGATCCGGCCCGACGTTTCGCCGAGGACTACCTGCGCATCCTGCGGGCCATCCGGTTTGCCGCGCGGTTCGATTTTGAGATCGAGGCGGCCACCTGGCAGGCGGCGGTGGCCGCCGCGCCGGGCCTCCGCGGGCTGTCGGCAGAGCGGGTTAGGGACGAGTGGTTCAAAAGCCTTACGATGGCGGCGTCGGTCGCCCGGCTGGTGGCCCTGTGGCAGGATGTCGGCGCCGCGGTGATCTGGATTCCCGAGCTCGGGAGCGGCTATCCGCTGGCGCACTCCGCGCCGGAGCCGCGTGATGCGGTGACGCTGACGGCCGCGCTCTGTACCGATCCCGATCAGGTCCTCTTGCGCTTGCGGGCCTCGAACGCCGAGGTCGCGCGGGCTGGGGCGATGGCGCGAGGACCGGCGGAACCCTCCGGGGTCGAGCCGGTGGCGGTGCGGCGCTGGCTCGCCGCGGTAGGCGAAGCCGCCCCCGACCTGCGGCTGCTCGCCGGGTACCGCCGGGGAAGCGATCCGCCCTGGGGGCGGGTGGTGGACGGGATCCGGGCCCGGGGCGAGGCCACCTCGCGGAGCGAGCTCGCCATCACGGGAGATGATCTGGTGCAAGCCGGCATCGCGCCGGGCCCCGGACTGGGCGGGCTGCTGGCACGGGCGCTCGAGGCGGTGCTCGAGGATCCCGGTCTCAATACGCGGGAGCGACTCCTCGAGCGGGTTAGGTCATGGAAGTAACGCCCCTGCTGTTCGCGGCCGCTGCGGCGGTGGGCAATGTGCTTGGGGCCGCGGCGGTCGTGCGGGCCGAGCGCCGGGGCCTCGCCGCGATCCATCTGCTGCTGGCATTCGGGGCCGGTTTCATGCTGGCGCTGGTCCTGGTGGGGGTCTTTCCGAGACTGTTCCGAGGGGCGGAAGATCCGGGGCTCACCGGGGTCCTGGTGCTCTCCGGTTACCTCGTGGTGCATCTCACGCAGCACGCGCTTACCCCGCACTTCCATTTCGGAGAGGAGACCCATCCGGTGCCGCGCTCGGCGGGCGGAAGCGCGGTGGCCGGCCTCCTGCTGCATGCCCTGTTTGACGGAGTCGCGGTGGTCAGCGGATTTCTGGTCTCCTGGTCTCTCGGCCTGATGTTCTTCCTGGCCATCCTGCTGCACAAGCTCCCGGAGGGGGTCTCGGTGGCGAGTGTGATGCTGGCGAGCGGGTTAGGACGCCGCCTGGCGCTCCAGGCGGGCCTGGCCCTCGGCCTGGCCACGGTCGTGGGCGCAGCGCTCACCGACCTGATCGAACCGCTGGCCCGCTACGGGCTGGCTCTCGCGGCGGGTGTGACCCTGTACGTCGCCGCGTCCAACCTGGTCCCCGAAGTGCAAGCCAGCCGGGGAGCCGGGATCACCGCGGCCCTGCTCGGCGGCAGCGCGGCGCTGCTGCTCTTGCGGGGGCTGGCGCCGGTTTAGGAGTCGGGATGGACGAGCCGCCCGAGCTGTTCTCCACCCCCGCGCCGCTGGCCGCCCGGATGCGACCCCGGACCCTGGCCGAGTTCGTAGGCCAGGAGCACCTGCTGGCGCCGGGGCGAGCACTGGGAGATGCGCTTCGCCGGGGCGACCTGGGGAGCACCATCCTGTGGGGACCGGCGGGCACCGGCAAGACCTCGCTGGCCTACCTGATCGCCCAGCACACCGGCCGCGCCTTCATCGGGTTCAGCGCGGTGACCGAGGGGGTGCAGCGGGTTAGGGAAATCATCCGCGAGGCGGAGGAACGGCGCCGGCTGGGCCGCGGGACCATTCTCTTCTGCGACGAGATCCACCGTTTCAACCGGGCCCAGCAGGACGCCTTCCTCCCGCACGTCGAGCGAGGCAGCGTTACCCTGGTCGGCGCCACGACGGAGAACCCGAGCTTTAGCCTCAACTCGGCGTTGCTCTCCCGGTGCCAGGTCTTCGTGCTGGAGCCGTTACCGCCCGCTGCGATCGAGCGGGTAGTCCGGAGTGCCCTGGAGGACCGGGAACGGGGGCTCGGAAACCTGGCGCTCGAGCTCAACGCCGACGGGTGCGCCTGGCTTGCGGTTCAGGTCGACGGGGATGCCCGTCGCGCCCTGAGTGCACTCGAGAGCGCGGCGCTCCAGGTGGGACCGGGCGGTCGCATTACGCTGGAAATTCTTGCCGATGCCATGGCCCGGCGGGTGCCGCGGTACGATCAGGCGGGCGAGGAGCATTTCAACCTGCTGTCCGCCTACCACAAGTCGCTGCGCGGCAGCGACCCGCACGGGGCGCTGTACTGGATGGCGCGGATGCTGGAAGGCGGGGAAGATCCGCTGGTGCTCTTCCGGCGCGCCATCGCGATGGCCGCCGAGGATATCGGTCTTGCCGATCCGAACGCGCTCCCGCTGGCCGTGGCGGCTCGGGAAGCCTATCGGCAGCTCGGTCCGCCGGAGGGGTATCTCCCCCTGGCGGAGATGACGATCTACCTGGCGACGGCGCCGAAATCGAACAGCGTGGTCCGGGCGCTTGGCGGGGCGTTGGAGCTTGCCCGAGAGACGCCGGCCGAGCCGGTCCCCCTCCACTTGCGGAACGCGCCCATGCCGCTCATGAAGTCGCTCGGATACGGGGCGGCGTACCGGTATGCGCACGACTATCCGGAACACTATGTCGCAGAGGTCTACCTGCCGGAGAAGCTCGCTGGACAGGAGCTCTATCATCCGGGCACGCTCGGCTATGAGCAGCAGGTCGCCGCGCGGATGGCCGCATGGAAACGGCTTGCTAATAGGGCCGCGGGTCAGGAGTGAGCCGCTTATCTTGCTTGAGCGAGTAGCGAGTAGCGAGTAGCGAGTAGCGAGTAGCGAGTAGCGAGTAGCCAATAGCCAATAGCCATTAGCCAATAACCAATAGCCATTAGCCAATAACCAATAGCCATTAGCCAATAACCAATAGCCATAGTGCCGGTTCGCGAACTCATTCCAATTGAACCGCCAGTGGAGCGGGCCATCCTGGTGGCCGCGCCGCGGAAAGGTTCTCTCGATGCCAAGCAGATGCAGGAGCACCTGGACGAGCTGGCTGAGCTGGTGGACACGGCCGGTGCGCAGGTGGTGGGTCGGCTGACCCAGCAGGTCGAGGCGCCCAACCCGGCGACGCTGCTGGGCGAAGGCAAGGTAGCCGAGCTCAAGGGCCGGGTGACCGACGAACGGGCGACCCTCGCTGTCTTCGACGAAGAGTTGACCCCCGTGCAGGGGACCAACCTGGAGCGGGAGCTGGGTGTGCGGGTTATGGACCGCGCCGAGGTGATTCTCGACATCTTTTCAACCCGGGCGCGGACTGCGGAAGCCAAGCTGCAGGTGGAGCTGGCTCAGCTCGAATACCTGCTCCCGAGGCTCACCCGCATGTGGACTCACCTGTCGCGAATCCGGGGCGGCATCGGGCTCCGCGGTCCCGGCGAAACCCAGCTCGAGACCGACCGGCGCATGATTCGCCGGAAGATCCGGCATCACCGGGGCAAGCTGCAGGAGGTCGCCCGGCACCGCGCCACCTTGCGGACCGGAGCGACCCGGAAGCCGATGCTGCATGCGGCGATCGTGGGCTATACCAATGCCGGCAAGTCGAGCTTGCTCCAGGCACTCGCGGGCAACGGCGCCCGGGACATCGTGATCGAGGACCGGCTCTTTGCTACGCTCGACACCCTAACCCGCGAGGCCGAGCTCGGCGAAGGACTCCGCGCCCGGGTCACCGATACCGTCGGCTTCATCCGCAAGCTGCCGCACCACCTGGTCGCCAGTTTCCGGGCTACCCTGGAGGAGGCGCGGGAGGCCGATGTCCTGCTCCAGGTGATCGATGCGAGTCATCCCGACTGGGAGGAGCAGGTGAAGGTCGTCAATGGGGTGCTCGCAGAGCTCGACCTGGCCGATCCGACCGAGATCCTGGTGTTCAACCAGATGGACCGGCTGGCGGATCCGGCTGGGTTTCGCGCGAGGATCGCGCGGCTCTATCCCGGGGCCGTCTTCACGAGCGCGGTCACTCCCGGCGGCGTCGACGAGCTGAAAGCGGCTTTGCGGGAGCAGAGTCGCGCGGGCCAGGCGACGCTGTCGGTCGTCATTCCGCCCGGCGAGGGAGCCCGCTTGGCCGCCATTTATCGCTTGGGGGAAGTGCTGGACCGCGAAGAAACTCCCGAGGGCACCCGGCTCACGGTTCGGATGGAGGATTGGCGGGCTCGGCAATTGAGCCTCATCGACGGCCCCGGCCGCGGCCAGGAATGAAGAGCAGCGGCACGCTGCTGGTGCGGAAGACCGTACCCACCGACCGGCGAATCCGCATTGCGCTGATTGGGTGCGGGCGAATCTCCGCGAATCACTTCGAAGCCATCGAAGCGCACCGCGATTCAGCCGAGCTGATCGGGGTGGCTGATACCGATCCGGCGGCCCTCCAGCAGGCGATTGCACGCACCGGAGCGCCGGGTTTCCCTTCGCTGGACGCGCTCCTCGCCAATTCGGATCCGGACATTGTCGTCCTCGCCACGCCCAGCGGACTGCATGCGCGGCAGGCGATTCAGGTCGCCGACACGGGCCGCCACGTGATGAGCGAAAAGCCGATGGCGACCAAGCTGGACGACGGCCGGGCCATGCTGCGGGCCACGGACGCGGCCGGGGTTCACCTCTTCATCGTCAAACAGAACCGCACCAATCCCACCCTCCAGCTGCTCAAGCGCGCTATCGAGGCCGGCCGGTTCGGGCGCATCTTTCTGGTGACCGTCAACGTGTTCTGGCAGCGGCCCCAGTCGTACTACGACAGTGCGTCCTGGCGGGGCACCTGGGAGTTCGATGGCGGCGCGTTCATGAACCAGGCGAGCCATTACGTGGACATGCTCGACTGGCTGGTCGGTCCGGTGGCCAGTGTGCAGGCGTATGCGGCGACTCTGGCGCGGCGGATCGAAGTCGAGGACACCGGAGTGCTCGCGCTCCAGTGGCGTTCCGGCGCGTTAGGGTCCCTCAATGTCACCATGCTGACCTATCCGCGGAATCTGGAGGGCTCGATCACGGTCCTCGGAGAAACCGGCACCGTGCGGGTTGGAGGCATCGCGGTCAACCGGATCGATCACTGGCAGTTTGCCGAGCCTGATCCGATGGATGCCGAGGTGGAGCGTGCGAGTTACGAAACGACCTCGGTATACGGGCGAGGCCACTTGCGGTACTACCGCAACGTCATCGAAGCTCTGCGCGGACTGGCGCCACCGGATACGGACGGACGGGAAGGGTTGCGGTCGCTGGAGTTGCTCGCGGCGACGTACCTCTCGGCGCGAGAGGGAAGGCGGATTGCGTTGCCCTTGCCGGACTGAGGGGCTAGAGGCCGGGGGCCAGGGGCCAGGGGGCCTAACCCGCAGTCTCCCTGGTCCTTGGCCCCTGGTCCCGGGTCCCTTGCTCCAAGACCCGTCGCCACAATGCGAGCGTCTGCTCGGCCAGCGCCGCATCCACAAAATGCTCGAGGACTCGCTGGCGAGCCTCGGCGGCCAGGCGAGGACGCTCTTCCGGATAGGCGCGCAACGTCTGGAGCACGATTCCGAGCGATTCACCATCAGTCGCAATCTTCCCAGCGGGCCCCACGATGGCCTCGGGAATGCCCCCCGGGGTGACCACCGGGATGACTCCTCGGGCCATCGCGTCGAGAAGGATCATGGACCATCGCTCGGCACCGGCGGCGTCCGGAGCGGCGGGGAGCACCAGGCAGTCGAGCTCGGGCCACAGGTCCTCGATCTGGGGCCAGGTCACGCCGCCCAACCAGCGAACGCGCGAGGCGAGACCAAGCCGCTGGGCCAAGAGCTCGAGCGATTCCTGCTCCGGTCCGGTACCGGCAATGGTCAGCGTCCAGGGTCCCAGAATGGTGGCGCATGCGCGCAGCAGGCTGTCCACGCCGCGGTCGGGGAGCAAACGCCCGACATAGCCGATGGAGAGCGTTTCGCGCAGAGGCCGTTCGGACGGCGGTGGGAGCGCGACACCGGTCTGGGGCATGAGGGCGACGGAAGAGCCAGGCAACCCCTCCCGAAGTCGTCGCAACGCCACGGCATTGCCGGCGATGGCCGCTCGAGCGGCCCGGAAGACCCGCGCGGCCCGGCGTCGGGCGCGAAGCCCCCTGACGGGGTGAAGACGTTGGCTGAACAAGACCAGGGGGATGCCGAGCCTGGTTGCCTGGTCGGCGACATCGGCGGCGACTTGGGTACCCGGCTCCTCCTCCACCTGGACCAGATCGGGCCGAAAGTCGGAAACGCATCGGCGCAGTTCTCGACTGTTCCACTCGATGGTCTCGGGATTCCAGCGGTCGCCGCTGAATGGAATCGGAGTGACTCGCACGCCGCTATCTTCAGCGGGCAGGCCGCCCGGGACGGCCGCGGCGACGGTTACGCCGAGCCCGGCGAGCGCTCGGAGTTTGCCGCGGCGCTCAGGATCGAAATAGAGATGAGAGATGACGAGGGCACGCACCGAAAGCGAAACTTACTAGTTTTCAGGCTGATGGGCGTCTCCTACCGCGTTGATCGTCCGACCGGAATCATGCTGCTCGAGGACGATGGGCTGTTCGAGTTCCCCGAATGGGAGCGGGCGGTGCTCGCCGCGCTCGAGGACCCTACGGCCAGGCGGCGCCGATTCCTGAGCGATCGCCGACATCTCAAGGCGCCGCATTCGCTCGGCCTCATCGAGGAGCCGGCGGTTCAGGTGCGTGGCTTTACCGAGCTGAAGGCGGCGCTGGCCTGGCTGCTGCCTGTGTCGGAGGAGCTCGAGGTCGAGCGCCTTCAGGGGTGGGTTGACGAAGGAAAGGCAAAGCGCGATGGCTGCTCGGACGGCGCTCGCGTGCCCTCTGCTCAACGCGCGATCGGCATCAAATCCCACCGTCCGTCCACAGTGGGCCTTTCCTCGAAGAAGAAGGATTCAGTAAGTTGTCGGGCAGCAATCGCGGGCCCTTAGCTCAGCCGGTTAGAGCAGCGGACTCATAATCCG
>JBQTHV010000100.1:0-2467 GCA_052389555.1 Gemmatimonadales bacterium | reverse complement strand
GATCCGGCGGCATCGGAAAGCGAGGCTGCTCGCGCGGCGACCCGACACCTATTCAGAACTGTTGCGAACCGGAAAGGCCGGCTAGCGGAATCTTGACGCCGCTTTCGGCTCAGGCCCACAGATTCTGAACGGGTCGCGCCTCGAGGCGCGAGCCGAACGGGATCACCTCCGAGCCGGTGTAGAGGACAACTCCCCGAAGGAATCGCTTGCCGGAGTCGCGCGCCAGGACCCGGAGCCCGTTGAAGTCGGCTCCGGTGACGGTCATACTGGCTTTCACTTCGATTCCTGCGATGTCGCCCCCCGCTCCTTCCAGCACCAGGTCCACTTCAGCACCGGCATGGGATCGGAAATGGTAGAGCTCGACCGGCAGGCTGGACCAGCCGATTTGCTTGCGCAGCTCCGTAGCGACAAAAACCTCTAGCAAGCCGCCCCGCAAACCCGGTTCCCGGTCGAGCCGACAGGGATCGAGGCCGAGGAGATACGCTGTCAGACCGCTGTCGGTAAGCACAACCTTGGGGGACTTCACCAGCCGCTGCCCCACATTGGTGAGCCAGGCGGGGATGAGTTGAACGAGGAAAGTGGCCTGGAGCCAGCGCGAAGTAGCGTTTGAGGAGGAACCGCCTCCCACCCTTGACCAGCTGGGGTCGAGTAATTACTGTAATTACATGACTCGCCGTGAGCTCAAGGTCACCCCAATCGGGAACTCCAGGGGAGTCCGCCTCCCCGCTGACACGCTCCGCCGCTACGGCATCGAACAGTCGGTCGTGATGGAGGAGCGGAGCGACGGGATTCTCCTCCGCCCACCGGGATCGGCCACTCCCAAGCTCTCTTGGGTCGAGACCGCTCGCGAAATGGCCGCCGCGCGCGAGGATTGGAGCGGATGGGACGCCACCCTCGCCGACGGGCTCGATCAGATCCCCTGGGAGCCCCGTCCTCTGCGTCGCGTTGCTGAGCCTCGGCGCGAATACCGCTCCCGCCGCCGGAAACCTCGGTGAAGCGTTACGAGATCCGGTGGGCAGACCTCGACCCGGTCCTGGGCTCCGAAATGGCCAAGACCCGCCCCGTCGTGATCGTAAGCCTGGACGAGCTCAATGAGCGCCTGGATACCGTCACCATCTGCCCCCTGACGACCGGCCTGCACCCCGCCTGGCGCTCCCGCCTGGCAGTTCGCGCCGGCCAAAAGCCGGCCGAAATCGCCGTAGACCAGATCCGAACCGTCGCCAAGTCTCGCCTCGGCAGAAAACTCGGCACACTGACCGAACAGGAAGCCGGCGCTCTTCGCCGACTCATCACCGAGATGTATGGGGAATAGAGCTCAACTCCGGCTTGCCAGGTAGGTCAGGCAATCGCATCTTCGCGGAGAATCTCGAACACCGACACGTGCCACTGGAGGAACCATGGGTAACAGATCGCGATCAGCCTTGGGGTTCGCCGCGCTGTTCGTGGCGGTGTCCGCCGAAGCACCAATGATGAGGCGGGCGCACGCGTCAAATCCCGCCGTCCCGATGGCCAGAGGGGCTCGGCATTCGCCGGCCCCTCCTTTCCCATCGGTCCCAGACTAATTGGTCAAATCCAGTTGTTTCTCATCGTGCCCACTCCGCTACGGTTTCTTCGCGGCTGGCGGGGCGATCGGAACCATGACATGCGCGTAGGGCGTCCCCCGCCACATCACCCAGGGCCCCCCGCTCTTCCGATCAGTCGAGAATCCCACCAGCGCGTCGGCGCTGGGGAACACCAGCATGATATGCGGCGGATCGTAACCCCATTCGTTGTCGGGCGTCTCTTTCTCCGCGTACGGATCGGTGTTGCTTCCGTAGGCGCCGTCGGGACCGATCATGTAGCCCACCCCGACTTGCTTAACCTCGGGCGGCTTTTTCTGCATCATCGCGTTCACCAACCCGAGCCAGGTCGCATCGATACACATTGGGTCGTTGCCGGGAGTTGCCGGAAAATCGGGGAAGCAGTTCCAGCCATTGCTGCCTTCCCGGAGCACCGCCGGCTGGGCGCCCGGGCTGGCTGGCCAATCCAGGAGCGTCGCCTTCGCCGAGATCGAAGCCGGCGCGGCCGTCACGGCATTGCTGATCTTCTGCTCCTTCGTCATCGGGGCCAGCCCCCCCTGCGCCGAGAGAACTGGAGTCCAGAGCACCAAGGCGAGGATGCCCAAGCGTAACACTTTCATGCGGAACCTCCTGCTGTGGGTGGGGTGAATCGGGTCCTGCAGCCTGGTGGGACGCTGAGATTGGAAGACCATACACAGTCGTCCCGGCCCTCTACCGTGCGGAGAAGAAGCGCGGGGTCCAGTGTGCCCCAGCACGCCGGACCCCGGTACCGCACGACCGATCGGCGCGGACCGCGTCGGTCAGCCTGTCAGACTACTTACCGACCAGCGGTAATCCGCGCCTTCGTAGGGTCATGAGACACTGGATCACCTCCTTGGTTGCAGGGTGAACGATAGGGGTCGCTCAAT
>JBQTHV010000099.1:0-2051 GCA_052389555.1 Gemmatimonadales bacterium | reverse complement strand
ATCACCCGGATGTCCGCCACCGGCACCCGAATGATGATCCCCCGCTTGGTGATCATCATGAGCTGGTCCTCGGGCAGCACCTCCTTGAGCGCGACACAAGCGCCGGTCTTGTCGGTCTTGCGGAACGTGATGATCCCCTTGCCCCCCCGCCGCTGCACCCGATAGTCGGCCAGCTCGGAGCGCTTCCCGAAGCCCCTCTCGGAGACCACCAGGAGCGTCGCTTCGCGCCGGATCACCACCATGCCGATCACCGCGTCGCCGGACTCCAGCTCGATGCCCTTCACGCCGGTCGTGGCGCGGCCCATCTCCCGCACGTCGCTCTCGTGGAACCGGATCGACATGCCGTCCCGGGTCGCCAGCACGATGTCGTTGTTCCCGTCGGTGAGCTGCACGTCGATCAGCTCGTCGCCCGGCTCGATGTTGATCGCGACGATGCCGGTGCTCCGCGGATTCCCGTAGGCCGAGAGCACCGTCTTCTTCACGGTGCCGTTCCGGGTCGCGAAGATGAGCCACTGGGTGTCGCTGAACTCCCGCACCGGCACCAGCGCGGCAATCCGCTCGTCCGGCCGGATCGCGATGCATTGGATCACCGGCTTGCCGCGGGCCGCCCGCCCGCCCTGCGGGATCTCGTGCACCTTGAGCCAGTAGACCTGGCCCTGGTCGCTGAAGAACATCACATAGTCGTGGGTCGAGGCGATGAAGAGATGCTCGATCCAGTCGTCTTCCTTGGCGGTCGCGCCGGTTAACCCGCGCCCCCCGCGGCGCTGTTTGCGATAGGTGGAGACCGCGATGCGCTTGATGTACCCCGAGTGGGAGACCGTGATCACCATGTCCTCTTCGGCGATCAGGTCCTCCACCGAGAATTCGTCCTGATCGGGCAGAATCTCGGTGCGGCGCTCGTCGCCGTACGCCTTGGCAACCTCGGCCATCTCGTCCTTGAGGATCTCCATCCGCTTCTCGCGGCTCTTCAGAATGCTCCGGAGCTCCGCGATCGTCACCCGCACTTCCTTGAGCTCGGCCTCGAGCTTGTCCCGCTCGAGCGCGGTGAGCCGCGCGAGCCGCATGTCCAGGATGGCCTTGCTCTGCTTGTCGGTGAGCCCGAACTGCTGTTGCAGCGCCTGGTCCGCGGTCTCCACGTCCGCCGAGCCGCGGATCACCGTGATCACCTCGTCGATGTGATCGACCGCGATCTTGAGCCCTTCGAGGATGTGCTCCCGGGCCTCGGCGGCGGTGAGGTCGAACTGGGTCCGCCGCTTGATGATCTCGTGGCGGTGATCGATGAACTGCTGGAGCAGGGCCTTGAGCGGCAGCACCTGGGGCTGGCCCTTCGCCAGCGCCAGGTTGATCACCCCGAAGGTGGCCTGCATCTGGGTGTGCTTGTAGAGCTGGTTCAGCACGACGTGGGGAATCGCGTCGCGCTTGAGCTCGATGACGAGCCGCATCCCGTCCCGGTCGGACTCGTCCCGCACTCCGCTGATCCCTTCGAGCCTCTTCTCGTTGACCAGATTGGCGATGTCGTTGGCCAGGGTGGCCTTGTTCACCTGGTAGGGTAGCTCGGTCACCACGATCGAGATCCGGCCGGTGGACGGCTTCTCCTCGACTCGGGCCCGGGCCCGCATGATGATCTTCCCGCGCCCCGTGGCGTACGCTTCCCGGAGTCCCAGGGTGCCGAAGATGTAGCCGCCGGTCGGGAAGTCGGGCCCCGTGATGTGCTGGAGCAAGTCCTCGAGCAGCGCATCGGGGTCATCGACCAGATGCCGCACCGCCGCGGCCACCTCGCGCAGGTTATGGGGCGGGACGTTGGTCGCCATCCCTACCGCGATGCCGCTGGACCCGTTCACCAGGAGGTTCGGGATCTTGGCGGGGAGCACGCTCGGCTCCTTCCGCTGGTCGTCGAAGCTCGGCACGAAATCGACGGTCTCCTTGTCGATGTCCTCGAGCAGCGCGGTCGCAACGCGGGTTAGGCGCGCCTCGGTGTAGCGGTAGGCCGCCGCCGGGTCGCCGTCCACCGAGCCGAAGTTCCCCTGGCCGTCCACCAGCGGATAGCGGAG
>JBQTHV010000098.1:0-59022 GCA_052389555.1 Gemmatimonadales bacterium | reverse complement strand
GAAGCCCCGCTCGACGAACCGGCGATTCATAACCCGCATGACGTCGTCCATGGAGCGCTCGCCCCGGGTCGCCTCGCGGATCCGGAGGTCGAGCATCGCCCCGATCAGCTCGCCGATCAGGTGCACGCTGGCTGAGTAGTCGCCCAGTGCCCCCGGGCCGGCGTTGTAGGCTACCCGGCTGATTGCCTCGGCGGAGAAACGGACATACCCCTGGTTGTTCCAATAACGCGCCATCAGCGATTCGAGATGGGCGATCCGGGTGGGGTGAGGCGGCGGCAGGCCGGCCCGCCGAAGGAGCAGATCCGCGTAGAACAGGGTCAGCCCCTCGCTAAACCAGAGTCCTGCGACCGGCGGTTGGGTGCGGTAGGTGAGGCCCAGGTATTCGACCGGCTTGATCCGCATCAGGTTCCAGGTATGAAAGAACTCGTGGGCCGTTTCCGCGAGGAATGCGTGGGGATCGGAAGCCAGGGTCCTGCTGGGAGCGCCGAGCGTGACCGACGCAGGGTGCTCCAGTCCACCGTAGGCACCGTCCTGAAAGAGAAACGTGTAGTGCCGATAGGGAGCGCTGCCGAATAGTGAGATGGTGGCTTCAGCGATGTGCCGAATCCCGTCGACGAAGGCGAGAGTGTCGAATGGCTGGGCCTCGGGCAGACGCCAGTAATACACCCGATGCGGTGCTGGTGCGTTCCAATCCGACCGGATACAGGAGACTGTGGGGTCCCCCAACCAGCCCTCCGGTCCGGCTCAGAAAGGGACGCCAGGCGGCTCGGGGAGCAGGTTCGGCGGGAAAACGGACCCGGTACCGGACCAAAAGATCGCCGGCTCCGTTTTCGAGCCGCCACAGCACGCTATCTTGGCGGGTTAGGGAGACGGCGTTGCCTGCCCCGTCGGTCGCGTGCAAACCTTCGACATAACGCCAGTACTTGTCGTCATACTCGGGGTGGGCTGGGGCGGCGAGGACCAGACCGGCAGGCGCGCTCCGAATCCGCAGCTCGACTGCAACGCCGGTGAGATCGCCCGGGTCAATCCGAAGGCGATACGTGAGCTGCGGCTTCAGGACCGGGGCGGCCAGAGCCCAGACAGCGATCAGAAGTGGACCAGGCACAGGAGCTCCAGGATCAGTAGCCGCCTGGTACGATGTCGGGCGCGGCGGAAAGGTTTGATCCGCCGGAAGGTCGAAGGCCGGGGGTTTCTCGCACCGGTCGTGCTGGTGCGTCAGGGCAGTCGGCGATGGGCGGCGTTGGGTCCAGGGGACCCGCCCCGGCTGGCTTCGGTTCCCGGGCAAACATATGTACGACAATGTCGTACATATGCCGGAAATGGCCATGGGTCGCCCAAGTGCGAATCCCGGCTTTGCGCCGGCAAGTCAATGAGCCACGCCGGGTCGCAAGACTGCCCACCAACCTCCGTCCACCGGGCGGGCAATGAGGGCGGGCCGAGCGGCCAGCAGGCCGAACGCCACCGCGATGGTGATGAGCGTCGCCGGCTACCATGATGAACGAGGTGAGGCCATAGAACAGCCGGCCTAACCCGCTCATCGGCCCCGCTCTCGGGCCCAGCCTCCCCCTAACGCGCGATAGAGCCGCACCGTCTGCGTGAGATAGGCCCGCTCCTGTGCCACCAGGGCGAGCTCGGCGTTGAAGAGCGAGCGCTGCGCGTCCAGCACCTCGAGATAGCTCGCCACCCCGTTCTCGTACCGCTGCCCCGCCAGCGCATAGGCCCGTGACAGCGCCCGGGCCTGGGTCTGCTGCGCGCTCAGTTGGTCGCGGGAAAGCCGGAGCGCGACCAGCGCGTCATCCGCCTCCCGCAATGCCTGGAGCACGGTCTGCTCGTAGCGCCCGCGCGCCTGATCCACCCGAGCCCGCGCCGCGCTCTGCTGGGCCGCGAGCCGCCCGCCTTGGAACAGCGGAATCGAGATCCCGACCTGGGCGACGTAGACCTCATTCGCTTTGGCGAAGAGACTGTCGAAGCTGGGACTTTGCCGCCCGTACTGTCCGGTGAGCATAACCCGCGGCAGCCGGTTGCCCAGCGCCAGTCCCACTCGCGCCACCGCCGCCTGGAGATCCCGCTCCGCCCGCCGCACGTCGGGCCGCCTGAGCACCAGTTCGGCGGGGACCGAATCGGGCACCGTCACCGCCTGCACCACGGTCTCGAGCGGGGCGCCCCGCGCGATCGGTCCGGGAGCCTCGCCGATCAGGAGGCGCAGCTGATGTTCCTTCTCGGAGCGCTGCCGCGCGAAGTCGGCGACCCGGGTCGCCGACGCTGCGGCTTCGGCCTCGAACTGCCGCACATCGAGCTCCGAAATCACCCCCTGGGCGAACCGCCGCCGGGCCAGATCGAGCGTGGCCCGACGCGACTCCAGGGTCTGCTCCGCGATCGCCGCCGCCTGGTCCAGCTCGCGGAGCTCGAGATAGGCCGTGACCACGTCACCTACCAGAGTCACTACCGCGGCGCGCTCGTCCTCTTCCCTCCCCCGGAGATCGAAAGACGCCGCCTGCGTCTGGCGCCGCAGCCGGCCCCAGAAGTCGAGCTCCCACGCCAGGTCACCGGTAACCCGCACCACGTCGAACTCCAGCGCCCCGAACGAGCCGAACACCACCTTGTTGGTGCTCGCGGTCCCGTTGGCGCTGAGCTGGGGGAAGAGGTCCGCCCGGGCCACGCCGAGAAGCGCGCGGTACTCCCTAACCCGCGCTACCGCGATCCGGAATTCCCGGTTGTTGGCCAGCGCTGTCTCGACTAGCCGCACCACCGCCGTATCGCGCAGGACATCCAGCCAGGTCTGGTCCGAACCAGGGTCCAGGGACAAGGGCCGAGGGGCCAGGAGTTGCGTTCTCGCGGTGTCGTCGCCAGCCCGCGCGGTCGCCAGGGAGTCGAAGAACGCCCGGGCCGAGCGATTCGGCAGACTGTCCTCCGCCGCCGGTCCCGGATAGGCCGGCGGCGTCACCCGCGTCGAAGGCCCGACCGCACATCCACCGATCGCCAGCAGCAGAACTCCCAGCCGTCCAGCCGTCCAGCCCTCGAGGCGTCCCGTTTGCCGCCGAGTGCCGAGCGCCGAGTGCCGAGCCACCTGTTCGCCCCGTCCGCCTTGTTCGCCCCTCATACGCCCTCCACCGGCATCCGTCGCCGCCGCTCCACCCAGCCCCGGATCACCGCGAAGAAGAGCGGGATAAAGAAGATCCCCACCAGCGTCGCGACCAGCATGCCGGAGAACACCCCGGTCCCGATCGAGTGCCGGCTGTTGGCCCCGGCCCCGCCCGCAAACACCAGCGGGCTCACCCCCGCAATGAACGCGAACGAAGTCATCAGAATCGGCCGAAGCCGCTGTCGCGCCGCTTCTTTCGCCGCTTCCAGAATCGAGAGCCCTTGCTCGCGAAGCTTCGAGGCGAACTCCACGATCAGGATCGCGTTCTTCGCCGCGAGTCCCATCACCGCGATCATGCCGACCTGGAAGTACACATCGTTCGGCATGCCGCGGAGCCAGGCACCCAGGAGCGCCCCGAACAATCCGAACGGCACCCCGAGCAGCACCGCGAAGGGAATCGACCAGCTCTCGTACTGGGCGGCCAGCACCAGGAATACCATGATCAACCCGAGCACCACCACCAGGGCGCCGCCGCCGCCCGCGACCCGCTCCTGGTACGACTGCCCGCTGTAGGCGTAGCCGATCCCCTGACCCGCATACCGGGTCTCGACCAGCCGCTCCAGCGCTTCGCTGATCTGCCCGGAGCTCTTGCCCGGCGCGGCATTCGCCGTCACCAGTGCCGACGGGAATCCGTTGAACCGGCTGATCAGGCTCGGCGCGGTCCGCATCTCGGTAGTCACCAGCGAGCCGAGCGGCACCATCTCGCCCTGCCGCGACCGCACGTGGAAGCGGCCGATGTCCTCGGGCCGCTGCCGGAACTGCGAATCCGCTTCGATCTGCACCCGGTAGGTCCGGCCGTAGAGGTTGAAGTCATTGACGTAGAGGGTCGAGAGCATCGCCTGCATCGTCGCGAAGACCTGGCCGGTGCTCACGCCTCGCGCGTACGTCGCATCCCGATCCACGTTCACGTAGAGCTGGGGCACGTTCGCGCGGATCTGGCTCTGGGCCCCCGCACCCGGCAGCTTGCTCGTTTCGGGGAGCTGGTTCGCTTCGTTCACGAACTGGTAGACCTGTCCCGCGAAGGTGGCGTAGTCCTGCCCGGCCTGGGCTTGCAAGTTGAGCTCGACGCCGCTGGTTCGGCCCAGGCCGGGGATCTCGGGGAAGTTGAAGGCGAAGGAAATGGCTTCCTTCATCATGAATAGTGCCCCGTTGATCCGCTGAAGCGTGGCGTCGAGGCTCAGGTCGCTGGAGCCACGCTCGTCCCACGGCTTGAGCCGCACGAACATGGTGGCGCTGTTGGACTGCTGGGAGAAGGTCAGGAGATCGAGCCCCACGAGGGTCACGGTCTTCTCGATCGCCGGATCCTGCAGCGCGATCTGCTCGATCCGGCCCACCACCTCCTCGGTACGCTGCCGGGACGCCGCGTCCGGCAGGTTCACCGCGAGCACGAAAAAGCCCTTGTCCTCGCTCGGAATGAACGCGCTGGGCACCCGCCCCACCAGCACGAACGTCAGGACGATCATGACCGCGAAGGCCGCCAGCCAGGGCCGGGGCCGCGCCACCATCCGGCCGGCCCGCTCCACGTAGCGATTCCTAACCCGCCCGAACCAGCGGTTGAACCACTGGAAGAACCGGCTCTTGGTCTCGGCGGTGGAGTGCTTGAGCAGAGCCGCGCAGAGCGCCGGCGTGAGCGTGAGCGCCACGATCCCCGAAATCACCACCGCAATCACGATCGCCAGGGCAAATTCCTTGAAAAGCGCCCCGGTGATCCCGCCCAGGAAGGCGACCGGCACGAACACCGCACAGAGGGAGAGCACGATCGCCACCAGCGCGCCGGCGACCTGGCGGATCGCCTTGTCGGCCGCTTGGCGCGGCGGCAGGCGTTCTTCCTCCATGATGCGCTCGGTGTTCTCGATCACGACGATCGCGTCGTCGACCACGATGCCGATCGCGAGCACCAGTCCGAACAGGGTCAGCGTGTTGATGCTGAAGCCGAGGAGCTGGAGCCCGAGGAAGCTCCCGATGATGCTCACCGGCACCGCCAGGATCGGAATCAGGGTGGCACGCCAGCTTTCCAGGAACAGGAACACCACCAGGGTGACCAGCAACATCGCCTCGACCAGCGTCTTGATCACCTCTTTGACTGACTCGGTGATGAACGGGGTCGTGTCGAACGCCACGTCGTAGCGCACCCCGGCGGGGAACCCGCGGGACAGCTGGTCCATCCGCTGGACCACCTCGTCCTGCACGGTCAGGTTGTTGGCCCTGGGCAGCGCGTTGACCAGCAGGAAGGTGTTGGGCTGGCCGCTCAGCCGGCCGATCTGGTCGTAACTCTGGGCACCCAGCCGGGCCCGCGCGATGTCCCTAACCCGCACGAGCGAGCCGTTGGGCAGGGCCCGGACGATCACGTTGCCGAACTCCTCGGGCGTCTGGAGGCGCCCGCGGGTGGCCACCGGGAGAGTGAGCTCGGTACCCGCCGGCGCCGGCTCCCGCCCGAGCCGTCCCGCCGGGTTGGTGGTGTTCTGCTCCCGCACCGCGTTGGCCACATCCTCCACCGTGATGCCGAGCTGGGTCATCTTGTCGGGATCGAGGGAAAGCAGCATCGAGAAGTCGAGCCCGCCGAACACCAGCGCGCTCGCCACCCCCGGTACCCGCTTGATCTCGTCCTCGATGTAGAGCTTGGCATAGTTGGTGAGATAGGCCGCATCGTAGCGCGGGTCGTCGCTCACCAGCGCGATGACACTGAGGATGTTGGCGCCGATCGCCTTCTGCACGATGATGCCCTGCCGGCGCACCTCCTCGGGCAACTGCGGCTCGGCGAGCTTGATCCGGTTCTGCACGTCCACCGCGGCCAGGTCCTGGTCGCGGGAGATATCGAAGTACACCGAGAGGTTCATCACCCCCGTGTTAGTGTTGGCCGACTGGTAGTAGAGCAGACCGTCGAGCCCGGCGAGTTGCTGCTCGATCGGCGCGGCGACGGCCTGGGCGACGTCTTCCGCGCTCGCACCGGGATAAATCGCGGTCACCTGGACCGCGGGAGGAGTGATCTCGGGAAACCGGTTGATCGGCAGCCGGAACATTGCGAACCCGCCGAGCAGGGTGATCACGATCGCAATCACCGCGGCGAAGACGGGCCGCTTGATGAAGAGATACCGGGCGGTTTCTCGTGGCTCGGCGCTCGGCGCTCGGCGCTCGGCCGCTTGGGCGGCGGTCCTCTCCTGAGTACCTGTGGTCACGGACGCCTGCCTTCCGCCGCCGAGGGCCGAGCGCCGAGCGCCGAGTCTCGAGCACCTGCCGAGCCGCCGAGCCGCCGAGCCGCCGAGTCACCTGCCGTCGGTGCGCCCGCAGGCACCGGCCTGACCACCATCCCCGGCCCCACCTTCTGCACCCCCTCCACGATCACCCGGTCCCCGGGGGCGAGTCCCTGCTCGATCAGCCAGTTGCCGCCCTGCCAGCCGGTGGCCACGACGTCGCGCGGCTTGACCGTGTCGCCCGCGACCACGACATAGACGCTCTGACGGCCCATGCCTTGGAGCACCGCGCGCTGGGGAATCACCATCGCGCTGTCGCGGGAGATCCCGGACATCCGGATCCGGACGAACTGCCCGGGCAAGAGCAGGGGTTGCGGGTTAGGAAACGTCGCCCGGAACTGCTGGGTCCCGGTGGTCGGGTCGAGCACCGGGTCGACGAAGCCGAGCCGGCCCTGGGTGGGCGCCGGCTTGCCGTCGGGGAGGATGGCCTCGAACCGGAGCGGCCCGCCGGGTACCAGCAGCCGGCTGGTTTCCGGGTCGCGCTTCCAGGAGAGGAGCTGCTGGCTCGAGGGCCGGAAGCTCACGTAGATCGGGTCGAGCACGTCGATCGTGGTGAGCACGTCCTCGGGCCCCCTAACCCGCGCCCCCACCTCCAGCAGCGCCTCGCCGACCCGGCCCGGGATTTCGGCCCGGACCGTGGCGTCGTCGAGCGCCTTGCGGGCCCGGTCTGCCGCGCCCTGGGCCGCCTCGACGGCGGCGTCGGCCTGCTGGGCCTGCGTCACCGCGTTGTCATAGTCCTGCCGGGAGATCGCGTTGTCCTTGAGCAACGCGGTGTAGCGCTGGAGATTCTGCTGCGCCCACGACTGCCGCGCCTTGGCCTCCGCCAGCCGTCCTTGCGCCGCGCGCCAGTCGGCTTCGTAGGAAACCGGTTCGATCCGGTAGAGGACCTGCCCGGCCTGAACCGCCTGCCCTTCCCGGAAGGGGCGGGCTACGATCACCCCGCTTACCTGGGAGCGGACCTGCACGCTCTTCGAGGCCTCGACTTCACCCGAGAACTCGAAGACTTCCTCGACCCGCTGTGGTGTTACCGTCACCACTTCCACCTCGGGCGGCGGGGGCATCATGGCTTGTTGCTGCCGGCACCCGAGTGCCACGATCGCCCCACCCACCGCCATCATCCATCGCTGCATCCGCCCCCTGCTCCTTCCTAACCCGGTACTAGGCTATTGGCTATTGGCTATTGGCTATTGGACCCACTCCCTACTCCCTATTCCCTTTCCCTATTCCCTTCTCCAGAATGTCGAGGAACGCCGAGAGCACTGCACCGTGCGGCGGCGCGGCATCCTGGCAAAACCGGATCAACCGCTGGCGGGCGATCACCATTCCCAGCACTCCCGCCGCGATCGCCCGGGCCAGGTACTCGGGATTCACCGGGTGAAACTCACCCTGCTGAATGCCCGCCTGGATCACGCCCTGGAGGATCCGGGGGCAGCGGGTCGCCATCTCCCCGCTCACGACGTGCCCGGCCTCCGGATGGTTGACAGCCGACGCCATTCCGACCAGCAGCAGGTCAGCGCTGCCCGGCCGGCTGAGCCGCTTCCACATCCGCTCGATGAGCTCTCGCAAGAGCTCGGCGTAGGTCCCGCGATGGTTGATGAGAAGCTGTTCGTCCTCGGCGGCGCCGACGAAGAAGCGATCCTGAAGGACTTCGCTGAAGAGGGCGGCCTTGGACCCGAAGTAATGCTGAACTGTCCCCGGACTTACCCCCGCGCGCTCGGCCACATCGGCGAGCGTGGCCGACTCGAACCCGCGCTCGCCGAAAACGAGAGCTGCGGCATCGAGGATCTCGCGCCGGCGTTCCGCGGGACGCCGCTGCCAACGGGGTGCGCTAGAACCAGCCGAGGGGATAGGGTCGCACATAAAAGAATAAATAACTATACCGCTGAATAATTGCAAGTGGCAGATATTTGTACCGCAAGGGTTTGGATCAAGTCTAAGTATTACTTAAAGATGCATGCCTCAAGGCTGATCGGGCCCTTGACCAGGGCGACCGCTGAAACCCGTCGGGTGTTACTGGCCGGTTTAGCCCGCGTTATTCGCGTAGTCCAGAAGAACAGAGCCAGGAGACCCAGATGCGCCGCCCCCGTACCCGGACCGTCCAGTTGTGCCTGGCCGGCGGGCTCGTCGCTCTCGCCGCTTGCAGCAGCGGAGGCACCGGGCCTAACCCGCCGCCGGCACCGCCTCCGCCTCCACCGCCGGCGCCGGTCGCCAGCGTCACGGTCACGCCGAATCAGGCCACCATCGAGGTCGGCCAGACCACGACGCTCAGCGCGCAGCCCAAGGACGCGAATGGTAACCCGCTCAGCCGCGCGGTCACTTGGTCGAGCAGCAATAACCAGATCGCTTCGGTGAACGCCGGCCTGGTCACCGCAGTCGCGCCGGGGAACGCCACCATCAGCGCGACCTCGGAGGGCAAGACCGGCGAGGCCGCTATCACCGTGCTGGCGCCCAGTCCCATCGTGATCGGCTCCATTGCGCCGGATCCCATGATCGAAGGGCAGCCCGCCACCATTACCGGCAGCGGGTTCGACGCGCTGCCCGCCAACAACATCGTGCGAATCGCCGGACTCGACGCGACGGTCACCCAGGCCAGCACCACCCAATTGCAGATCACGGTGCCGGCGGGCCTGTGCCGGCCCAAAGACGCGCAGGTGCCGGTGCAGATCACCGTGCGCATCCAGACCAGCAACCCACGGCAGCACCGGGTTAGGCCGGCGGCGTTCGTGAACCTCGCCGTAGGCCAATTACAGGTCTTCCAGAGTCCGGGCGACCGCTGCGTCCAGTTCGATGCACTCGGCGCGCCCGAACGCTACGTGATCGGGGCGCAGTCGGTCTTGGACGTGGCGACCACGCTGACCGCCGTCAAGGTGGAGGGCGACATCCCGGCCGGCGCCCCCTCAGCCCTCCCCCTGCCCCAGGTGCAGCTCGCGGCGGCCCCCGGCGGGCCACCGAGCTCGGCCGAGCTGCAGACGCTCAGGCGATGGGCCGAGCACCGGGCCCGCGAGGCCGAAGGGTACGAGCGGGACCGGCCGGCGCTGCAGCGGATAGCCGATGGGATCGGACCGGCCCTCACCGGGCCGGCGCTCGCGCCGAGCGTTCCCGGAACGGTGCAGGTGGGCGACGTGTTGGCCATCAAGTTCCAGATCTTCGGCTCCGGCAACAGCTGTACCAACTTCGTGGTCATCAATGCGCGGGTTAGGGGCATTTACCCCCGCGCCATCATCCTGGTGGACGAAGCGAACCCCTCGCCGGTGGATCAGGCCATCATCGATCAGGCCGGCGCCGATTTCACCGGGATCTACGACCAGGACATCGCCCAGTTCGGCGCGGTGGGCGACCTGGACGCCAACCAGCGGCTCGTCATCGTCATCACCCGGGAGGTCAATCGGGTTACCAATCCGCCCCTCGCGTTCGTCTCGCACGCCAACATCCTCCCGCCCGACCAGTGCCAGAGCAGCAACGAGGGCGAGTACTTCTTCATGCGGGCGCCGGATCCCACCGGCCAGTTCCCCGCCGGAGTCTATCCTGAAGCGACCCTCCAGCAGGATTTTCCCATGCTGCTGATCCACGAGTTCGCCCACAACATCCAGGGCGCCCGCCGCCGCGCGGTGAACGGGCCATTCATGACGTCGTGGCTCGCCGAAGGTCTGGCAACCTCTGCCCAGGAAATCGTGGGCTTCCAGATCCTGGCACTCCAAGATGGGCAGAACTACGGTCCCAACGTCGTGTACAGCACCTTCGGCGGCGACCCGAGGCGGTTCTTCTCCTACCAGAACGACCTCCTGGCATACTTCGGCTTCAACTTCGTGGGCGGCCGTGTCCCCACGGCGCCGGAGGAGTGCACCTGGGTAGGGTCGACGGCCACCGGAAACCCGGGCTCCTGCAGCAACCTGACCCGTCTGCTCTACGGGGTCCCCTGGAGCCTCATCAAGAACGCCATTGACCGCTACCACGGCGGCGCGGCCGGGCAGCAGCAGATCCTCCAGGCCTTTTCGAACTACGCGGGTCCCTCGGGCTTTCCCGAGCTCGAGACCGTGTTAGGCCGCCCGATCGCGACCCTTCTGGCCGAGTGGGCGCCGGTGCTCTACCTGGACGACCGGTATCCCGCGGCGGGATTCCAGATGGCCAACTGGAATCTCCAGACCATCGTCGCGGCGTGGAACACGCCCAACGCCAATCTGATCCCCCGGATGCGCGGCTTCCAGGCCTTTTCCGACGAGTTCCAGGTGCGGGCGGGGTCGAGTGCCTACTACGAGATGAGCGGGGCGGCCCGGCCGGCGACGGCGCTGCGGGTCAGGTCACCGGATGGGACGCCGCTGCCGCCGCACATGCAGCTCTGGGTAGTGAGAGTGCAGTGAAAGGTGAAGAGTGAAGAGTGAAAGGTGAAAAGGGGTGAGAGGAGAGGTGAGAGGTGAGAGGTACGTGAACGGTGAACCGTGAACGGTGAGTGCCATGATGGTCAGGGTCTCGACTTTCTCGCGCGCCTGGCACCAATCTCTCGGGAAGGATCGAGCGGGTTAACATCGCTCTGCTAGCGGGCCAGACCTATCGCGCCACCGGCGATCTCGTGCTCATCGCCGACAGCGTGTTCAAGCCCGACGGCGTCCTGGAGGTCGATCCCGGCGTAAACGTCGCGTTGTATGGGGGAACCCTGCTCGAGACGACCGGTACCATCGCCACGCTCGGCCCTGCGAACTCGGGTGCGCTGGTGCTCGCCGGGCATGGAAGGATCGAGATCCGCGGAGAAGTGCCGGCACCGGCGGTGGCGACGGGAAGTTGGGTGGTGTGGTGGAAGTGGCGACTCGTTCAGGCGAGTAACCGCTCGACGATCGCCGCCACATGCAGGTCCGTAGTGTCGAGCACTGGAATCCCGGCGATGGTTTCCGCCTTGAGCAACAACGGCAGCTCGGTGCCGGCCAGGATCACCCCCTCGATCCGCTGCTCGTCGCGGAGCCGTCCGATCACCCCGATGAGCTCGGTTCGAGTTGACTCTCGGAAGGTCCCCGCCAGCAGCTCACCGATGTAGCGGTCGTGGAGCCAGAGCCGATCACGCGCATTCGGTGGCGCGACCCGGATGCCGTACCGCGCGAAGACGGCCGGATAGAACGCGCCTTCCATGGTAAACCGGGTGCCGAGGAGGCCCAGGTGTCCTAACCCGCGTCGACGTGCCGACTCGGCGGCCGCCTCAACGATGCTCAGCAGCGGGACCGGTGACCGCGCGGCGAGCTGGTCGAACACGATATGGGGGGAATTGGCGGCTAGCGCGGCGAAGTCCACTCCGGGTCCCGCCAGCCGGCGGAGCGAACCGAGCAGGTACTCGGTGAGCCCGGGAAGATCGTTTTCGATGAGCCGGATCCCGTGTTGAACATCCAGGCTGTCGATGACCACGGACGGAGCGGAGCCCGGCCGCGCGCTGGCCCAGCCTTGCAGGATCCTGCGATAGTAGTCGACGGTGGATTCGGGCCCCAGGCCGCCCACCAGGCCGACCGCGGTCATCGGGCCCCACCAGGACGTTGCATCCGGGGAAAATGAGGGGGAGGATGGCTAGGGAGGGAATCGAACCCCCGACACGCGGATTTTCAGTCCGCTGCTCTACCAACTGAGCTACCTAGCCGGCGGGGGCAATATATAGATATAGGCCGGTGGCCGGTAATTCAGGAGGTAGTAAGTAGGAGGTAGTAAGCACGGAACAGCCACGACCAGTGTAAAGACTTTGCACCGGCAAGGTTTGTCCCTTCTCACTACCTCCTTCGTACTACCTCCTGTATGCTCGGTTCCCAGCCACAACCAACGGTATATTCCCCGCAATGCCCCGCTTCCCCAACCTCACCGTCCTCGAACACCCACTGATCCAGCACAAGCTGGCCATTCTCCGCGACAAATCGACCCCGGTGAAAGACTTCAAAGCGCTCGTGAGTGAGATCGCCATGCTCATGACCTACGAAGTCACCCGCGACCTGCCAACCATGGAAGTCGAAGTCGAGACCCCGCTCGAGCGCACCATAGCCCGCAAGGTCGCCGGCAAGAAGCTCACCCTGGTTCCTATTCTGCGCGCCGGACTCGGCATGGTCGAAGGAATTACCCAGTTGATCCCCTCAGCGCGCGTGGGTCACGTCGGACTCTTCCGCGACCACGACACCCTCCAGCCGGTGAGCTACTACTACAAGGTCCCGGCCGCCGAAACCGACCGCGATTTCTTCGTGCTCGACCCCATGCTCGCGACCGGCGGCTCCGCCGTCGCTGCGGTGTCGAAGCTGCTTGCCTCCGGGGCGACCCGCGTGCGCTTCCTCTGTCTGGTCGCAGCGCCGGAGGGGGTGCAAGCCATGCTCGATACGCACCCCAAGGTCCCCGTCTTCGCGGCGGCGCTCGACCGCGAGCTCAACAGCCACGGCTATATCCTGCCGGGCTTGGGAGATGCGGGGGACCGGATCTTTGGAACCAGATAGCTAGCTGCTATTGCTGAGGGCTATTGGCTATTGGCTATTCGCTATTGGAGAAAAGCCCAGCGGGTGAGGCCGTTAACCAATAGCCAATAGCCAATAGCCAATAGCCCATAGCCCAACAAGGAACTTCATGAGTGCACCGAAGCTGACGTTCTGGGGCGCCGCCGGGCAGGTCACCGGCTCGATGTACTTGCTAGAGGCTGCGGGCGCGCGCGTCCTTTTCGATGCGGGCCTCTTCCAGGGCCATCGCGCCGAGGCCGCCGCGCTCAACGCCAATCTTCCCCTCGATGCCCGCCGCATCGACGCCATCGTCCTGACCCACGCCCACCTCGATCACATCGGCCGGCTGCCGCTGCTCGTGCGGCATGGCTATCACGGGCCGATCTATGCCACGCCCGCTACCCGCGATCTCGCCGCGTCGATGCTGCCCGATGCGGCTCAGATCCAGGAAAGCGACGCGGCGCATCTCGCCCGGCACGGGAAGAAAGGACCTGCCAGCGAGCCCCTCTACACCATGGGCGACGCGCTCGCGGTCCAGGATCTGATCGTGGGCATCCCCTATCGGCGTATCCTCTACCTGCGGAAGAACCTCGCGTTCGAGTACACCGACGCCGGCCATATCCTGGGCTCCGCCTCGGTGGATTTGCGGGTTACCGAGGGTGCCAACCGCCGGGTGGTGTTCTCGGGAGACATCGGCCGGATCGGCCTGCCCATCATTCGCGATCCCGATCCTCCCAGCGGACCGATCGACGCCCTCATCGTGGAGTCCACTTACGGGGACCGCGACCACGAGCCGGTCAACGCGGCGCGTGATGCACTCGCCGACATCGTCAAGCGGGTCGCGGGCCGCGGCGGCAAGATCTTGATTCCCGCGTTCGCGCTGGGGCGCACCCAGGAGTTGATCTACGCCTTCCATGAGCTGGCACGGGCGGGCAAGATTCCATCGCTCCACGTCTACATCGACAGCCCGCTCGCAGTCGATGTGACCACGGTTTTCCGCTTGCATCCCGAAGTGTTCGATCGCCGGGAGCAGCTCATCGCCGAAGGACACCAGCTCTTCGAATTCCCCTTGTTGCGCTACGTTCGCCAGGTCGAGGATTCCAAGCGGCTCAATACCCTGGCGGGTCCCGCCGTCATCATCGCCGGGTCCGGCATGGCGGAATCGGGTCGCATTCTCCATCACCTGGCGCATCACATTGGCGACTCTCGGAACTGCGTCCTCTTCGTGGGCTACCAGGCCGAGCATACTCTGGGGCGCCGGATCGAAGAGGGTGCCAAGCAGGTGAAGATCTTCGGCGACCTCTTCGACGCCCGCGCGGAGGTCGCGACCCTCACCGGATACTCCGCCCACGCCGACCGCCACGAGCTCCGCGCCTGGGTGAAACGCCTCGGCGGACCAGTCAAGCGCGCCTTCGTCGTGCATGGGGAGCCCGGCCCGGCCGCCGCTATGGGGAATATCCTCCGCGAGGAAGGTGTGGGGGAGGTTGTCATCCCCGAGCTGGGCGATACGTTCGATCTGTGAAAAGGGCCTTGCGCCGGCTGCTCTGGGCCGGCGGTATCTTCGCCATCGGATACCTCGTGCTGCTCGCCTGGGTGATCCGAGTGAGCCGGCTCGATCAGCGCGACCCCGCCGACGCCATCGTCGTGCTGGGCGCCGCGCAATACAACGGCCGCCCCTCGCCGGTGCTCAAGGCTCGCCTCGACCACGCCCTCGAGCTGTACCGGGCTCACCTCGCTCCCAACGTCGTGGTCACTGGCGGCATCGGACAGGGGGACCGGATGAGTGAGGCCACCGTGGGGCATCGGTACCTGCGTTCGCGGGACGTCCCCGATTCGGCCATCATCGTGCGGCCCGATGGACGCACCACCGAGGAATCCATGCGCTCGGTGGCGGAATGGATGGAGGACCGCGAGCTCAGCCGCATGATCCTGGTGAGCGATCCGTTCCATATGGCCCGGCTGCGCCTGGAGGCCCGAGGCAGCGGTCTCGCGGTGCTCACCTCACCGACCCGTACCAGTCCAATCGTACCGGGCAGCCGCACTGAAGCGGGCTTCCTTGCGCTGGAGGCCCTGAAACTCCCGGTTACCGCCCTGCATCTTCTCCTCAGAGACCCCTAGAGCGAGTTCCCCATGCCGCGATTCCCTGTCGTGCTCCTCTTCCTCGCGCTGGCGCCGCCGGTAACGGCGCAGCTCGAGGCGCAGTCCGCAACCCCGATCCGGGTGCCCTTCGTGATGGACACCCTGCCCAATGGGTTGCGGCTGATCATCCATGAGGATCATTCGGTCCCGGTGGCCACCGCCAACGTGTGGTTCCACGTAGGGTCCGGCGACGAACGGCCCAGCCGCACCGGCTTCGCCCATCTATTCGAGCATCTGATGTTCATGGGATCCCAGCACGCTCCGTATCCGCAGTTCGACCGCTTGCTGGAAGCAGCCGGTGCGGTCAACAACGGTTCCACCACCAACGATCGCACCAACTATTTCGAGCAGGGACCCAACTCGGCCTTGTCCCTCATGCTGTGGCTCGAAGCGGACCGGATGGGCTGGCTCCTGCCGACCATGGACTCGGCCAAGGTCGATCTCCAGCGCGACGTCGTGAAGAACGAGCGGCGCCAGTCCTACGAGAACCAGCCCTACGGCATGGTGGAGGACGCCCTGCCCGGCATGCTGTATCCGCCGGGACACCCGTACTCCTGGCCCGTCATCGGCTCCATGGCGGATCTCTCCGCCGCCTCGCTGGAGGACGTGCGCGACTTCTTCCGCCGCTACTACGCGCCGAATAACGCGGTGATCGCGGTAGCGGGAGCCGTGAAGGCCGACGAGGTCCGGTCGCTCGCGCGCAAGTACTTCGCCGATATCCCGCGCGGGCCGGCCCTCACCCGCCCCGCCGTGCCGGCGGTGAGCCTAACCCGCGACACCTTCCGCATTCTGGAAGACCGGGTCCAGCTCCCCCGGCTCTACTACAACTGGCATACCGTGAAAGCGATGACGTCGGACGATGCCGCCCTGGAGATCACCAGCTACGTCCTCACCGGGGCCCGGAACAGCCGGCTCACCCAGAAGCTCGTGTATGACCTTCAGATCGCGACCAACGCGGTGGCCTACCAGGACGGCAAGCGGCTCGACGGCGACTTCGTCGTCTACGCCACCGCCCGACCCGGGCACGCGCTGCCCGCGCTTCAGCAGGTCCTCGAGGCCGAGCTCAGGCGACTGGCCGACGAAGGACCCACCCAGCGCGAGCTCGACCAGGCCAAGAACAGTATCGAGGCGCGTTTCCTCGGCGCCCTCGAGAGTACGCTGCGCAAGGCCGATCAGCTCAATGCCTACTATTACTTCACCGAGAATCCCGACGGCTTCCAGGCCGAGATCGATCGGTTGCGGCGGGTTACCGCGGAAGACGTGAAGCGGGTGACCCGCCAGTATCTGCTCGCGAACAAGGCGGTGGTGAGCGTGGTTCCCATGGGCAAGCCCGAGCTGGCGGTGCGGGCGGGAGTGTCAGTGCCATGAGTAAGCTATCAGCTATCAGCTATCAGCTATCAGCGCGAAGGCTATTGGCTATTGGCTATTGGCTATTGGTCATACCAACCGCCCAACCGCCCAACCGCCTGTCCGCCCAAGTCACCAACCCGCCCACGCTACCTCCACCACCCAGCTTGACGCTGCCAGCGGCACAGCAATCCCGCCTCCCCAACGGCCTTCGGCTCGTCGTGGTGCCGATGCACGAAGTGCCGATTGTGCAGTTCGAAGTGCGGGTTGCCGGTGGAGCTCGCGAAGACGCATCGCTCCCCGGGCTCGCGACCTTCACGGCCAACATGCTCGACGAAGGAGCGGGAGCGCGAGATGCGACCGGGATCGCAGCCGAAGCGGCTTACCTGGGCGCCTCGCTCTTCACCGGAGCGGACTGGAACGCGACCTCGGTCTCGCTCCGCGTGCCCAAGCGGACGCTCGGGCCTGCCCTCGATCTCATGGCCGACGTGGTCCTGCGTCCCACGTTCCTCGGATCCGAAGTCACCCGGCAGCGGGACCTTCGCATTGCCAACCTGATCCAGCAGCGGGATGTGCCGGCGGCGGTTGCGACGCTCGCTTACAACTCGATCGTGTTCCCCGAGGGCCACCCCTATCACCGGCCGATAAACGGCGACAGTACCTCCACCGCGGCACTCGATTCCGCTACCGTGCGCTCCTTCTATCAGCGCACCGTGCTTCCCGAGCGGACCACGGTGCTGGTGACCGGAGATATCACGCTTGCCGATGCGCGCCGCGAAATCGAGCGCCGCTTCGGCACCTGGCCGAGTGCCGAACGCCGAGTGCCGAACGCCGAGCGCCGAGCGCCGAGCGCCGAGCCACGGTTCACCGCGCGCTCCGTCTATCTCGTCGACAAGCCTAACGCGCCCCAATCCGTGATCCGAATCGGTCACCCCGGCGTCGAGCGCAATCACCCGGACTACTACGCCATCCAGGTGATGAACACCCTCCTCGGCGGGTCGTTCTCCTCTCGTCTGATGACCAATCTCCGGGAGACCAAGGGTTACACCTACGGGGCGCGCTCGGGCTTCGACTTCCAGCCGCTGCCCGGCGCGTTCACGTCGAGTGCGGACGTGCGAACCGACGTCACCGACAGTTCCCTGGTCGAGTTCTTCAAGGAGCTGAACCTGATCCGGGACAGCCTGGCGGCGCCCGACGAGCTCGAGCGCACCAAGAACTACCTGGCCCTCCGGCTCCCGGGTGCATTCGAAACCACCGGGCAGGTATCGGGGCAGATCGGCAGTCTGCTGCTCTTCGACCTGCCCTTCACCTGGTTCAACGATTACGTCAAGCGTATCCTGGCCGTGACCGCCGAGGATGTGCGGCGCGTCGCGCGAACCCACATCAGACCTGACTCGGTGACGGTGGTCGTTGTCGGCGATGTCGCCAAGATCCGACCCGGTATCGAGCGGCTCAACCTCGGCCCGATGGTGGTGCGGAAGCCCACATGACCCTGATCCAGTCGGAGCGCCAATACGCGGGTCGCATTGTGAGCCTTGATATAGACACCGTGCGGTTCCCCGACGGATCAACCGGGGAGCTCGAGCTGGTGCGGCATCCCGGCGCTGCTGCCATAGTTCCCTTTCTCGACGATCCTGCGAGCGCCGATCCCCGAGTGCTCCTGGTCCATCAGTTTCGCCACGCCGCCGACGATTGGCTGTGGGAGATCCCGGCTGGCACCCTCCAAGACGGCGAGAGTCCCGAGGCCTGCGCCTATCGGGAGCTCAACGAGGAGGCCGGCGTGGAAGCCCGGCAGCTCGTGCGGCTCAGCACCATTTTCACAACCCCGGGGTTCACCGACGAGCGGATCCATTTGTTCCTCGCCAAGGACCTCACGCCGGTCGCCCTCTCGCACGAACAGGACGAGTTCATCACCGTGCACGAAAAGCCCTGGAGCGCCGTTGGCCGCATGATCCGCCGCGGCCAGATCCGCGATGCAAAAAGCCTGTGTGCGCTCATGTACGTGAACTGCTTTGTAAGGGGATAGGGACCCCTACTCCCTATTCCCTACTCCCTCTAGAATTCCGGCATGCCCCGGCTTCCATTCGACGCTTTCTCCAAGCAACTCAAGCGCGGCGAAATCCCGCCGGCGATCTACTTGTACGGCGAGGAGAACGCGCTCAAGGAGGAAGCCGTTCGCGCGGTGATCGACCGGGTGCTGGATCCCGCCCTGCGCGACTTCAACCTCGATCAGCGAAGCGCCGCGGACCTCGACGCCGAGGCGGTAGTGACCGTGTGCACGACGCTTCCCATGATGGCGGAACGGCGCATCGTGGTCATCAAGGACATGGATGCCTGCAGCCGCCGCGGCGGGGCGAAGAGCGCCATGCTCCGCTATCTCGAAAAGCCGGTCCCGGAGACGATCCTCCTCCTGGTCGATGGCCGGGCCGGTCCTGATCCCCCGGATGCCGACCTTGGGCGGCTCGCGACCGCGGTGAACGTCGAGCGCTTGCCGGCGCGACTCGCCGAGAAGTGGGTGCAGAAGCGAGCGGACGAGCGCGGATTCACGCTCACGCCCGAAGCGGCCGCCCACCTGGTGCGTGCCGTGCAAGCTGATCTCGGCGCGGCGCGCAGCGAGCTCGAGAAGCTCGCCGGACTCTCGAGTGGCAAGCCCATCGAGCTCGACCAACTTGCCGCGAGCCTCGGCGTTCGCCGGGGAGAAACCGCGTCCGACTGGTGCGATGCCGTGCTGCAGGATAGGACCGGCGAGGCCGCTGCAATGCTCCCCATGGTTCTTACCCAGCCCGGTGTTTCGGGTGTGGCATTGCTCGCTCAGCTCGGGACCCAGCTCATTGGGCTCGGCGCCACCCGAGCGCGCTATGAGAGCGGAGCGCGGGGCCCGGCTCTCAAAGAGGCTGCGAAAAGCCTGCTCTTCCGGGCCCGGCCGGGCCGGTTCGACTACCACGAAGCTGCGGTGCTCTGGTGCCGCGTGATCGAGCAGTGGCCTATGCCTCGGATTACCGCGGCCATTCGTGCCGCACGACACGCCGATGTTCGCTTGAAAGGCACCACGCTGGCCGACGAGCGCGGCGTGCTGCTCGATTTTCTCATGCAGATCTCTCCGCTCGCCGGAGTCACCGGATGATGGGCAACCCGCTTCGCTGGCTGCCCCTGGTGGTGCTCATACCTGCCGTCCTGCCGTCCGGCCGTCTTGCCGCCCAATCCGACCTTCGCCTGGTCGACGCGGTGCGGCTGGCTCGCGAAGGGCGATCCGACTCGGCCCGGAGTGTCGTGGCGCGGATTCTTGCGAGCGCCTCGCCGAGCGATTCGGCGTATCCCGAGATCCTTTATACCGCGGGACTGGTCGCTGCGACCGAGCGCGAGCGCCGACTGGCTCTGCGCCAGGTCGTGGTGGACCACGCGCAGTCGGCCTGGGCCGACGACGCACTGCTCCGCCTCGCCGAGCTCGATTACGCGACCGGGAACCCCGAAGGGACCGTTCGCCAGGCCGATCAGCTCATTCGCGACTATCCCGACAGTCCGCTGCAGGCCGCTGCCGCGCTCTGGGGGGCTCGCGCGGCGAGCGACCGCCGTGATCCCGCTTCCGCGTGCCGCCTCGCCAACCTCGGTCTGGGCGCCGTGGGCAGTAACGTCGAGCTGCGCAACCAGCTCGAGTTCCAGCGCCAGCGCTGCCAGGGGCTCCTCGCCTTGCGAGCCGAGTCGCTGCGGCAAGACTCGCTAACCCGCGCGCGTGGCCGAGCCGCCCAGCCGCCGAGCCGCCGAGCCGCCTCTGGCTACTACGTCCAACTCTCAGCTGTCGCCACCCAGTCCGCCGCCAACGTGGAGATCGCGCGGGCTCAACGCGCCGGCTACCAGGCCAGGGCGGTGCGGGAGAGCGGCCTCTACAAGATCCGGCTCGGTCCCTACCGGAACCGCGGGGAGGCCGATCGCGCCCTGGCCGCCGCCCGCTCGCGGCTGGGCGGCCGGCCGTTCGTGGTGCGCATCCCGTGAGCGTCACGCTCTCGGAGAACACTCCCCTCCTCCAGCAATATCGGGAGATCAAGTCGCGCCATCAGGACGCCATCCTGTTCTTCCGGATGGGCGACTTCTACGAGATGTTCTTCGAGGACGCCGATCTCGCTTCTCGCGTGTTAGGGATCGCCCTCACCTCCCGCGGCGACGGAGTCCCGCTCGCCGGCGTGCCGGTCAAGGCGGCCGCGGACTACCTGAAGCAACTCATCGAGCAGGGCCACCGGGTCGCCATCTGCGAGCAGGTGGAGGACCCCAGACTGGCCAAAGGACTGGTGCGCCGCGAGGTCATCGAGACCGTGACACCCGGTACCCTGCTCGAGGACGGCTGGGTCGCCGGGGGACGGAACAATTGGATCGTAGCAGTGAATCAGACGGTCAGACGGAGAGACGGTCAGACGGTCAGTGCCGGACCGGCCGTCCATTCGTCCAGCCGTCCAGCCGTCGTGGGCATCGCCGCCGTCGACCTCACCACCGGCGAATTCCTCCTCGAGACTGCTTCGCACGACGGGCTCGATGAGGCGCTGGGGCGGCTGCATCCCTCGGAGATCGTCATCCCCACCGATGACGAGCCGCCCGATCCTGACGTGCTGTGCACCCGGCGAGAACGCTGGGAATTCGACGCCGACCTGGCCGGCGAGGAGCTGGCGCGGCGGTTCCAGCTCGCATCGCTCGACGGGTTAGGTCTCGGCGAAGCGGACCGCCCGGCGGTCGGAGCGGCGGGCGCGCTGCTCCGCTATCTCGGCGACCTCAAACCGGCCGGCTTGCCCCACCTGGCCCGGCCTGCAGCCCGCCGCTCGGAACGGCACCTCTGGCTCGATGAGATGACCCGCAAGAACCTCGAGCTCGTCGAGCCGCTCCGAACCGGAGCCCGTGGCGTCACCTTGCTCGAGACTATCGACCGCACGGTGACGCCGATGGGGGCACGGCTGCTCCGCTCCTGGCTCCTCTCTCCCCTGCGAGACCCGGCCGCCATCGAGCGGCGGCTCGATGCAGTGGAGATGGCCGTGAAGAATTCCGCGGCTCGGGCCGCGAGCCGCGCTGCGCTCGACGGCGTGCGTGACCTGGAGCGGCTAGGCGGCCGCGCCGCCGCAGGCCGCGCTACGCCCCGCGAGCTTGCCGCCCTGCGTGACTCATTCTTCCGATTGCCCAAGGTCCGGGAGGCGCTGGAGCAACTCGCCGCCCCCGCCGAGCCACGAGCGCCGAGCGCCGAGTCCCAAGCACCGAGTGCCGAGCCACCGAGCCCCCGAGCCGTCCAGCCGTCCAGCCGTCTCGCCGCCCTCCTCACCGACCTCGACCCCCTCGAGGATCTCGCAACCGAGCTCTCCGCCGGCCTCGCCGATCGCCCCCCGGCCCTGCTCGCCGAGGCTGGGGTGATCCGCGCGGGTTATGATGACGAGCTCGATGAGCTGCGGGCGTTGCGGGATGGGGGCAAGCAGCGCATCGCCGCGATCCAGCAGCGCGAGCGGGACCGCACCGGCATCCCCTCGCTCAAGGTCGGGTACAACAAGGTGTTCGGGTACTATCTCGAGATCACCAATCCGCACCTCGCGAAAGTCCCTCCCGACTATGAGCGCCGCCAGACCCTCGCCACGGCCGAACGCTTCGTCACCTCCGAGCTCAAGGAGTACGAGGCGAAGGTATTGGGGGCGGAGGACCGGATCGCGATCCGGGAAGCCGAGCTCTTCAACCGGCTTCGCCAGCGGATCGGTGCCGCCATAACCCGCATCCAGCGGACGGCCGGGGTGCTGGCCCGGCTCGACGTCTGGACCGCCCTCGCCGACGTGGCGGTGGCGCACCGGTACGTCCGGCCCGTGGTGAATGATGGATTCGAGATCGTCCTCCGCGGATCGCGCCACCCCGTCCTCGAACGGCTCATGCCCCGCGAGGCGTTCATGCCCAACGACGTCCGGTTCGATCGCCCCGAGCGGGTGAATCTGGTGACCGGCCCCAACATGGCCGGCAAGAGTACCATCCTGCGCCAGATCGGTCTCGTCGTGATCCTGGCCCAGCTGGGCAGCTTCGTCCCCTGCGACGCCGCGGAGATCGGCGTCGTGGACCGGCTGTTTACCCGGGTTGGAGCATCCGACAATCTCGCCCGCGGCCAATCCACCTTCATGGTGGAAATGAGCGAGACCAGCGCGATCCTCCACAGCGCCACCGATCGTTCCCTGGTGCTGCTCGACGAGATCGGCCGGGGTACCTCCACCTATGACGGCGTCGCGATTGCCTGGGCAGTCACCGAATATCTGCACGACCGGGTCGGCTGCAAGACCATGTTCGCCACTCACTATCACGAGCTGATGCAGCTTCCCGAGCGACTCCAGCACGCCCGGAACCTCAACGTCGCGGTGCGCGAGGTCGAAGGCAAAGTGCTGTTCCTCCACCGGCTCGAACCCGGCGGGACCGACCGGAGCTATGGCATTCACGTGGCCGAGCTCGCCGGCCTCCCCAGTGACGTGGTGAGCCGGGCCAACCTGATCCTCAAGACGCTGGAAGGGGAGCACCGCATGGTGCCCGGCAGGCCTCGCGCCGATCCTGATCCCGGCCAGCTCGCGCTGTTTCAGGAGATTCGGCCCGATCCGGCCCTCGAAGAATTGCGGCAGCTCGATGTGGATCGCTTGACCCCGCTCGAAGCGCTCAATCGCCTCGCGGAGCTCAAGCGGAGGGCGAGCGAACCCCGCTGATCCGAAGTAGTTTCCTGCCATGAGGAGAATGCAGTTCCTCGTCCTGGCCGTGCTGGCCGCAGGCTGCAACAAGTCTCCCGACGCCACGCTGACCTTGCCACCCGAAGCAGCCCAGGTGCAGGTCCGCGAGAGCGACCCCCCGATCGCGCTCAATGCCGAGTCACCGGTCGAGTACCCGGTCGCACTCTACCAGCAGCGGATCAGCGCGACCGTGTTGCTCCGGCTCTATGCGGACGAATCCGGCACCCTGATTCCCGATTCCACTCGAGTTCAGGAATCCTCAGGCTATCCGGCGCTCGACTCGGCGGCGGTCGCAGCGGTTCCCCGGCTTCGGTATGCGCCCGGGTTACGCAACGGCGTTGCCGTCGCCACCGCCTTCACCCAGCCGATCCGGTTTCGCCATCCCGACCGGAGCGGGGTCACCCCGTGACACGAGAGCCCGGCGACTCGATCCTGGACGCCATCGGCGGCACGCCGCTGATTCGTCTCTCCCGGCTCGGCGCCGGCATTTGCACCCCGATCTACGGCAAGGCGGAGCACCTCAACCCCGGCGGGTCGCTCAAGGACCGGATCGGCCTGGCCATCATCGAAGACGCGGTGCGCCGCGGCGAGCTGCACCCCGGCGGAACCATTGTTGAGGCCACCAGCGGGAACACCGGAGTAGCCCTCGCGATGGCAGCCGCGATCAAGGGATATCACTGCATCTTCACCATGCCGGACAAGATGTCGCAGGAGAAAGTCCGGCTCCTCCGCGCCTTCGGAGCGGAGGTCATCATCACCCCGACCGCGGTGCCGCCCGATCACCCCGAGCACTACCTCATGAAGGCCAAGCACATCGTCGAGGAAACCCCCGGGGCGATCATGGCCAATCAGTTCTACAATGCGGCTAACCCGGAAGCCCACTACCGGACGACCGGGCCCGAGATCTGGGAGCAAACCGGTGGGCGCATCACCCACCTGGTTGCCAGTGCCGGCACCGGGGGGACGGTGAGCGGCGCCGGCAAATTCCTCAAGGAGAAGAATCCGGCGATTCGCGTCATTTCCGGCGACCCGATTGGTTCGCTCTATACCGGCTATCACCACACCGGTCAGCTTGGCGAGGGCACCCCCTACAAGGTCGAAGGAGTCGGGGGTGACAAGGTGCCCACCACGGTCTGGTGGGACCTGATCGACGAGTTCCGGCAAGTGAGCGACCGCGATGCGATGCAGATGACTCGCCGGCTCGCTCGCGAAGAAGGGATCCTGGTGGGCGGATCCACCGGCCTCAACGTCGTGGTCGCGCTACAGGTCGCGCGCGAGGTGAACGATCCCAAAGCCTGCATCGTCACCATCCTCTGCGACACCGGCGACCGGTATCTCTCCAAGGTTTTCGACGACGGCTGGATGCAGGAGAATCAGATGCTCCCGGCTCCCCGCCTGACGGTGGAGGAGCTGCTCGCGCGCCGCCCCAAGGGCGCCCCCCCGCTCGTGAGCGTGGCCCCCGCCGCGCAAGTCCGTCAGGCCCTCAACCTGATGAGCACCTGGAGCGTGAGTCAAATCCCCGTCCTGGAGGATGAGGAGTGCATCGGCGGTCTCACCGAGACGACCCTCATGACCGGCGCCCTGGCCCAGCCCGCGATCCTCGATCACCCGGTGCGCGAGGTGATGGAACAGCCGTTCCCGGTGGTGGACGCATCCTTTCCGACTGACCGCCTGGCGCCGATGCTAACCCGCGAGTCCCCGGCGACCCTGGTGCGGAAGAACGGGAAGCTGATCGGGATTGTCTCGAGGTACGATCTACTACAACAGCTCATCGGAACGCGATGAGGGACCCGGGCACCTGAATGCAGATCACCGTCCTCACCGGCGGTACCAGCTCCGAGCGCGACGTCGCGATCGCGTCGGCCGTGCAAGTCGTTGCGGCGCTGCGGAGCTGCGGCCACGCCGTGTCGGTCGTTGATACCGCCCGCGGCTACATCCCCGAGGCCGACGAGGCTCGTCTCTTGTCCGGTACGGTAGGTCGCACCCCTCCCACGATCGAGGAACTGGTGGCGCTGGAGCGCGGACTACTTCTCTCCGGGCTGGGGGCCCTGCCGGTTGTTCGGGAGGCGGAGGTCATTTTCGTCTCCCTCCATGGAGGGCGGGGAGAGGATGGGACCGTCCAGGCAATACTCGATGTCGTGGGCGTGCCATACACGGGGAGCGGGGCCCTGGCAACTGGTTTGGCAATGGACAAGGACGTTTCGAAGCGGCTCTTCCAAATCGCCGGCGTCCCGACCGCGGATTGGATGATGGCCCCGGCCCCCGAAGCCGAAGTCGAGCGGCGACTCGGATGGCCGGTCGTCGTGAAGCCTTCGAAGCAGGGCTCGACGGTCGGTTTGAGTCTGGTCCGGGGACCGAATGGCTATCGGGAGGCGGTAGACCTGGCCCGCCTCTACGATGACGAGGTGATGATCGAGGGGTTCATTCCGGGGCGGGAGCTCACCGTCGGGATTCTGGGGGACCGTGCCCTCGCCGTCGGCGAGATTGTCTCTCGGGATGAGATCTTCGATTATGAAAGCAAGTATACGCCTGGCCTGGCCGAAGAGATCTTCCCTGCCGATCTTCCCCGGGGAACCGCCGCCGATTGCCAGCGACTTGGCGTTCTGGCCCACCACGCACTCAAGTTGGGCGGGTACTCCCGGGTAGATTTCAAGCTGACTCCCGACGGCAAGTTGATGTGCCTCGAGGTGAATGCGCTCCCGGGGATGACGGCGACCAGCCTCCTGCCTAAGTCGGCTGCGGCGGTCGGCATCCCCTTTGCGGAGCTGTGCGAACAGATCTGCTTGGCAGGCAGGGCGGCATGAGTGGAGAGCGGATTCGGCTGAGCCCGGTGGTCGCGGCCCTCATGGTGGCAAACACACTGGCCACGATCCTTTTGGCCACCGTGTTCACCCTCCCGGGCATCGCCCAGGCTCTTCAGTTCGATCCGGCCCTGGTCGCCCGCCGTCCCTGGACCCTTCTCACCTATTTGTTCGCGGATCCCGGCTTTCTTTCGCTGGGGATCACCTTGCTGGTGCTCGCGGGATTCGGTCCTCTGGTCGAGCGCGACATGGGAACTCGCCGGTTTCTCCTGTACTACGTCGTCTGCGCAATCGGCACTGCCGTTTTTGCACTCGGTCTCACTTCGATAGGGAGGATTGACCCGCTCGCCGGCGCCCACGGTCCCGCGCTCGGTGTTGCGCTGGCTTTCTGGCTCGCCTGGCCCGATGCCCGGTTGATGCTGGATCCCCTGCCGGTCAAGATCAGGGTCCGGACGATTCTGTTGTCGGTTGTGGCGCTCGAGGTGGTCACCGGGTTGGTGAGCGAACCAGGAACGGCTCATCTCGCTGATCTGGGAGGGTTGGTTGCCGGCTATCTCGTATTCCGCCTTCGGATGATCCGGTCGAAGCGAGCGCAACGCTTCGCGGCGTTAACCGCTCCTGCCCCACTTCGGTCGCTGATGGCACGAGTTGAAGCTCGCCGAAATGAGGCAAGTGGCGTGACGAAGGCCGAGGGCCGAGCGCCGAGCCTCCGATCTGCCGAGCGCCGAGCCACCAGCCGCCGAGCTCCCGGGCCGCCGAGCGCTGAGCGCATCCAGGCGGATGAGCTCGACCGCGTGCTCGACAAGATCAGCGCCTTTGGAATGCAGAGTCTCACCGCGGCCGAGCGGCAGTTTCTCAACCGAATTTCAGAACGAAAGCGCAAGAGTTCGCAATAGCTCTTGTGCAGCGCGGGCCATTTCGTATCTTGTCCCGTGCTCATCAATCTCATCCCCGATTTCCTCCACATCCTCGCACAACCCGATCCCGTCGCGGCATACTTCTGTTTTCTTGACACCCATCGCCCGTTGCTCTCGGCCTACTGGAACAATTACGTCCTCGATTTCGACAGTCCGCACGTTGCCGAGGTAGTCGCGGCTGCCGTTCACGCCAACCGGAGCGATCTCCTCGCGTTGCTCGAGACGGTGGATGTGGCACGGCTCGCGGAAGACGCACTCCAGCGCGCCGAAGCCGTGCTCGAAGCTGACCGGCCGGTGGATTGCTTGCTCATGGTGGGAGTCGGCGGGGCCAATGCCGGCGAGTTGGTGGTCAACGGCCGTGGCGTGGTCTTCGTTTGCCTGGAGCATTTCACCGGGCGGGCGAATCCGGAAACCCATGGAATGGGACTCGGCCCGGAGTTGATCCCGCTGTGGGTGGGGCACGAGGTCGCCCACGTGGTTCGCTACACCTCGCCCGCGAGCGAGAGTGAGTTGCGCCGCCTGGTCGAGGAAGCGGGCGGCTACTATGACTACTGGACTACCGGAAGCCGCGCGAGCCTCCGCGAGCATCTCGTCAACGAGGGACTCGCGGTGCACGCCTCATGCGCCGTCGCCCCCGGATCCGATCCCGCCGACTATTTCGGTTACCCCAGGCGACAGTATCAACGGATGCGAGAGCTTGAAGCATTCCTCCGGCGAGCTGCCCATCACGATCTCGATCGGCCCGGCCTGGGACTCCGCCTCAAGTATTTGTCGGGCGGAATGAGCGCGTCGTCCCGGCTCAGTCTGGGGCGGGTTCTGCCCGAGCGGTGTGGCTACTACCTCGGCTACCGTATGGCGGAGCCGCTGGTGGCCGCGCGCGGCATCGCTGCCGCCCTGCGCGCCCCGATGGCAGACTTCCAGGCTTACGAGGACGAAGCCCTGGGGTTCAGGACTGCCTAGCCAAATCCGACCTTTCACAGCGTCCGCAGCGGCTGCCGACCCGGGTTCGGCAGATCTGTCGGCCCCGTGCCCGAGTCGTTGCAGCCAAGCAACACAGAAACCACGACAGCCGCACCTATATTCCTTCTATGGAATCCACTGAATCGACCACCCCCGTCACCATTACGCTCAGACCGGCCGGCCCGATCGTCATTGAGGGCCCTGTCGTAATCCGTAACAACGCGGGTGACATCGTCGAGCCGCCGCCCTCCAAGATCCCGGGTCAGGTCAAGCTGTGCGGCTGCGGGTTCAGCAAGAACCGGCCGTTCTGCGACGGAAGCCATAAGCGCTAGGAGGTAGGAATTAGGAGGTAGTGAGGAGGGACAACCCTCTCCCGGCTCTGAGACCTCGCATCGAAAGCGTTGTCCCTACTGACTACATCCTATCTTACTACCTCCTATTTGCCGATACAGAACCTCTCGAACACCCGAGCCAGGACCTCTTCCGGGTGAACGACACCGATCAACTCGTCAAGCGCCGTTATCGCCTCACGAACCTGGTGGGCGGCCAGCACCGGATCACCCTTCCCTTCCCCGGTCCCGACCTCGCAACCCGCCGCAGCCAGCGCCTCGTGAGCCCGGGTTAGCGCGATCCGGTGCCGCTCGCGCGTGAGCATGGGCGTGAGATCGGCATAGCCCTGTGGTCCTCGGAACAGGCGCTCCGCGACCTCTCCCCGAAGCTGCTCGAGGCCCTCTGCGGTCACCGTCGAAACGGGGATGCCCTCCTCGCCCTTGCGTGCGGATTCTGGAACGAGGTCGGCCTTGGTCCGCACCAGGAGGGCCGGGTGATCTGCGAGGATGGCGTGCTCCTCGGTGGTTGGCTGCCGCCCGGACTCGACGCACAAGAGCAGTAGATCGGCCGAGGACACGTAGCGGCGACTTACCTCGATGCCCATCCGTTCCAGCCGCTCGTCCGCGTCTCTGAGCCCGGCGGTGTCGGCCAGGCGAACCGGCCAGCCCTCGACTTCCGAGTTGGCTTCGATGGTGTCACGCGTCGTGCCGGGAATCTCGGTGACCAGGGCCCGATTGGTACCGAGCAGCGCGTTGAAGAGCGACGACTTGCCGGCGTTGGGCCGCCCGGCGAGCACGATCAGTGCGCCCTCTCGCAATCGCTCGCCCAGTGGTGCCGTCGCGAGAAGCTGGTTCACGCTCTCCAGCACCCGCTCCACCATTCCCCGGATACGATCCCGGGGAACCGGCCCGTCGTCTTCCTCCGGGAAGTCGATGTCGTAGGCGAGGAGGGCCTGGAGCTCCACGATCTCCTCTCGGAGATGCTCGAGCCGCCGGGATAGTCCCCCCTCGAGCTGGAATAGCGCCGCGCGGGCCTGGCCCGTCGCCGTGGCATCGATCAGATCGCCGATCGCCTCGGCCTGAAGCAGGTCGAGTTTGCCGTTCAGCACCGCGCGACGGGTGAACTCGCCGGGCCGCGCGGGACGCGCGCCGGCCTCGTACAATGCCGCGAGTACCTGCGCCGGCGCCAGGAGGCCGCCGTGGCAGGAGAACTCGGCCAGATCCTCGCCGGTGTAACTGTGGGGCGCACGGTACACGGTAACCAGCGCCTGATCGAGCGCGGCACCGTCACCGCCGCGAATGGTGGCGAGGGTGGGCCTGCGGGTTTCGAGCGTCGCCGCCGGCTGCCCGTTTCCGAGGACCCGGGCGGCAACTTCGAGGGCACCCGGCCCCGACACCCGCACCACCGCGATTGCCGATCGGCCGGGAGGCGTGGAGAGGGCCGCGATGACGTCGGTGAGCATGGACAGCTATCAGGCGTCAGTCAACCGTCTTCAGTCGTCAGTCTGGGCTGTATCCATAACGGACTGAAGACTGTCGACTGAAGACTGACGACTCATCGTCGCTTCTTCCCGGGCGCCGACTTTGCAGGCGGCTTCGGCGGCAGTGCCGCCAGCCCGCGCCGCTGCCGTTCTTTGGTCAGCATCCACTGCTGGGGCAGGCTGGCCACGTTCATGACCGCGTAGTAGAGATTGAGCCCCGACGCGAACCGCAGGAACAGGAAGGTCATGAGTCCCGGCATGAGGTACAGCATCATCTTGCTTTGCGGGTTAGGCGGGAGGCCCCGCTGGCCAATCCAGGTCAGGACGAACATCGAGAGTCCCATCAGAATCGGGATGATGTAGGTGGGATCGGGACGGGAGAGATCCGGCAGCCACAGCAGGGACGCCCCCCTGAGCTCGATGGTGTTCTGGAACACGAAGAAGAGGGCCAGCAGAATCGGCCATGGCAGGAGCATCGGCCAGCAGCCGCCGAACGGGTTCACCTTGTGCTCCTTGTACAGCTTGAACATCTCCTGCTGGAGCTTTTGGGGTTCCCCTTTGTGCTTCTCCTGCAGCTCCTTCATCATCGGCTGAATCGCCTGCATCGCCATGGTGGAGCGCATGGCTTTCTGGTTGAGGGGCCAGAGCAGGATCCGGATCGCAATGCCGAAGAGGATGAGTCCCACCCCGTAGGCGATCCCGAGGCCGTCGTGTAGCCACACCAGGATCGAGCGCGCGCCTAGTGCCACCGGCCGGATGATGGTACGGAACCCGGGCCATCCATAGGGATTCACGTCGTCGAAGTCGTGACCGATGGCCTGGAGCCTGGGGTACTCCATCGGCCCCGCATACACCTGATAGCGGAAGCTGCCGCTCGCTGCCACCGGCAGACCCACCGTGATGGAAGCCACGGCCGGGCTCTTATGCAGCACGTCCCGCGTGACCGCGCTCGCCCCGCTGATCCCGCCCAGCCGGCCGGTGCCCGTCGTGTCCGGCGCGAGGACAGCGGTCACGAAGTACTTCGATTTCACGGCCACCCATTCGAACGGTCCGCTCAACAGGACCGGTTGGCCCAGATCGAGACTGCCGAACCTGGTGAGGTCGGCCTTGTTCTGCTTGACGACAACACCCAGCTCGCGCTGATGCTCGCTGCTGTCGGCTTCGGTGTTGCGAAGTCCCGGGCCCATCCCGATGAGCAGCGCTCCTCCCTCGGGCCCGAGTCCGCGCACCTGGCCCGTCACCTCAACGAGATAATCGTCGGGCGTGAAGGTATATCGCACCGACACTCCCAGGGTGCCCTCCGACGCGGTGAACCTGAGTGAGGTTGGACCGTTGACCGTGAGGGACGGCGAGGAAGGAAGGAAGTTCCAGTCGCGAAACCAGGTCGTGTCCCGCCCGATCAGAAGACCGAGGGCGAGCAGCTCGCTTTCTGGATAGAGCACCTGAGCTGGCCGGCCTCGCTCGTCGGGCCGCATCGAGGGATAGCGGAAGAACGTTGCCTCGAACAACCGCGCTCCTCGCGTAGTGAATGCGTAGCGGTAGAGCGGCGAGGAAACCGTGATGGTGTCCTCGGGGGAGGAGGGCAGGTCGGCAGGTCGGCCGGGCGGCCGGAGCACCGTATCAGGAACTGGGGCCGGCACAACCGGGCGTGCCGTATCGACGACACCACCTGCCGTCCGGCCGTCCGGCCGTCCGGCCGTCCGTGCCGGCTGCCGCTTGATCAAGAGCGACGGCACAATGAGCACTGCCATCATCAGGAGAACGGCCAGGATGATGCGACGATCCATAGGGCTACGCCCGGGCCATGCGGCTCACGGAACCGGATCGAAGCCACCCGGATTCCACGGATGGCATCGGAGCAGCCGGCGCAGTCCCAGCCACGACCCTCGCAGGACACCGTAGCGTCCAACCGCTTCGAGGGTGTATTGGGAGCAACTCGGATAGAACCGGCAATGACCGGCGAACGCCGGCGAAAGGAACCGCTGGTAGCCGCGAATGATCACCATCGTGATGAGGCGCGGGACTTGAATGATCACGCCCACGACCTCACGCGCCTTGCTCCCCCGACGCTGTGCTCGTCCACCAGCGGTGGAGCTCGCGGCGAAGCTCGGCGAAGCGGGCCTCATAGGCCTCCTTGCGGGCACGAACCAGAACGTCCCACGCCGGCAACTCGGGGCTCAACTCGCGTCGCCATATCTCCCGGAGCCTCCGGCGCAAACGATTGCGGGCCACCCCAGTGAACTGGAACTTGGGAACGATGAGTCCCAGTCTCGGGTGACCCGCCTGATTGTCTGTCCACCACACATCGACGTAGAGAAGCCGTCGGCGCCGCCCCGTGCGCTGCACCCGCTCGAGCTCCGCCCGGCGCGACAACCGCCGCGCGCGCGGAAAATGCTGTCCACCTGCCGTCAGCGTCCCCCGTGCTTCGAGGGAATCTTGACGGTAAGCCGCTTGCGACCCTTCTTGCGGCGTCGCGAGAGCACGGCGCGGCCCCACCGATCCGCCATACGAGCACGAAAGCCGTGACGGTTGACGCGCTTCCGGTTGCGAGGACGATATGTAGGCTGCATGAATATTCGCTGGTTTACTGAGCTCGCAAAGCTAGCGAGCTTCGGTCACGATGGTCAAGGTTGACTTTTCCACAACTGCGCCGTACCTTCGCCTGCCCCAAAGACATCCCACCGTCATCACAACCGAACGACGGGCATGCAGCTGTCGCTCAAAGAAGCCTGGACGCGCATTCTGGACGACGCCCGGCGCGAAGTCCCCGAAAAAGATTTCAAAGCGTGGGTCGAGCCGGCAAAGCCGGTCTCGTTCGAGAATGATCGCCTCGTGCTCGGCGTGCCCGACGAGTTTGCGGTCAACTGGAACGAGGCCAAGAACGCGTCGCTGTTTCGCCGGCTCGCCGAGCGCGCGATCGGCCGCCCCGTCTCGGTGGTGTTCGAAGTAGACGCCGAGCGGCTCCAGCGTCCCCAGATGGATTTCTTCGTGGCGCCCCCGGTCCGCGAATCGGCCGCGCCCGGGCCTAATCCTTCAGCGCAGCCCCTGAACGATCGTTATACGTTCGAGAACTTTGTCATCGGCAAGTCCAACGAGCTTGCCGCCGCCGCCGGGCACGCGGTCGCCGAGGCGCCGGGTAAGCTCTACAACCCGCTCTTCATTTACGGCGCCACGGGGCTCGGCAAGACCCACCTGATGCAGGCCATCGGGCACCACGTCGCCCGGAGGAGCCCGGCGCTCCGGGTCCTCTATGTCGGCGCCGAGCAGTTCATCAACGAGGTGATCGAGAGCATTCACTCACGTACGATGCCGGAGCTCCGCCGCCGGTATCGCAACGAAGTGGATCTCTTCCTCGTGGACGACGTGCACTTCCTCGAGGGCAAGGAAGCCACCCAGGAAGAGTTCTTCCATACGTTCAACACCCTCTACGAGGCCAGAAAGCAGATCGTCCTGACCTGTGACCGTCCACCCAAGGAGATGCCCGGCCTCGAGGCCCGCCTGGTGAGCCGCTTCGAGTGGGGGATGGTGGCCGACGTGGGGCAGCCCGACCTCGAGCATCGCATCGCGATTCTGCGGAAGAAGCAGGAGCAGGACCACCTGGAAACCACGATTCCTGATGAAGTCTTAAGCTTCATCGCGGAGTACGTGCATTCCAACGTGCGGGAGCTGGAAGGCTGCATCATCAAGCTGCTGCTCTACGCGTCACTCCGCCATCGCGAGATCACGATCGAGCTGGCCCGCGAGGCGCTGGCCGACAAAATCCGCCCAGGCCAGGAGCCGGCCAGCGCGCTACCGAAGTCCGTGCCGACGATCGACAAGGTGCAGGACGTTGTGGCGCGCCGCTGGGGGGTCACCCCCGAGGGCCTGCGATCCAAAGCTCGGATCAAGACGCTCACGGTCCCCCGGCAGATCGCGATGTACCTCGCTCGCGAGGTACTGCAAATGCAGCTCGTCGAGATCGGTCAGGCGTTCGGCGGTCGCGATCACTCCACGGTCATTCACAGTGTGGACAAGGTTCAGCGGCAGTTGCAGCGCGATCGCCAGTTCCGCGAACGGGTTGAATCGGCGCGGCAGGAGTTGTACGCACCATAATCGCCGGGACGCATGCATGGCTGTGGACGAACGGGATAAGCAGGAGAAGAACGAGGGGTCATCCCCATTCCCACATCAGACCCGACAGGAACTCGGTCATGCGATGGAATGCCGAATGAGAGCTTGGACAACCCATCCACATTTCCAGACTCTCTACTACGACTTCTAGGTTAGTTATATGGGAATAGTCTGTTCTTCTCTACAAGGCATTGCGGAGCGAGCATACCGATGAAGTTCACGATCACGCGGGAAAAGCTGCACGAGGGACTTGGCGCAGTCGCGGCAGCTGTGCCTGCCAAGACGACGCTGCCAGTGCTGGCGAATATCCTGCTCGAAGCATCGAAAGACGGCCTCACCCTGTCAGGTACCGACCTCGATATCGCCGTCAGCACCTCGATTCCTGCGTCGGTTGACCAGGAAGGCGCGATGACCCTGCCGGCCCGCAAGCTGAGCGACATCGTGCGAGAGCTGCCCAACGCCGCCATCCGGATGACCGCCTCGGGCGAACAGCGCATGCAAATCGAGTGCGGCCGCTCGAAGTTCAAGCTCCTGGGACTGGCCAAGGACGAGTTTCCCGCGTTCCCCTCCGTCAAGTTCGACGGCGGATGGAAAGTGGCTGCTCGCGACCTGCAGAAGCTCATTGGCCATGTCGCGTTTGCAGCGAGCACCGAAGAGAGCCGGCCCATTCTCAATGGAGTGCTTTGGGAGCTGCGACCCGACCGCATGCGGATGGTGGCGACCAACGGACACCGCCTTGCCAGGATGGATGTCCCGGCCGCCGGGCACCGGGGTGGCCAGGCTGACCTGATTGTTCCACCCAAGGCACTCGATCAGATTCGCCGGCTCTTCGGTGGGGACGAAGAGATCGAGATCGGCCGAAGCGACAACCACCTGGGGTTCCGGTCAACCACAACGCAGGTTTACACCAGGCTGATCGAGGGACCCTATCCCAACTACGAGCAAGTCATTCCCCGCGAGAATGACAAGTCTCTCACGGCCGACAAGGCCGCCCTTGCGGCTGCACTGCGGCGAATGAGCATCGTGGCCAGCGATCAGACCCATCGGGTCCGCATGGCTTTCAGCAACGGGGCCTGCAAGCTCTCGGTGCAGACCCCTGACCTCGGCGAGGCCCAGGAGGAGATTGCCGTAGCCTACGAGGGCGATCCTCTCGAGATCGGCTTTAATGCGTCCTACCTGCTCGAGATCCTCAAGTTCATGCCGACTGAAGAAGTGCGGATGACCTTCAAGGCACCGGAGCGCGCGGCCACCTGCGAACCGGTTGGCTGGGACGACCCCGCGAGCTATCTCACCCTCGTGATGCCGTTGCGGCTGGTCGACTAGACGGACAGACGGACAGACGGATAGTGGTAGGTCGGAGAGCCAGGAAGAAACGCGAGGCTGCCGGTCTGTCCGCCTGTCCGCCTGTCCGCCTGTCCGTCTATCCGTCTGTCCGTCTGTCCGCCTGTCCGACCGTATCCCGCTTCACCGAATCCCGCCGAATCGTGTCGATCTTGATCGGAATGGTGTCTGGAAGGATCAGAGTATCTGGCAGAATCGGCGGCAGCAGTGTCGAGGGTAGTGAATCCGGCAGGTCGGGCGGCGGCGGGATCTCCACTTCCTCGCCTTGCAAGAACCGGATGATGAGCGCCTGCCGCCAGCGCATCCGTCCCGGCCGATAATCCGGGTTGGATCGAAGCGGGAATGGAAGGGTGGCGGCGAGGGCCGCCGCCTGCTCCAGCGACAGTTTGGCAGCCGGTCTCCCGAAGTACTTCTGGCTCGCCGCCTCCGCTCCCCACAGCCCGGGTCCCAATTCGGCGACGTTTAGATAGAGCTCGAGGATCCGTTCCTTGCCCAGCCAGTATTCCAGCCGCCAGGCGGTTACTGCTTCCTTGAGTTTGCGAAGTGGGCTTCGCGAGGGTGAGAGATAGAGGTTCTTCGCGAGCTGCTGCGTGATCGTACTCGCGCCCCGCATCCCGTCCTGGCGCGACCAGGCTCGCCGGAGCGCCCTCCGCAACTCGGCTCGGTCCGCGCCGTTCCACAGCGAGAAGTGAGCCCGGCGGTAACCAACGGCTTTGCCGAGCTCGATGAAGTCAATCCCGTGATGCTCGAAGAAGCGCTGGTCCTCTCCCGCCAGCACCGCGGACTTGAGGATCGGCGCGATGGACGCGAGCGCGACCGGCTGGTAGTGGGTTGCTGCGTCCTCCCCTGCCCTCTCCGCTTCGGCCTGCCGGATCGCCATAAAAGCGGTCTCGCGCGGCCACGCCCAGCGATACCACACCGGCGGTGGCCAGACCCACCAGAGCCACAGGAACGGAGCAAAAAGGAGGACCAGGAGGGTTCGGACGACCCACTTCATGCCCGATTGGACGAAGGGGGAGGTGCGGGCCGGCACGTAAGCCGAGTTCTGTTCCCTAACGGGGATGGTCATCTATCTGGGATGGCCGTCACCGGCCACCTCGAGCGGCCTACCCGCGGCTGGTCCCGAAGGACTGGGCGGTGCGGGTCACACCTCGCCGCCTATTTGGCCTTGCTCCGACTGGGGGTTGCCGTGCCCCCTCGCTTACGCTCGGGGCGGTGGGCTCTTACCCCACCGTTTCACCCTTACCGATGACTTGCGTCTCCGGCGGTCTGTTCTCTGTGGCCCTATCCGTCGCCTTGCGGCGCCCAGGTGTTACCTGGCAGTCTGACCCGTGGAGCTCGGACTTTCCTCGAGAGAATACCTCCCGCGACCATCGCGTCCGGCCCGCAGGTGAAATATAACCAGCTCCCCATTCCCCATTCCCCAATCCCCCTCCCGGGAGCCTCGCGGGGAAATGATCCCGCTCGGGTCGATCGGTGCCAGAGCCCAGTTGAACGCCAGTTGAAGCCATCCGGCTAGAGTGACAGCGGTCCCGGATCCGGAAACGCGTCGTGCCCGCCCGTGCTCCGTCGAAGACTCGTCGCTCGGTCCCCTACCCCACCGTCGCTGCGGTGGTTTCCTCCGGCGAGCGGTCGAGCCTCGATGCGGCCAGTCTGGGATCGTTCTCGGTGCTGCACCGAAGCTCGGTGCCCGAAGTCGTCCGCGTAGTGCGAGAGCGGCCGGTCGATGTAGTGCTCCTCTCGGTGCACCAGTGCGGCGAGGAGCGTGCCGACCAGGTCGACGAGTTGGTGCGGAACTTCCCCGCCCTGCCGACCGTGGCGCTCATCAGCCGCCACGACTCCCGCGCGTCGGAAGCGTTACTTCGACTCGGTGCAACCGGGGTGCGGCAAGTGGTCGATGTCACGGCACCGGCGGGGTGGAGGCGGCTGCGGCAACTCGTCACCGAACCGGCGAGTCGCGCCGCAGCGCGGATTCTCGGGCCGGTGATGGCCGCACTGCCGGATCTTCCGGCCGATGCCCGGCTGTTCCTGGAAGTACTGATCCGGATGGCGCCCGATGTGTCGGCGGTGCTTCCCGTTGCCCGCCGGCTCACTCAACGCCCCAGCACTCTGACTTCCCGTTTCCAACGGGCCGGACTGCCGTCGCCCAAGACTTATCTCAATGCGGTGCGGCTGCTCTATGCCTCGCACTACTTTGAAGGAGGGGTGCGCTCGGTGGCGGATGTAGCGTATCAGCTCGATTGCTCTTCCCCGCAGAGCTTCGGCCGCACCGTGCGGGTTATGCTCGGCATAACGCCGAGCGAATTCCGCCGGCGCTACCCATTTCCGATCGCGTTGGATCGGTTCATTGATCAGCTGGTGCTACCCTACCGGAATGCCTGGTCCAAGCTGCGGCCGCTGCGGGGATCAACTCGTAAGATTTTGCCGCTAGATGCCTAAAGCGGTAGTAGTTGTTATAGCAACTACTTTGACATTAGCCTCCTCCTCGACCCGCTTCCCCCCTCCCTCCTCCCGATCGACAACTACCAGCACCCCGATCACTTCTGCGCCGTACTCCCGCACCGCGCGAATCGCGCTCACCGCCGAATTCCCGCTGGTCAGCACATCCTCGACGACCACGGCGGCCTCTCCGGCATGCAGGTTCCCTTCGATCAGGCGGCCCGTGCCGTGATCTTTGGCTGCCTTGCGCACCGTGAAGGCGTGGATCAACGGAGGAGCATCCGCGCTGGCCCGCGCGATGGCGTAGGCGACCGGGTCGGCTCCCATCGTAAGCCCGCCGACTGCAGCAGGATTCCACCCTTGCTCCCGGATGGTTTGGAGGCCTAGCCGGCCGACCAGCACCTGTCCCTCGGCGGACATGGTCGTCTTGCGGGCATCGATGTAGTAGCGGGATTCCCTTCCTGAGGCCAGCCGGAACGAACCGAACGCCATGGAGCGCTCGCGCAGCAATGCCGCGAGCGACTCCCGGTCGCTCATGTGCCCCCTCTTCGGAAGATCGTGGAGAGGAAGCCGCCCTTCTTCGGGGCCCGATCGGTCTCTTCTACCGCGTCGCAGAAGGCCGTGGCGAACTCCCGGACAGTCTTCCATCGCTTTTGGAGGTCCCGCTCGAGCCCTCTCATCACCGCTTGCTCGATTGCAGGCGCGAGGCTGACTCCCCGGACCGCCTGATTAAGCGGAATAGGCGATTGGGTGAGCAATTGCTGGAAGAGCTCGCGGGGGCCCTTGCCGGGGAACGGAAGGACGCCGGTCATCAGATTGTATGCGATGGTGGCGAGGCTATACACATCGGCCTGCTCATCGACCAGCTCTCCCGATAGGGCCTCCGGCGCGACGTACTGTAGGGTGCCCACGAAGAAGCCCGCCCGGGTCAGCCGATCCTCGGGGCCCTGGTCGGCATCTCGCGCAATTCCGAAATCGAGAAGGCGCGCGGTCTGCGTGGCCGGATCGTACATGATGTTTGCCGGCTTGAGATCGCGGTGGATGATCCCCGCCTGGTGCGAGGCTTCGAGCGCGTCGCCCAGCTGCGAGATGATCCCCGCCACGAGCGGAGGGGCCAGCCGCCCGGCGCCGGCCAGGAAACTTGCCAGCGGCTCGCCCGGGGCCCATTCCAGCGCGAGATAATAGAGGCCGTCGCTCTCGCCGTAGTCATAGGTCCGCACGATGTGCGGGTGGGTCACCCTGGACCCGTACTCAGCCTCGCGCAGAAACCGCTTGACCGCGATCGGATCCTGCGCCATGCGGGGACGCAGGATTTTGACGGCAGCCTGGCCACGCTCGGAATGTTGAGCCCGATAGACAGTTGCCGTGCCGCCCTCGCCGACGTGTCCGAGCAGCTGGTAACCGGCAACCGTCAGCCCGACGAGGTTATCTTGGCTCATGGGAAGAAATCCAAGCTACCGCAGGTGTTGAACCGGAACAATATAGCTGTGCCGCGCTGCCTCCGTCTTTTCGGCTGGAGCTCGCTCCTGGCCGGCGCCTTCGCGTGTGCATCCCGGGCCGGCGGCCCGCCATCGGGCGAGGTCGGACCCTCGACCGAGCAGACCCTCGACGAGCTGTTCAACCTCGCCACGGTATACCAACGGCTCGGGCGGATCGCCGCTGGCGGCCCGATGCCGTTCGTCGGAACTGCCGCGTTCTTCGCCGGGCAGGGGGACTCGGTCATCGCGCGGATCGGGCTTTCGTTCGCCAATCACGCGTTCGCCTTCACCCGTGAGGGACGTTCGTACGTAGCCAGGTTCCGAGTGGAGTACCAGCTGGCCCGCACCGGACAAGCTCCCATCCAGGCCGTCCGGGACGAGCTGGTGCGAGTGGATTCGTTCTCCGAAACCCAGCGCAACGACGAGAGCGTGATCGTCGAGCAGGGATTCCTGCTCGTCTCCGGGAGCTACACCCTGAGTGTCACGGTGCGGGACCCGGCCGCCAACGTCTCCTCGCGCGGGGAGCAAGTACTCGAGGTACCGGCCTTCCCGGCAGGGAGTTTCACTCCACCGATCTTCGTCTATGAGGCGCGTCCCCGCCGCGCCCTGACCGATTCGGTGGTGCTCCTGCTTAACCCGCGCGGGACCGTCGCCAACGGGGGAGGGGACTCCCTCCTCATGTACATCGAGGGATACCGGCAGCCCGGCGCTCGCCAGGTCCCGGTGATTGTGCGGGACGACCGGGATAGCCTGCTCTATCAGGTCAATATCCCGTTCCAGGGCGACCGGCCGGTCGAAGGGTATCTCCTGCGGATTGCTCCGGATGCCCCGCCGCTGGGGCAATTGCGGATCACGGTAGGGGAGGGAAGCGAGGCGCGCCGGGTGACTGCGCTGGTTTCGTTCTCGCGGAGCTGGGTGGTGACCGACTACGACAATCTGCTCACCCTGCTCCGCTGGTTCCCCTGGGCCCCCGACCGGCTCAACGCGCTGCGGAACGCTCGTCCCGCCGATCGGACCCGTCTGTGGCGGGAGTTCTGGGTAGCCACCGACCGTAACCCGCATACCCCGGAGAACGAGGTGCTCGACCAGTACTTCAGCCGGATTGCAATCGCGAACGAGCGCTTCCGCGATGAGGCCGGTCCGGGCTGGCGAAGCGAGCGGGGCGAGGTGTATGTGACGCTGGGGGAGCCCGATCAGATCTTCGAGAACGCGCTCGCCTCCGATCAGCGCATCATCCAGTGGATCTACAACCACTACCGGGCGAACATCGTGTTCACCGGGCCGCTTGGCTTCTCCCGCCTGCGCATCACCCCGGAGTCGCGGGCCGAATTCAATCGGGCGCGAGCGGAGGTCATTCGGCAAGGACCGCCAGGATGAGAATGAGGCTATTGGCTATTGGCTATTAGCTATTGGTTCACAGCCTGGCGGGGTCGGGCTTCTCCCCAATAGCCAATGACCAATAGCCAATAGCCTTCTCCCATGCCGCAGCACGACCCGCCCCAGCTCTTTCTGGTTGACGGCCACGCGCTGATCTACCGCGCGTTCTTCGCGCTGATCAGCCGGCCCCTTCGCACCAGCCGGGGGGAGAACACGTCGGCCGCGTGGGGCATCGTCAACTTCCTGCTCCGCCTCCAGACCAAGTACCAGCCCGATTACCTCGTGTGGGTGCTCGATGCCGGCGACTCCTACCGGACCAGCCGCTACGCCGCGTACAAGTCGACCCGCACCAAACTCGGCGAAGAGCTCCAGCAGGATTTCGATCTCGCCCTGACCCAGGTGAATGCGCTGTTGGCCGCGTTCCGGGTGCCTGTGCTCCAGGTCCCGGGTTATGAGGCCGACGACGTTATCGCGAGTCTGGCGACTCGGGAAGCGGCCGCCGGCCGCCAGGTCGTGATCGTCTCCGGCGACAAGGATTTCCACCAGCTGGTGGGTCCCCACATCGCCTTGCTCAATCCCGGCCGCGGCGGGCCCGCGGGCGTGGAGGAGCACTGGGTCGACCAATCGAACGCGAGCGAGCGCTTCGGCATTCCCCCCGGGCAGGTGGTGGACTATCTCGCGCTCGTGGGAGACACGTCCGATAACGTACCCGGCGTGAAAGGGATCGGTGAGAAGGGCGCGGTGCAGTTGCTGGGGCAATACGGCGACCTCGAGACGTTGCTCGCCAGGGCAGGGGAGATCCCCGCGAAGCGCCCCCGCGAAGCGCTCCGCCAGTACGCCGACGACGCGCGCCTCTCGCGCGAGCTGGTCACCTTGCAGACCGAGGTGCCGGTGGAACTCGATCTCGACACGGCCGCCGTGCGGGAGCCGGACCGCGCCGCGCTGCTCAACGAGCTCACCCGTCTCGAATTCCACTCCCTGGTGAGCCGCCTCATGGAAGCCGAAGGGCCGGCGGAACCGCTCACGGTACCGGTCCCGGGCGAGCCGGCCCAACCGGTTGCCGTCTCAACCTGCGTGATTGACACGCCGGATCGACTCGCCGAGCTGGTGCGCGCCTTGCGCGCCCCACCGCTCATCGCGCTCGATACGGAGACCAGTTCGATCGAACCGCGCGATGCGGATCTCGTGGGGATCTCGCTCGCGATTGCGCCCGACACCGCCTGGTATCTCCCGTTCGGCCACCGTCCTCGACGCGGCGAGCTCGCCGCCCCGGCGCCGGTGGTGAACCTGCCAGCTCTCACCGATCCTGCCTGCGGCGCGCTCGCCAGCCTGCTCCGGGATCCTGCGGTGAAAAAGGCCGGCCACAATATCAAATACGACTGGCAAGTGCTCCGCCGCGCCGGAGTCGAGCTCCGCGGCGTAGTGTATGACAGCATGCTCGCGAGCTTCGTGCTCGACCCCGGCCGCCGGAGCCACGCCATCGACACGCTGTCGCTCGATCACCTCGGCCGTCCGATGCGCCGATACAGCCAGGTCTCGGGGAGGGGGAAGAACGAGATCCCCTTTGCCGAGGTCGCCGTCGCCGAGGCCGCGAACTACTGCGGCGCCGATGCGACGACCGTGCTCGCGCTCCACCAGGTGTTCGAGCCGCGGCTCAACGCAACGACGCTGCAGCCGCTCCTCGACGAGATCGAGATGCCACTGGTTGAAGTGCTGGTGGATATGGAGTGGGATGGAATCGCGATCGATTCGGCCGTGTTCGCCCGGCTGGCGCAGGAGCTCGCCGGCGATCTGCGCAGGCTCGACGCCGAGATCCAGCAGGCCGCCGGGGCGCCCTTCAATGTGAACAGCCCTCGCCAGCTCGCCGCCATCCTGTTCGAGAAGCTCCAGCTTCCCGTGCTCAAGCGGACCAAGACCGGCCCCTCGACCGACGCCGACGTCCTCGAGCAGCTCGCCGCGCTGGGTCACGAGGTTCCCCGGCTGCTCCTCGAGTATCGAGAGCTCGAGAAGCTCCGCTCGACCTACGTCGAAGCGCTGCCCGCCCGGGTTCATCCCAGGACCGGCCGCATTCACACCAGTTTCAATCAGGTCGGCGCGGCCACCGGAAGGCTCTCATCCTCGGAGCCCAATCTCCAGAATATCCCGGTTCGCACGCCGCGAGGGGAGGAGATCCGGCGGGGGTTCGTCCCTGCTCCCGGATGGAAGTTCATCGTCGCCGATTATTCGCAGATCGAACTCCGCCTGATAGCGCATCTCTCGGAGGATCCGGCCTTCATCGCGGCGTTCCAGGCCGGCGGCGACATTCACCGCGAGACCGCGGCGATCATCTTTGGCACCGCTGCCGAGCAGGTCACCCCCGAGATGCGGGCCCGGGCCAAGACCATCAACTTTGCCACGATCTACGGCCAGGGTCCGTTTGCACTGTCCCGACAGCTCGGGATCGCGCAGGAGGAGGCCCGCGCGTTCATCGGTGAATACTTCCGGCGATTCGCCGGGGTTCGTGCCTTCCTCGACCGGCAGATCGCGCTCGCGCGGGAGCGGGGATACGTCGAGACGTTGTTCGGACGGCGCCGCTATATCCCGGAAGTGAAGGACCGGAACTTTAACACGCGCGCCTTCGGTGAACGACAGGCCCAGAACGCGCCGCTCCAGGGATCGGCCGCCGATCTCATCAAGATCGCCATGGTTCGCATCCATCGCGGGCTCAAGGAGAGCGGGGCCGCGGGCCGGTTGCTGCTTCAGGTACACGACGAGCTGGTCCTGGAAGCGCCGGAGGGCGAGCTCGTGCAGGTCGCCGAGATGGTCAAGGCCCACATGGAATCCGCTGCAAGACTCAAGGTCCCCCTGGTCGTCGAGGTAGGAATCGGGAACAACTGGCTCGACGCCAAGCGCTAGCCCCCTAGCCCCCTAGCCGCCTAGCCGCCCAGCCGTCCTGCCGCCTAGCCGCCCAGCCGTGCTGCCCCGCTCCGGCACGCGACGTGCAGCGGTATATTCCCTGGACTTCCTCCCATGAAGCGCTTGATGCTTATCGGCCTGGCCGGCCTGGCTGGGCTCGTCGTCTTCGATCGTGTCCGCCCTGACCGAGCGGCCGCTGCGGCGCCTCTGCAGAGCGACACCTCCCGCTCGGCGCAGCGTTCCCGTGCCGCCGTGCGGAGTTCGGCGCCGGAACCCCGCCAGGTCCCGGAGGCCTCCCCGGCTACCTCGCTGGAGAACGGGAGCCGGACGCCGACCATCGATCTCCTCGCCCGTCTCGAGGGGCGGCGTCAGCTGGTCCAATCGGGGGCCCGGATCTATTTCGATTCGCTCTTTACCGAGACGGATTCAGTCGTTCGCCGCTGGCCGGATCCCGCCAATCCGATTGTGGTTGCCATCGTTCCGGCCGAGCCGGGCATCGAGTCCGCCCTGACGGAGACGGTGCGCGCCGCTCTCACGGCGTGGGAAGGTACCGGCGCCGGTATTCGTTTTGTTCTCATCCGGGACACCGCGACAGCGCAGATCCAGATTCGCTCGGAAGAGCAGCTCGACGGCGAGCGGGTCGGGCTCACGGATCTCGAGTGGAGTCGAACCGGCGCGATTCACTTTGCCCGCATCGCCCTGGCGCGAAAGGATCCAGGAGGCCACTCGATTTCGTCCGCAATCGCCCAGGCAGTAGCCACCCACGAAGTAGGACATGCCCTTGGACTGGCCCACTCCGGGAATCCCGCCGACGTGATGTATCCGGCTACCCGGGTGAGCAGGCTAAGCCAGCGTGACGCCGCGACGGTGACGTTGTTGTATTCACTACCACTAGGGTCGATCCGGGAGCCCGCGCGATGATCCTCTCGTTCCTGGCGTATCTCGCGATCCTCGCTCCGGCCTCGGGCGATACCGCTTTCGCGCCGGTCGCTCGAGTCGTGCAGCGCGGCATTCAGCGCGGGGCGGTGCCGTCAGCCTATCGGACCCGATGGGACCTCGCTTCCCTGACCAAGGTGGTGGCCACGACGAGCGCGCTGCTCGTGCTGGCGGATCGAGGCCGCATTGCTCTCGATGCGCCGGTCTTCCACTATCTGCCCCGATTCGCCGGCGACGGCCGGGAGCGGGTTATGGTCAGGATGCTGCTCGACCATACGAGTGGTTTGCCGCCATATCTCCCCCTCTACCGAGCCGCCGGTCGGGAAGCGGCGCTCGACCAGCTCTTTCGAACCCAGCTCCGTCATGTTCCCGGTACCGTAACCGAGTACAGCGATCTCAACGCGATTCTCCTCGGTCTGTTGGTGGAAACGGCTACCGGCCAGCCGCTCGACCAATTCACCGCCCGGGAGGTCTTCAGTCCTCTCGGCATGGCCGCCACAGCCTTTGCCCCGGAGCTTCCGCGCGGAGCTTCGGTGGCGCCCAGCCGCAGGATCGGCTGCTGCGCGGTACCCGGTCGGGTCAATGACGACAACGCCTTCTTCTTGGGTGGCGTTGCGGGCCATGCGGGCCTCTATTCCACCGGCCTCGACCTCGCTCGCTTCGCGCAGACCTGGCTTCGGGAAGGAACGCCGCCTGGGGGGGCCAACCCGTGGGTTTCAGCCGGCACGCTTCAGCAGTTTCTCAATCGCGCCAACGATGCGGGCCGGGCGCTCGGATGGGATACGCCGGTCCCGAGAGAGGACTCCTCCAGGCCGGGAGCGTTCGGCAATCTCATCTGTGCGTGCGCCTTCGGGCATACCGGCTGGACCGGCACCATGCTGTGGATCGACCCTTCGCGCGATCTCTTCCTCGTCTTTCTCACCAATCGCAGCCTCCAACCCCGGCTCCGGAACTCGATCGGGGTCTTGCAGGAGCTGCGACATGAGCTCTCCGATCGAGTTCTCGAAATCGCTCCAGTATTGACGGCCACCGAGAGCGGGGCGAAGTTGGAATCAGACCGGGACTAGGGAATGACCGCTCTTACTGCTGAGACCATCCGCAAGGCGCTGCGCGCCGTGAAGGACCCCGAGCTGGGGCTCAACATCGTGGACTTGGGCCTGGTGTACGACACGGGGGTGAACGAGGAGGGCGACGTCAAGGTCAAGATGACCCTGACCTCGCCCGGGTGCCCGTCCGGCCCGGAGATCATCCAGGACGCCAAGCTGGTGCTCGAGGATCTCGAAGGGGTACGGAGTGTCGAGATCGATCTCGTATGGGAGCCGTACTGGACGCCCGACCGTATGGATCCGCGGGTTAGGGCGTTTCTTGGTTGATCAGCGAGGAGCGAGTAGGAGTTAGCGAATAGAAAAGCCCGCCGGTTAGAGCATCTCGACCGTCGGGCTTTTCCCTATTTCGCTACTCGCTAACTCCTACTCGCTAATTCCTGATCCCTGTCATCTCCCGGAGCAGCTCCCGCACTCGCTCGTCATCGAGCCGCCCCAGCCGGTTGATCAGCGACTTGCGTACCGAGATGTCCGTTTCGGTGCGGGCCATTCGCACCAGCGCATCCACGGCCGCGCGGTCGCCGTTCCTGAACAGCGCATTGATCGCCGCCTCTTTGCCGCGGCGGTCGGGCGACTGCTCGTAAAGCCGGACCAGCTGGGCGGTCGTCCCGCCCGCGCGCTGGACCGCTTCGGTGGCCTGGCTTCTGACCTCCGGCTCCGTGTCAGGATCACCCGCGATGCCGAGCAGCCACTGCAGGTTGGCGGGACCGCCCTGTTCCGCGACGGCCGACAGGACGGCTCGGCGTGTATCGCTCGAGCTGAGTCCGCGGTAACGAGTCCGCAGGAGCTCGAGGTCGCGCGCGGTGGCATACTGGCCCCCCAGCCCGCGAATGACGCTCACCCGGAGCTGGTCCGACAGATTCGGATCGTTAAGTGCCGTGCGAAGGAAGTCACGGGCCCGTGGGTCCCCCGAGCTGGCCAGCGCCTGAATCGCGGCCTTGCGGAGCCACAAATCCTCTCCTCCTGCCATGCGGGTCAGCGCGGCCAAGTCGGCCCGCTGGTTCCGCGCGAGGACCGAGACCGCCTGCTGCCGGATCGCGGTGGTCTCTTCGCTGTCGCCGGCGAGCGTGACCAGCGCTGCCGAAATCCGCCGGCCGTCTTCCGCGGAAAGCCGGTCGATTTCGCGGCCCAGCCAGCCCAACGCCGATTGCCGGACCGAGCGCGAGAGATCGCGATTCCGGCCCAGCGCGAGTAATGCCGGCCACACCATCGCGCTGTCTGCCAGCACGGCCGGCAGGATCGCTTCGCGGGCGGGCCGTCCTTCCGCGCGACCTGCCAGATCCAGCAGGTACTCCGCCGCGGCAGGGGCGGACACCGCGCCGAGATCGGTCACTCCCTCGGGTCGGACGTCCGGCGCGATCTCGGTCTCAACGCCGACGACCTGGCCGCCCGATCGGGTAACCCGCACGACCACCGGCCCGCGACGGCAGGCGCGGTCGTCGGTCGCGAAGTTTCCCGAGGAGATAAAGGTCGAGCGGCCGACCTGGACGTTCGGTCCCCAGCCGCAGACGTCGGCCCGCGGCGCGAATCGGAACTGGACCCGACCGTCGCTGGCTTCGACCCGGGAGCGCAAGGTGCCTTGCGAGTGCAAGCTAGCCGCGAGCGCGATGGCAGTGATCGCCGCGAGCGGCCAGCGATGTCGCGGCCCCTGGTCCCTGGTCCCTTCGCCCTGTGTGTTCATGGCTTCTCCACCAGTTCGCGGATGAACGCGATCGCCTTGGGGTTGTCCTTCTTTCTGGTGAGCGCCTGGATCGCGGAGTTCCTAACCTGCGGGTCGGTGCTGGTCTTGGCGATGTCGATCAGCTTGTCGACTGCCGCCGGCTCCTCGCGGGAGGCCAGCTGGCTCACCACCGCCCGGCGGAGCTCTCGCTCCGAGAGCCCGTCATAGAGCTTACCCAGGTCCTCGATCGAGATGGCGCTGCTCTTGAGCCGTGATAGCGCCTCGCGCCGGAGGCTGCTCTCTTCGGACGGGTTGCGCACCAGGGCCATGAGCCACTGCTCGTTGGCCTCGCCCCCGTTCCTTGCCAGCACGGACACGATCCGGCTCTTGAGGGCGCGCGAGTCGGTGCGGCCATAGAAGCTGCGGAGGAAGGTCGCGTCTTCTTCGGTGAGACCGTGCTCGCTCGTCCCCCGAACCTCTCTCGGGCGAACGGGAACTCCGGCCGCAACTTCTACCGGCCGAACGGCGGCCTCAACCCACATGAACGAGCTGCCCGCCAAACTCGAAATGGCCTCGGCCCGTACGCCCTCGGGCACGTCGGTCCGCTCGATGATCGACCGAATTGCCCGGCGCGATTCGGCATCCCCCCGCGTCCTGAGCGCAGAGAGCACCGCGCGGCGGGTCCGCTCTTCGGGACTGTCGTTGAAGAGCTGGACCAGCCGCTGGGGGGTCACCGCCGCAAACGATGAGCGCCCCAGAATGGAAATCGCGTCGCTCCGGACCGACGGATCGGGATCGGTCCGCGCGACGTCCAGCAGGTCGTTGGTCGCCTGCTCGGTCCCGGCCCGGGCCAGGAGATAGACCGCCCGGCGCCGCAGCCGAACCGAACATTCATCCCTTCGGGCTAACACGCGCTTGATGGCGGCGGCGCCGCCCTCCGGATCGATCTGCACGAGCGCGTTCAGTGCCTCGGCTCGGACCTCCATCTCGTCTTCGTCGCAGGTCGCTCCGCTGGCGCTCGCGGCCCGCACCGCGGCCGCGGCTTGCTCGTCCCCCCGTGCGGCAAGAGCTGCATAGACCCTGGTGCGCAGCGTCGCTGCGTCGGAATCGGTAGCCGCCTGGGGATACTTGTCCTGCCGGGTGCGCAGCACCTGAAGCGCTGTGCGCAAGTGATCGGTCGAGCCCGAGCGATAGAGGGCGAAGGCCTGATAGTAGAGTGCGCCCGGCGCCGAGCGAGACCGGGGAAACCTCTGCTCGAACGTCTGGAACAACGATGCAGCCCGCGCATAGTCGCCGGCATTGAGGGCCTGTCGCGCGGCGCGGTAGAGCGAATCTTCGGGGCTTCCTTGCTGGGGCCGGATCCGGTTCAACTCTCCCTGCGCCCGCGGGGCCTCGTCCTCGTGCCAGTTAAAGTCGAAGTGCACGGGAGGCAACGGCGGGACTAGCGGGATAGCGGGCATTTGGAACTGGAGATCGAAGAGCTTGCCCTCCAGCCGGGCGCCCTCGAGGGCCGCGCGGGCCTCGTCCATCGCGTGGAGTTGTCCCTCTAACTGGAACTCTCGGGCCCGCTCCAGCGCGGCCTTTGCCTGCTCCTGGGCCCGCTCCATCGCCGCTCGACTCGCTTCGAGAGTTCGCTCGCGCCACTCGTCGAGCGGTGCTTTGACCTTGGGTGCCGGTTTCGGTTTCGGCGCCGCCGGCGGTGCGGGAGGTGATTGCTGCGCCGAGGCAAAGCCTGCAACAGCCAGGGAACTGAGAATCAAAACAAGGGTTCGCATCGGAGGTCGGTCCTCTTATGGCTCGGAGGTGGGATTCTCCGCGAGCATCACGCGGAGCCGCGGGAGCACCTCCCGCTCGTCCAGTGCCTGGTCGATGAGGTATACGTCGGGATCCGGCGCTCGGGTCGGAAGTCGGGCGATCTGCGCGAGCACGAGCTCGAGGTCTTCGAGCAAGTCGCGCAGGCGGGGATCGGTGATCTCGGGAGCATCGAGTAAGAGCCGCGTCGTGGCGAGCAGGTCGCGCGCCCGTTCGCTGGTTCGTTCCAGCGACTGCCCTCGGCGGGACTCTTCGTTCAGGGTGACCAGGAGCGCGGTCACCCGGTCGAGATAGTTGTTCGCCACGCCGACGAATGGCACTGACTCAGTAGCCCGGCGGCTCGGCGGCGCGGCGCTCGATAATTCCGCAACCTGCGGCTCACGGCTTTCCTCGGGACCCAGTAGAGCTGGAGCGAATTGGCCGATGCCGAATCCCAGGACGAGCGTGGCGGCCATGGGCAGGATGGTGCGGATCCACGGCGACCCTTTTCGGGGTGCCGGGAACGCTCGGGCCTCGATAGCGTCCCACATCTCGGTGAGCGGAACTTCCCGGGGGACTCGCCAGGTTGTCTTGAGATCCTCGAGATGTTCCTGCAGTTCTTTCTCGTCCATCGCTACTTCCTTTCTAGCCGCGGCCGATTCCGGCCAGCGCCTCTCGCAGCCTGGTTCTCGCCTCGGCGAGCCGCGCCTTGCTGGTTCCTTCGGGGATGCCGAGAGCTTCGGCAATCTCTCGATGCGTGAAACCCTCCACATCGTGCATCACGACCGGCACCCGTAGCCGCAGCGGGAGACGGGCAAGCTCAGCCTGAATGCGATCGCGAAGGTGAGGGTCGCCGGTCGGCGCGGGGGCGGGATAACTCTCGGCGACAGCCAGCTCACGTTCGCGTGAGCGCAGTCGCTTGAGCCGGCGCAGTCCGGTGAAGAGCATCGACATCGCGACGGCATGCAGCCAGGTCGAGAAAGCCGATTCGCCTCGGTACTGGTCCAGCCGTTGAAAGACTCGCACGAACGTATCCTGGGTGTATTCCCGCGCCAGCTCTTCGTCGCCGACGGTGCGATAGATCAGTCGATAGACCCGGGGCGCATGGCGCTCGTAAAGCCGGCGGGCAGCGTTCCGGTCGCCAGCCCGGGCGCCGGCGATCAACTCGAGATCTTCCACGGGACCGTCCCTGGCGACTGCGATAGTTGGACGACCATACTCGAGAATCGGTTGGGATCGAGACTAGCAGCCAGGAGTTAGCGAGTTGCGAGCAGGGCGCCGGATCGCGCTTTAATAGTTGTCTTTAATACTACTAAACAACGACTGCCCCATCACGTCTCGTTGCCAGCGCCTCATGCCAGCTATCGCTCCGAGCTCTTCTAGGCTCGTGGGCGCACTTCGAGCAATCGCCTCGAGGAGCCAGTTGGGAGCGATGAGGCCCGGCGGCAACTCGAGCCTCGCCGACTCGCTCGCTCGTGCACTCCTCAATCGCTCGAGCCGCGCCATGAACGCGGGGTCGGGCCGATGGCGGGTCGGGCGCGGAAACCGAGGCAGTTCAGCATCGCGCAGCTCGAGTCCCCGTTTGATGGCGGCGAGAATGGCAGCGCTGTATCGCTCCCGGCACTGGCGCCCCAGGCCGCGTACTCGGCGTAGCCCATTGAGATCCCCCGGTGGATACCGTGCCAGGGCGATGAGTGCCTCGTTTCCCACGATTCGGAAGGGAGCCCGATCGAGCTCGCGGGCAAGGCCGTCGCGCCAGACGTAGAGCTCCCGAAACACGGCGAGCTCGCGCGGATTGAGCCACCGCGCTCCCTTGACGTCCAGTGCCGCCACGGCTGCCGGTTCCGGTTCGGGCCAGCGAACCTCGCGCAGGAGCTCGCATTCCTCTTCGACCCAGCTCAACCGCCCCGCAACCGCCAAGCGGTGGTAGAGCAAGTCGCGCAGCTCCGGGAGATACCGCGTATCGGTTGCAGCGTACTCGAGCAGTGGGGTCGAGAGTGGACGAGAGGACCAATCGGCTCGCTGAAATCGCTTGTCGAGTGTTACTCCGAAATGCTTGGCCAGCAGCGCGGCGAGCCCTACTCCGGGCTCGTGGAGGAACTGCGCCGCAACCCGGGTATCGAAGATCCGGGCCGCACGGTAGTTGAACTCGTGGGCCAGCAGGCGGAGGTCGTAGTCGGCGTCGTGGAAGACAAACTCGATGCCGGGGTCGGCCAGCAGATCGCCGAGCCCGGGGAGGCCGCGGGTAGCGAGCGGATCAATGATCCACGTCGTAGCACGGGTCGAAAGCTGGAGGAGGTAGACGCGGTCGAAATAGCGGTGGAAGCTCGCGGCCTCCGTATCGACTGCGATCAACGGCTCGCTTTGCAGCTGATCCAGCACCTCCGCGAACTCCGCCGGGTCTTCGACCAGGCGGAGCAAGCCCACCGCGCTCACCGGCGCAATCCGCCGACCATGCGAGTGAAGCTCGTCCGGAAGCGCAGATACATGGGGGAAAGGTAGCGGGACCTCACGACCCTCACGTAGGTTTCGCAGCATGCGACCGACCGAAGTAGAACTCGTCGTCTATCCCGACGACTGCGATGCCTTCGGTCACGTCAACCAGGCCGCGTTCGTTCGGGTCTTCGAGCGAGCCCGGTGGGACTTGCTCGCCCGAGGTCCGGGTATGGACGTCTTTACGCGACGGGGCTCCTGGCCTGCCGTGCGAAAGACTGTCATCGACTATCTGGCCCCCGCCTTCTCCCGGGACCAGCTGGTCATTGACCACGCGATGGTGCACATGGGCCGCACCAGCTTTACGATGCGGCAGACAGCTCGGCGCGCCGATGATGGTGTCCTGATCGCCACCGCCGAATTCGTGTTTGTCTGCATTGACCGGGACGGACGCCCGGTAGCGCTCCCCCCCGATCTCGCCGAGCATTTCCAGGCCCAGCCCGCCGGCGCGCCGGTGGATCGAATCTCGGTGAACGGGGTCCAGCTCGCGATAGACCAACGGGGCAGCGGCACCGGGCCTCCCATTCTCTTCATTCACGGGTTTCCGCTCGACCACACCATTTGGGATCACCAGCTCGATACGCTCACCGGGTTCCACCGAATCGCGCCGGATTTGCGCGGCATGGGACGCTCGGAGGCTCCGGATCTCGGCTATTCGATGAGCACTTATGCCGAAGACCTGATCGGGGTGCTGGACGCGGTCGGAGAAGCGCGGGTGGTGGTGTGTGGCTTGTCGCTCGGCGGCTACGTCGCCTTCGAGCTCTTGCGGCGCTGGCGCGAGCGGGTGAGCGGCCTGATCCTGATGGACACCCGGCCCGAAGCTGATAACGCGGAAGGACGCCGGGCGCGGGAGACCCTGATCGGCAAGGTCCGCGAGCAGGGCGCCATCGCGGCGGCCGAGGCGATGCTGCCGCGGTTCTTCACGCCGGAGGTTTCCCCCGAGATCATCGAGCGCGTACGCACCATGATCCTCAGCACCCCGGTGGCCGGCCTGGTGGGAGCGCTCTCGGCGATGCGCGAGCGTCCCGATAGCACGCCGCTACTCCCCACGCTCAGCGGGATCCCCACGCTCGTCCTCGTCGGCGCGGAGGATGCCGTTACCCCTCCTCCGATCGCTCAGGCCATGGCGGCGGCGATTCCCGGTGCCCGGTTGATGGAGATTCCGGGTGCGGGCCATCTGCCCGGTATCGAGCAGCCGGTACCGACCAGCCGAGCGATCCTCAAGTTCCTGCAGGGACTAGGGAGCTAGGGAGCTAAGCTACTTGGTCCCTATTTGCGAGGCCTGCCCGGCGGTGCATCGGAATTGAAGATTTCCCGGTTCTTCTCGGTATACTGCTGCAAGTTGGCGGGTACGTCCTCTTCCGGAAAGATGGCAGTCACCGGGCACTCCGGCTCGCAGGCGCCGCAATCGATGCACTCGTCCGGATGGATGTACAGCATGTCCTCCCCTTCGTAGATGCAATCGACTGGACAAACATCGACACACGAGCGGTCTTTGACACCGATACAGGCCTCGGTGATTACGTAGGTCATGCTGGCGGGGCTCCGTGGGTTATCGGCTATTGGCTATTGGCTATTGGCTATTGGTTGTCTCGGGCACGAGCAACGCACGGCGGCCGGAGAGTCGTTGTTCTCGGAGCATCCAATAGCCAATAGCCAATAGCCAATAGCCGGGACTCACAGAATTAAGGAGCCGAACGACGGTCCGCAAGGGGTAGCAGGCTCCCGGGAATCTCCCGGTCGCCAGTCTGATAGCTGATAGCTGATGGGAGGGTAGCTTGCCTTACGCCAAGTGCTTCCTCAGAAAGGCGACCGTCCGCCTCCACGCGAGCTCGGCGCTCTCCCGATCATAGACGGTCGGTCGCGTGTCATTGAAGAAGGCGTGCTCCGCGTCGTAGAAATGCGCTTCGATCGACCCGCCGCCGGCCTGGATCTTCTTCACCAGCGCCCGGGCGTCGGCTTCCCGCACCGAAGCATCCCGTTTGCCGAAATGAACCTGCACGGGGATGCGAAACCGGGTTGGGTCGATGCGCACGTGAGGGTGCACCCCGTAGAAATCCACCGCCGCGGCAAGGCGATCAGGGTGTTCGACGCCCGCATAGAGTGCAAGTTGGCCACCCATGCAAAAACCGACCACGCCGACCTTCTGGGGAGCCACCTCGGAGCGGGCCAGCAGTGCTTCGGCGGCACCGCGAATGTCGCTCCCCGCCTTGGCGATATTCAGCGCCATGAAGAGCTTGCCTGCTTCGTCGGGGCTTCTGGTAGCGGTCCCCTCATAGAGATCGGGGGCGAGGGCGACAAACCCCTCCCGGGAAAACCGCTCACACACATCCTTGATGTGATCGACGAGACCCCACCACTCCTGAAGCACCACGAGGCCCGGCCCTGAGGTTCCGGACGGTGCCGCGAGGTAACCGCAGGCCATTCGACCGTTGGCCGAGAACTCGATGAGCTGACCCATCGCTCTCTCGCGGCTATAGCAGAGCGGATAAGGGAGTAGGTACTTGCTCGCTGCGGGGCTCAGGCTCGCCGTAACGATCCGAGGCAGTGAAGAGTCGGTTCCATTCCTCTCGCAGACAGAACGGATCCGAGCCGTATGCGCGATCGACCGCGAGCACTCCATCGAGGTGATCGATTTCGTGCTGCAACAGCTCCGAACGATCGCCGGTGAGCTCGAGCTCGTGAGGGGTTCCCTTCAGGTCTTGATACCGAATGCGGATGTGCCAGGCCCGCTGCACCCGGACCAGCAGGTTAGGGAAGGAGAAACAATCGTCCCAGACGGTAAAGTCCTCGGTTCCGATGTCGATGATTTCGGGATTGATCAGGGTCCAGGGGCGGTCCATTTCGATGTGCACCATGCGGACGGGAGCTCCGATCTGCGGTGCGGCAATGCCCCGGCCATATCCGAATCGCGACTGCCAGTCGCGCAGGGTCTCCCGGAGATCGTCCGCGATGACCCGAACCGCAGTAGATCGGGGGGTGCTAATCGGTTCGCAGCGGGTGCGCAGAATCGGGTCACCCAGAAGCCGGATGCGATGGATGGTCATACTGGCTAATCTTCGGTATGGGGGCGGAAAGCTCAAGGGGGAGGGGCCAGGGACCCGGGGCCAGGGACCAGGGGGTGCTGTTTAGGCTTCCCAGACCAGATGATCGTATTAGTTGTTTTCGCAACGACTATAATCACCAGACGGGGCAGGTTAATGCCATGGCCCCCGGACCCTAGTCCCTGGCCCATCTTGCTAAGTTCTTACCTGAAAACGAATTCCCGTCTTTGACAATCCCGACAAATTCACTTAGGATTGTGGCATGACCGGTCCTGTTGAATCGCTCGTCAACCGAGAGTACAAGTGGGGCTTCGTAACCGACATCGAAGCCGATACGGTCCCGAAGGGTCTCTCGGAGGAGATCGTTCGCCTCATTTCCGCCAAGAAGGGTGAGCCCCAGTGGCTTCTGGATTGGCGCCTGAAGGCGTACCGCGGCTGGATCAAGATGGAAGAGCCGCATTGGCCCAACGTGGTTTATCCGTCGATCGATTATCAGGATATCATCTATTACGCGGCCCCGAAGACCCAGAGGCCATTGGGCTCCCTGGAGGAGGCAGATCCCAAGCTGGTCGAGACGTACCAGAAGCTCGGTATCCCGCTTACTGAACAAAAGATCCTGACTGGCGTCGCGGTCGATGCCATTTTTGACTCGGTCTCGGTGGGGACCTCCTATAAGAAGCAGCTCGCCGAGCTGGGGATCATTTTCTGCTCGTTCTCCGAGGCGGTGCGGGAACACCCCGACCTGGTTCAGAAGTACCTGGGCTCGGTGGTCCCGCTGAGCGACAACTTCTTCGCCGCGCTCAACTCGGCGGTCTTCAGCGACGGTTCGTTCGTGTATGTGCCCAGGGGGGTCCGCTGCCCGATGGACCTCTCCACCTACTTCCGCATGAATGCGCAGAACACGGGCCAATTCGAGCGGACCCTGATCATCGCGGATGAGGGGGCCTGGGTGAGCTACCTCGAAGGCTGCACCGCGCCGCGGCGGGACGAGAACCAGTTGCATGCGGCCGTGGTCGAGCTGGTGGCGCTGCCTGGCGCCACGATCCGGTACTCCACGGTGCAGAACTGGTACGCCGGCGACGAAGAGGGCCGGGGCGGGATCTACAACTTCGTTACCAAGCGCGGGAAGGCATTCGCGGGAGCTAAGATCTCCTGGACCCAGGTCGAGACCGGGTCGGCGATCACCTGGAAGTATCCGAGCGTGATCCTCCAGGGGGATGATTCGGTGGGCGAGTTCTACTCGGTAGCCGTGGTGAATGGCCGGCAGCAGGCCGACACTGGCACCAAGATGATCCACATGGGCCGGAATACCCGGAGCACGATTGTCTCGAAGGGAATCAGCGCGGGACGCGGCAACAACAGTTATCGGGGCCAGGTCAAAGTGCTCCCCAAGGCCTTTAGCGCGCGCAATTACACCCAGTGCGACTCGATGCTGATCGGCAACCGCTGCGGGGCGAACACCTTCCCGTACATCGACGTGCAAAACCCGACCGCGGCCGTGGAGCACGAGGCCAGTACCTCGAAGATCGGCGAGGATCAGATCTTCTACTGCAAGCAACGGGGGCTCAACACCGAGAACGCGATCTCGATGATCGTAAACGGGTTCTGCAAGGAAGTGTTCAAGGAGCTCCCCATGGAGTTTGCGGTGGAAGCGCAGAAGCTGCTCGGGATCAGTCTGGAGGGAAGCGTCGGGTAAGGCATATTGGCTATTGGCTATTAGCTAGTGGCTATTGGCTATTAGCTAGTGGCTATTGGACAAAAACCCAACGGGTCAGGCTGTTGACCAATAGCCAATAGCCAATAACCAATAGCCATCAAGGAGATTCATCGCGTGCTTGAAATCAGAGGCTTACGGGCCTCCGCCGGGGACAAGGGAATTCTCAAAGGCATCGACCTCACCGTCAAAGCGGGCGAGGTGCATGCCATCATGGGCCCCAATGGGTCGGGCAAGAGCACCCTTGCCCAGGTGCTCGCGGGGCACCCGGTTTACACGGTCACGGCAGGGACGATCACGCTGGACGGTCAGGACCTGCTCGAGATGGAGCCGGAGGAGCGAGCGCAAGCCGGGCTCTTCATGGCGTTCCAGTATCCGGTCGAGATTGCGGGCGTTACCAACGCCTACTTCCTGCGCTCCGCCTACAACGCGATTCGCAAGGCGCGGGGCCAGGAAGAGCTCGACCCGATCGACTTCCTCGAGGTGCTCGAAGAGCGGCTCAGACTGGTTGGCTGGGGACCCGAGATCATGCAGCGGGCGGTCAACAGTGGGTTCTCGGGAGGCGAGAAGAAGCGGAACGAGATCCTCCAGATGGCGGTGCTCGAGCCGCGGTTTGCGGTGCTCGACGAAACCGATTCGGGCCTCGACATCGATGCCCTCCGCATCGTGGCCGACGGGGTGAACGCGCTCCGCCGGCCGGATCGCGCTACCATCGTGGTGACCCACTACCAGCGGCTCCTCAACTTCATTATTCCCGACTTCGTGCACGTGATGGTCGATGGCCAGATCGTGAAGTCGGGCGGGAAGGAGCTCGCCCTCGAGCTCGAGGCGAAGGGATACGAATGGCTGACCGGAGCGCCGGAACCGCAGCCGGCGTGAGTCCGCATTATGCCGCTGCTTTCGAGCGCGTGTTGCTCGGCGGCTCGGCGGCTCGGCGGCTCGATCCTCTGGAGGCTCGGCGCCGGGAGGCCTTCGACCGGTTTGCGGCGACCGGATTTCCGACGACCAAGCAGGAAGACTGGCGCTTTACGCCGGTGGCTGCCATAACCCGCCGGGAGTGGGACCTGGACGGCTCGGGGGCTGGGCGGCTGGGCGGCTCGGCGGTCACGGCGGATCGGTTGGCCCCCCTCCGCCTCGGCGAGCCCTCCGGGTGCACCCTGGTCTTCGTGGATGGCGTCTTCAGTCCCGAGCTGTCGCATCGGCCGCCGTTGGCGGGTGGGATAACGGTCGAGCCGCTTGCCGAGGCGCTCGAGCGGGACCCTGCGACGGTCGAGCGAGTGTTTGCCCGGATCGCGACGCCGGAGGTCACCTCGTTTGGCGCGCTGAACGCCGCGCTTGCCCAGGAAGGCGCGGTGGTGCGGGTGGCGGCGGAAGCGCGAATCGCCGAGCCGATTCACCTGGTGTTTCTCGCCACGCCGGCGGCGGAAGGGAGAGCCCTCCTAACCCGCACGCTCGTCGTGGTCGAGCGCTGGGCCCACGCCCAGGTCATCGAGAGCTACGTGGGGCTGGGTAGGACGGCGTCGTTCACCAACGCCGTCACCGAGGTCATGGTGGGCGAAGCCGCCTGGGTCGAGCACACCCGGATCCAGCGGGAGAGCGAGGCTGCCTACCATATCGGGCTCACCGCGGTCCACCAGGAGCGGGACAGTCACTACCGGTCCTTCACGCTGGCCGCCGGCGGCACGATCTCACGGCACGATCTCCAGGCGCGCTTGGGGGGCGAGAACGTCGAGACCCTGCTCTATGGCCTGTACCTCGGCCGAGGCGAGCAGCTGGTGGATAATCACACCGCGATTTTCCACGAGCACCCCAACTGCCGGAGCTGGGAGGTGTACAAGGGAATCCTGGACGACCGGAGTCATGCGGTCTTCAACGGGAAGGTCTTGGTCCGGCCGGCTGCCCAGCAGACCGATGCCAAGCAGACCAATCGCAATTTGCTGCTCTCGGAGGGCGCCAAGGTCGATACCAAACCCCAGCTCGAGATCTTTGCCGACGATGTGAAGTGCACCCACGGCGCAGCGGTCGGCCAGATCGATGAGATGGCCTACTTCTATCTCCAGAGCCGGGGCATCGCACGGGCCGAGGCCCGGCGAATCCTCACCTACGCCTTCGCGGCCGAGGTGGTCGACGAGGTCGCATCCGCTCCCGTGCGCGAAGCGCTCGACCGGCTCGTCCGAGAGCGGCTGGGCGACCGGCAGGCGAGAGGTGAGACGTGAGAGGTGAGACGTGAGAGGTGAGAGGTGAGTCCAGTCACGGTGATTCCTCCTGCCGAGCTTCGCACCGGGCGCGTCCCGGCGTGGGACGTTACGCGGGTTAGGGCGGACTTCCCGATCCTGGCCCGTGAGGTGCGAGCTCATCCGCTGGCCTACCTCGACAACGCCTCGACCGCCCAGAAGCCCGCCGCGGTCCTCGATGCGATGGACCGCTACTACCGGGACATCAATGCCAATGTCCATCGCGGGGTCCACACGCTGAGTGAGGCGGCGACGACCGCCTACGAGCAGGTTCGCGAGAAGGCCGGCCGGTTCCTGGGAGCCAGCTCGCCGGGCGAGATCGTATTCACAGCTGGGACCACGGCCTCGCTCAACCTGGTGGCGCAGAGCTACGGGGGGTCAGTGCTCCGGCCCGGCGACGAGGTCCTGGTGACCGAAATGGAGCACCACTCCAACCTGGTGCCGTGGCAGCTCGTAGCCGAACGGGCGGGAGCGCAGGTGAGGGCGATTCCGCTGATGGACTCGGGTGGGCTCGACCTCGACGCCTTCGAGCGTATGCTGGGACCCCGGACCCGGATCGTGGCCGTGGCCCACGCGTCCAATGTGATCGGGGCGATCAATCCGATCAATGCGATCACCGCGATGGCACACGAGGTGGGGGCGATCGTGGTGGTGGACGGCGCCCAGTCGGCCCCCCATCTCCGGGTCAACGTGACCGCGATGGACTGCGACTTCTTCGCCTGCTCGAGCCACAAGCTCTATGGCCCGACCGGCATCGGGATCCTCTATGGCAAGCGTGCCCTGCTCGAAGCGATGCCGCCGTGGCAGGGCGGGGGCGGGATGATCCGCGAGGTGCAGATCGAGCGGAGCAGCTTTGCCCCGCCGCCGGAGCGGTTCGAGGC